>URYY01000008.1 GCA_900552245.1 uncultured Opitutales bacterium | reverse complement strand
CGGCAAGCGCTACGATAAAAACTTCAAGCAGCCGCCCCCTCTTATACGCATGGAGTCCATCTAGAATCCTTAGGCTTTGTCGGACTGGCGATTGCCGCCGGCGCTATTTTCGCGGCGCGGCTGCTTGAAGTTTTTATCGTAGCGCTTGCCGCCGTGGCGATAGTTCTTTCGGCCCTTGAAATCCGAATTCTTAGAGTTGCTGAACTGGCGGTTTTTATCGCCCTTCTTGCCCTTCCAATCCTTGCGGTTTTTCTTGAACTTTGCACCGTTTTGCTCGCTTTTGCCAAATATTCCGGAGAACATTCTCTTTATGCGCGCAATAACACCTACCTTGGGCTCCTCTACAGTAACTGAAGATACGAAATCGCACTTCTGCTCGCACTGTTGCTTTGCGGCAAAGTCCTTGCTATCAAGCGCAACTTCAACTGCCCTAGATTTAAATGAGGGCTTTTCAAAAGCGGGGCCCTCTCTCTGTGGCTTCTGCTCCTCGGAGTTTTCGTTGTCGAACTTTGGGCGCCTGTCCTGACGGCTCTTGCGCTCTCTGCGCTCACGGCCCTGAACCGGTTTTTCGCCCTGCTGGCACGAACACTCGCACGCCTGAGATGCCTCTTCCGAGTTTTCGCTATCGTAACCCTTCAGATGGGAACCACTCAACTTTTCCTTGAAGTCGGAGACGTCTTGTAACTCGCCGCAAACTGCTGTTTGAGCTGCAGACTGGGCCTTGGAAACGCCGCGCTTATTGCGGCCATTGTGCTTGTGAACCCTTTGAACTTCCTGCGTTGCGCTCTCCTGAACTTCTACTGACTGCTCTTTTTGCTCTTCCGCGGCGCACGATGGGCAAGATGCCTGCAAATTTTCGCCGCTATTTTGATTGTTTTCTTCCATGATATGTATTGTCTGAGAGGGCCTTGCTATCTTTGATTTACCCTGATTGCGCCAAGCCTTTTAGGCAAAACGCAAAAACGCGGAATCCGCGCCCTCTGCTTTTACAAATTCCGCGCACACATAAGTTTGCCGCAATCGCCTATCTCATAAACCTGTACGACTTATCATTCGGCGACAAACCCTAAATTGAGTATAAATATCTCAATTTTCTTCATATTTTTCAATAAAATTATTAAAAAAATGAGCAACTCTTTCAACATCGCCAAAAGTTTAAAGTCAAAACCTTGTGCAATGCCGAGTGCGGAACTAAATTTTTTTCTCAAAATGTTTGACCTTTACGCTATATTGAGTAAGGTCTGGAGACTTAGGGTGTTTGTTTCTGCCCGATAAGGATAAAAATTTGGACTCTTATTTGCTATGAAAGCCACTGAGCATAAAAGAGAATCTGCCGCCGCCCTCGCAACGGAGGCAAGGGGCACTCTTTGCGCCATAGCAAGCTACATGCTACCCGAATACATTTTTGAATTTGAAATCGCAAATCCGGTTTGAGCTTTGCGATTTGCTTGTTGTTTACATAAAAAGCGAAAGATATGAGTAAAGAAAAGTTGTTCACCGAATTCCCCATTCCAAGCTACGAAGATTGGAAAAAGGGTGCGGAGGCCCTCTTGAAGGGAGCTCCGTTTGATAAAAAAATGCTGACAAAAACGCCGGAAGGAATCGTATTGCAGCCGATTTACAACCAATCCGACGTGGCAGTCGAGCCCTCTATGCCGGGTTTTGGCAACTATGTCCGCGGCATAGACGCATCAGGCTACAAGGCAACCCCGTGGGAAATTTCGCAAAGCGTGTATGCAAGCGAAGCTTCCGACTTCAATGCAAAGGTTCTAGACGCTCTCAACAAGGGGCAAACCTCAATCGAGCTTGAATTTGACGAGCGCACCTGCGAGGGGCTAGACGCCGATGCTTCCGACTCTTCAAAGGTCGGCAAGGGCGGCCTGAGCGTATCGCTTGAATCTGAGCTTAAAGAGGCTCTTAAAGATGTAGAGCTAGGAGCAGTGCAATTGAACGTATTTGCGGGCATTGCAACTCCGGCGATTGCAGCTATGCTCTACGACATCGCGGGCGACAAGAAGCTCTCGGGCGGTTTCTATTTTGACCCAATTGGCGAACTCGCTGCAAAGGGCAAGTTGGGCTGCACACTTAAGTGCGCATTTGAGAGAATGTTTGCAGTTAGCGACTACAACGCAAAGAATCAGCCCTCAATGGGTTCTATCGGCGTAAACACCCTCTGCTACTCCGAATCCGGCGCAAGCGCCGTCGAGGAATTGGGCGCCGCCTTTGCAACGGCCGTAGCCTACATAAGGGCAATGCTTGAAAAGGGTATGGACATCGACACCGTAGCCCCCCTAATCCGCTTCCGCCTCTCATTGGGCTCAAACTTCTTTACTGAAATTGCAAAAATAAGGGCCGCTCGCGCCGTCTGGTCGAGGATTGTTGAAGAGTTCGGCGGCAACGCCCAGTCCCGCAAAATGAGAATTTCGGCGCGCACAACAAGGTTCAACAAGACCGTGTTCGACCCCTATGTAAATATGCTCCGCACGACAACCGAGGCATTTGCGGGTGTTTTGGGCGGCGTAGAATCGATGACCGTCGCGCCATTTGATGAAATAGTAAGAAAGCCCGACGAATTTTCTATGCGCATTGCTAGAAACCAACAGATAATACTCCAGCAAGAGTGCAACCTCTGCGACGTGGTCGATCCTGCCGGCGGTTCCTACTTTGTGGAAAATCTGACGCTTGCAATAGCCCAGAAAGCTTGGGAATTCTTCTCGGCAATCGAAGAAAAGGGCGGTATAATAGAGGCCCTCAAATCGGGTTTTGTGCAAGATGCAATAGAAGCCACAAGCCAGGGCAGAAAGAAGCTTTACGACACCAGAAGAAGCGTTGTTGTCGGAACAAACTCCTACGCAAACCTCGCGGAAAAACCGCTTGAAAAAGGCGAGTGCAAGTGCGCCGAATTTTCGGCAAAGCGCGCAAAGGAAGTTTCGGACAAGCGCAAGATAGTTGACGCAAACTTCAAGGGAATGTCCGGAGAGGCTCTATTAAAGGCAATGGCTAGCGCTGCAAAATCCGGAGCTAGCGTCCAGAATTTGTGTGAGGAAATGTGCACTTGCAAGTGCGCTGAAAAGCCCAGCGTAAAGCCCCTAAACATTCACAGGGCAATCGAACACTTTGAGGCTTTGAGAAACGCAAGCCAGGCCTTTAAGGAAAAGACCGGGGCAGCCCCCAAGATTTTCCTAGCCACAATGGGGCCGCTTGTGCAGCATAAGGCGAGGGCCGACTTTATACGCGGCTTCTTCCAAGTTGGCGGCTTTGACGTAATATATCCGAAGGGCTTTGACTCGGCGGAAGCTGCTGCAAAGGCCTTTGCGGATTCCGGCGCAAAGTACGCAGTAATCTGCTCGACAGACGCCACCTATCCCGAATTGGTACCGGCTGTCGCCAAGGCGCTCAAAGAGGCGGTTAAGGATTCCACGGTTCTATTGGCTGGCGTTCCCGCCCCAGAGTTTGCTGAAGCCTACAAGGCTGCGGGGCTCGACGGCGATATCAGCATAAAGAGCAACAATTACGAAACACTAAAGCAGTTTCTCACGGTTTTGGGAGTGCTCTAACAATAAGAATGGGAGAATTTAAAGATGAGTAAAAATCCTGATTTTACAAAAGTACCCTTTGTTTACGAGCCGAATAAGACCTCGCGCAAAGAGTGGCAAGAGGCTATAGAAAAGAAGACGAACAAGACGCTCGACCAGCTTGTTACCGAAACAATGGAGCAAGTTGAGGTGGATCCGCTATACACGGCGGAGGCCTACAAAGATATGGAGCACCTTGGCTACACGGCGGGTCTGGCCCCCTATCTGAGAGGCCCCTATGCCACGATGTACGTCGTTCGCCCATGGACTGTTCGCCAGTACGCGGGCTTCTCTACGGCGGAAGAGTCAAACGCATTTTACCGCAGGAATTTGGCGGCTGGTCAGAAGGGGCTTTCGATAGCTTTTGACTTGGCCACACACCGAGGTTACGACTCCGACCACCCGCGAGTAATCGGCGATGTCGGCAAGGCTGGCGTTGCGGTTGACTCCATACTAGATATGCAGGTTTTGTTTGACCAGATTCCGCTTTCTCAGGTTTCGGTTTCGATGACCATGAACGGCGCGGTATTGCCGATTTTGGCCTTCTACATCGTTGCCGGCCTCGAGCAGGGCTGCAAACTGGAACAGCTTACGGGAACCATTCAGAACGACATTTTGAAGGAGTTCATGGTTCGCAACACCTACATTTATCCGCCGACGCCCTCAATGAAGATAATAGGCGACATCTTCGCCTACACTTCAAAGAATATGCCGAAATTTAACAGCATATCTATTTCCGGCTACCACATGCAGGAGGCTGGAGCTACCGCCGACTTGGAAATGGCCTACACATTGGCAGACGGTCTCGAATACTTGCGCCAGGGCGTAAAGGCAGGCTTGCATGTCGATGATTTTGCACCGCGTTTGAGCTTCTTCTGGGCGATAGGCAAAAATTACTTCATGGAAGTTGCAAAGATGCGTGCGGCTCGCATGCTCTGGGCAAAAATCGTAAAGCAGTTTGACCCGAAGAATCCAAAGAGCTTGGCTCTTAGAACGCACTCGCAAACTAGCGGCTGGTCGCTCACGGAGCAGGATCCGTACAATAACGTGGCTCGCACTTGCATAGAGGCAATGGGCGCGGCACTTGGGCACACGCAGAGCTTGCACACAAATGCGCTGGACGAGGCCATTGCGCTTCCCACGGATTTCTCGGCGCGCATAGCCCGCAACACGCAGCTCTACTTGCAGGACGAAACGGGCATCTGCCGCGTAATAGACCCATGGGGCGGCTCATACTACTTGGAGAGCCTCACCGACGCCCTTTGCCAGCGCGCATGGGGCCACATTCAGGAGGTCGAAAAGCACGGCGGCATGACAAAGGCCATAGAGGCAGGTTTGCCGAAACTCAGAATTGAGGAAGCTTCAGCCCGCCGCCAGGCGAGAATTGACAGCGGCCGCGAGACAATTGTAGGGCTTAACAAGTACAGGCTTGAGCACGAAGAGCCCCTTGATATTCTTGCAATCGACAATACGGCAGTGCGCGAAGCTCAAATCAAGAAGCTCAAGAAGTTGCGCGAGACGCGCGACAACGCCAAGGTTCGCCAGATACTTGACGAGATTACAAAGGTTGCGGCCTCGGGCGAGGGCAACTTGCTAGAGCTCAGCGTTGAAGCTGCAAAGGCCCGCGCATCTTTGGGCGAAATATCCGAAGCTTGCGAGAAGGTCTTTGGCAGATACAAGGCAGTAATACGCTCAATTAGCGGCGTTTACGAAAAGGAATTCAAGAAGGACGGCGCGAATATGGAGACTATCGACGAAGTGGCAAAGATGATAAAGGAATTCGAGGCCAAGGAAGGGCGCAGGCCCCGCTTGCTCGTCGCAAAGATGGGTCAGGACGGTCACGATAGGGGCGCGAAGGTTGTTTCGACAGCCTATGCGGATATGGGCTTTGACGTCGATATCGGCCCCCTCTTCCAGACTCCGGAAGAAACTGCGAAAATGGCGGTTGAAAACGACGTGCACATCGTTGCAATGAGTTCGCTTGCGGCAGGCCACAAAACGCTACTGCCCGCACTTGTCGAAGAGCTAAAGAAGCTCGGCAGAGAGGACATCATAGTTGTTGCCGGCGGCGTTATCCCCGTTCAGGATTACGAGTTCCTATACGAGCACGGAGCAAGCGCAATATTCGGCCCCGGAACCGTAATTCCGGAAGCTGCAAAAAAGATGATGGAGATCTTGCTAGAGTCCATCAAGTAGTGAAAGCAGATTTAAAAGGGGCTCCGAGCTTTGCGCTCGGAGCTTTTTTTTGCGAAATTTGAGATGTTTAGCGGAATTTAAGAAGGGGGGTTAATTCTGCAAATTTTGCATATTAAAACACTGTGCCTTGCTCTATAAATTTTAGGTGCACGAGCAAGTGAGCATACAGATTAAAATAGGCCATAGAGCGGACGATTTAGACGTCTGTAGCTTAGCTATTTCTTTTCCAAAAAGGGCAGTCGAAATCGGGCTTGTATGCTAAAAGTTTTTCAATTAAGCCGCAGGGAGTGTCGTCGCTAATGACCATTTTGCGATGTGCTTCGCTTAAGAAGCCCTCGCGCATAGCGCAGTCGAAAAAGTCAAACAGGCGGTCGTAGAAATTTGCGGTATTTAGAAAGCCGCAGGGATTTGAAGTTTCGCGAAGCTGCAAAAGCTGGAGGGCCTCGCTTATTTCGTCCAGAGTTCCAATGCCCCCGGCAAGCGCTATGTGCGCATCGCCAAGCTCGGACATCAGGCGTTTGCGCTCCGAGATAGAATCTGTGTAGATTATATCACTAAGCCCATCATGCACAACTTCCGGCACGAACTGGCGCGGCACCACACCTATTACCTCGCCGCCGCCTTCAAGCGCAGAATCCGCCAAAATGCCCATAAGCCCGCGCGAGCCCGCGCCGTAGATTAGGCGAATTTTTCGCCTTGCAATTTCCGCGCCCAAATCTCGCGCAGCGGCGGCAAATGCCGGATTTTTACCGCTTGCCGAACCGCAGTAAACCGTTATGCTCTCAAGTTTCATAATAAGAAGTTTTAAGATCGCAAAAATTCTCCGAAAATTCCAGTAAAATAGAACATTGAAATTGCGATATTAAATCGCAAGATTTTACGCCTATGAGAAAGATTTTAACGCTCGCTGCGATTTTTGTCGCTCCCATTGCCGCACTAGCCCAAGTGTCTGGCTCAAGCTTTTTTAGCCAGATAGCCTCCGACTGGCATGCGGGGTTTTCATTTGATTCAAACGGAGAGTTCTTAACGCCCGCCGATGTCCACGGCTACGGTTCAAGCGGCACGCTCTCAAATTACGGCGCAAGCGGAACGCTAAAATTTGAGGCCGCAAAAGACCGCCACGCCTTTACTTTCAACATCGGCTACTCCTACTTAAACTACGATTTTAGCTCGGATTACTTTAATTTTTCCGACACAAACAAAGTATTTTTTAGAGCCTTTTACACGGGCAGAATTTCAGATAGGTGGGGCGCCTTTGCAATAGTTTCAACTTCGAGCGCCGCCGCCAAAGAGGCAAAACTTATGGACGGCATGCATGGGCTATTCGGCGCGGGCGCAAGCTACGCATTTAGCGAGAACCTGCAAGTGGGGCTTGGCATGGCGGCATACTCGCGCCTCGACAACACTTGGCTTCCCCTGCCCGCAGGCTTTTTAAATTGGAAAATAAACGACTCGCTAAGCCTTCGCGTGTTCGAGGGTGTCGCGCTTGTATGGGACGTTTTTAAGGACGGCACTCTCACTTTGAATGCGAGCGGCGAATACAAAAATTCATACTTTAGGATACACGAGCGCGGAAACGTTAAGCGCTCCTTTTGCGATTCAAGCTACGAATTTACGATTGGCGCGAATTACAATTTTTCAGAATTTGCCTACATATCGGCAAGCGTTGGCGGCAACTTTGGGCGCGAGCTTGGCTTTAGGTCAAACTCGGTATCCGCCGAAGACATAGACGTCGATGCGGCCGCCGTATTTTACATACACGCGGGCGTGCGCTTTTAAGATTTGACCGATTGTAATGCAAGCCCAGAGGCAAATGGCAAATGCTCTTACAAATGCGCAAATCCGCCCGCAACTTTCAGGCGCTATAAAAGGCACTCCGCCGCAAATCTTAGATTTAGTTTGAGCCAAAAAATAAGAATTGGGAGCGATAAGACCTCATCAAAACAAAAAAATAAGCCGCCCGAATTTGGCGGCTTAAGTTAAGAGGACTATGCGAAATAAAATTTGCGGATTCAAATTTTTAAATAGCTAAGGATTTGAATAAAGGATTTTAATTTTCTACATCTCCGCATTCCTCATTGGCTTTCTTTGATATTACTAAGACTGCATCGTAGCCCTCCCTGCCGCGAAAATATTCAATGGCGCGCACGCTTGCAATTAGGGTTTCCGTGCGCTCGTCCCAGCGCCAGTCGGCGTCGCTTTTTAATCTCAGCTCTCCGTTTTGTAACACGAGCCTGTCGCGGTTTGATTCCGCCACAACAAGTTCAGGCAAGCCGCTATGCGCCCCTCCCTGCTCTTCATTTGAGTGAGGCAGAAGCAGTGCCGCAAAAAGGCAGGCCGCCGCAATAAGCGGAATAAGCGCAAACTTAAATACGTGCGATATTCCGCCCCGCCCCAAACTCGCCAAGCGCAAAATTTCCGCCTTCTGGGAGGGCTTTAAATCGGCACTTCCAAGCAACTCAAAAGCCTCCCTTATTTCGCTTTCCAAGTCATTTTTCATTTTGCATATCCCTCTTTAAAGTTTCCAAAGCCCGGCTTATCGCAACTCCCACAAAGCTCTGCGACACACCCAAGGCAAGCGCGATTTCCGAATATTTTAAGTCCGAAAAATACCTCAGCATTAAAATCTCGCGCTGCATGGGCGGCAGCTTTGCGATGAGAAATAGCAGCTTTTCTCTTCGCAAAACGTCAGGCTTGTCAGATTCCTCCGCAAGCTTTGAAATTTCCGCTTCGTCAAGTTCCGCGCAAGGCTTGCGCTTTCTTAGAATGTCGATAGTTCTATTTCTGCAAGTCTTGTAAAGCCAGGCCGCGGCCTTTTCCTCGTCTATGCTTTCAAGCTCGCAAAGCTTGTAGAAGGTATCCGCCACGGCGTCGCGGGCAAGCTCGAGATCGCGGCAAATTAGGCGCGAGTACGCAATCAGCTTGCGCGAGTGCTCCGCAACCAAACGCGATATTATTTCAGTGCGCCCGTCCACTATTTAGCTTTATTATTGAATTTGCCTATTTTCTCTTTGAGTTTTGCGATTTTATCATTCCCCGCAAGCTCCTTGTGATTTTCGTAAAAGTCTATCAACTTTTGATAAACTCTTTTGGAGTAATTCGCATCTTCGGCCTTGTCTCCTTTGCGCTCATATTCATTTAGCCAGAACAGGGCGCAGTTTTTACTTTGCGGCAAGAGGGGATTTCCGGCAACTTCCCAAGGCTCCTTGCTAGCGACAAACCAACTTGCTAAATCAAGCATTGTATCACCAAAACCGACTCCCGGCAGATAGTGTATTCTTCCTTTAATCTTGCCTACTTCCTCAGCGATTTCGCGAGCCTTATCTTCCGACTTTTGAACGCCTATTCCCTCCAAGTAGCAGTAGGCCAAAAGCCCGTAGGCGCGCCACAAGTTAGCATCTTTACCGAGGCTTGAATTTGTAGCTTCAGTTATGTATTTAAAGGCCGCCTTTGGGTCTTTTTCGCAGGCAATTCCAAACATTTTAAGTAGCCCCATTTCAAGCTTTGCGTTTATCGAATCGGGCTTATCTTTTAACCACTCACTTGCGAGCGCAATGGCCTTTTTAAGGTCGCTTTCGCTTCCCGAACTTTTCAAAGCCCTCATTGCGTCGCTAAACGTAACATACTCTCCGCCAGCGTAATCGTGATATGTTTGCGAGCGTGCGTATGATTCGTAAAATTCGGCGGCTTTGGGAAGGTCGCGCTTTGTATATTTGCCCTCTTCAAGGATTCTCGCATATTCTATTTCATCATAGTTACCACTTCGTATAGCATTACTTTCAAAGGCGTATTTCAATAACTCGACACCAAGTTCAGGCGACTTTGGTATAATATCAAGCGACTCTGGATATCCATACATTTTGCCGCCATAAATCAACCTCTTTGCCATATCTGAAACTGAATAGTATATCGAATTCTCGACTTTGTATATAAGTTGCAGATATTTAGCCGAGCTTTCCTCGGACTTTTCCACGCCGAACCCCTCCTTGTACATGAGCGCAAGCCATACACAGGCGGCTTGAGAAATCTCGGGCGTCAAACCTATGCCCGACTCAAAAATCTCCCTCGCCTTCCCATAATCTTGCTTAACTCCCCTGCCCGCAAAATACAAGGCGCCCATTATATTTAATACGGATTTGTCGCCGCCCTTCCACAGCTCGTTAAACAGCTCAAAGGCCTTTGCGTCTGCCTCCGGAGTATTCAGGCTCAAGTTTCTGACTGCGACAATCTTCATAACATTTTTATCCTTGGCATCCAAAAATTTTTTCTCGAGTTTTTCGCGCAATTTATCCTGCTTATTTTTACTTAGCCATTCAAGTATATCGTAACTTCGCACAGACAAATTTTTAATCGGCATATCTCCGATATTTTTTAATATCAACTCCTGAGGAATTTTTACTTTGGGATAACCTGAAGAGTTTAGCGAGATCGAATTAAAAAAGATAGGCAAAGCATCTCCAATAGGGCTTAAAGGATTCTTGATATCTACTTTTATCATTGGGTCAAAAACAACTCGGTGAATTGAGACTAATCTGTCATCTTTGACAGTGCAATCGCGCTTTAGCTCGTCAAATAGCATATTGTAGTATTTTAAAGCAAGCTCCCTGTCGGGCTTTACGCCAAGTCCGTAATAGTAAATTTCAGCAAGGCGCAGCGCGTATCTCAAATTCTTGACGTCAGCCTCGTGGAGCTTTGCGTATAATTTTTCAGCTTCTGTGTAATTTTTATTATTAAATTCCGCCTCCGCAAGCAGGTAGGCCAGATTTTTATTCTCCGGATTTTTTTCATACACCGCTCGCAAACCCTCAATGGAATCTTTACCAAAATTTTCAGGTGCGGCATCACTAGCAGAATTGGACTTCTCTAATGAATATGCAAACGCCGACAATCTGTTTAGATCACCTTTTTCCGTAATATCTTCGCGCCTCAACATGTCTGCATTAAAGTGGATTGAATTTTCCCCTGCTTTTGCAGAATACTTCGCAAAGAGCGCAGGGTCGTTTCTCATCTTTGGGAATCCGGAATAGGCGTAAGCAAGCAAAGCATTTATATTCCCTACATCATATTTGCTCTTTGAACAATTCTCTATAAAACTAATAAGTTCGTCAAAGCCTTTCGGGTTTTTGCCGGCATCGGCTTTTAGCAATAGATATATTGCGCACTCAAGACTCATGTCGTTATTTTTTCCAAATCTATACATGAATTCATATAGCTTGGGATTAAATGTATTAGAAAGCATATATAAAAAAGCGTCGTCTTTTGTCTCTTCATATTTTTTAATATTGTACTCAATATTGGCTTCGGTATCGCTTGTGGAATCAATCGCTATGGGCAATTTTAATTTTTTAGCGGCCGACACATAATCAAATCCTATTAGGAAGGAATAGCTCGCGTACCTTTTAACGATATAAAGATTAGCCGCGCGCACTGCAGGAGGATAGCCCTCCGCTATAAGTTTTTTCCATTGGGAAATTCCGTCTACCTTAAAACTTTTATCGTAGCTCTTCCCAAACACGCCAAAATCTATAACCGAACTAATTGCAAATAGTAACCTGTTTTCCTGAGTCTGCTCCAAGCTTTTAAAATAGTTTGCAAATTTGGTATTTTCCCCGGTCTTAATCTTAGCTTTAACATTGCTCCAATATTCTCTGCCGGCCTTACTTGCAAATAGTCCCCTTGAATATTGAGCTTCTATATACCATGCGGAACTTCTCGGAATAGAATCCCTTATCTTTTTTGCGTCTTTGGGCTCATAGCCCTCTATTAAGCCTTTTTCCACATATATTGCGGCTATTTCATGTGCAATTGAGGGCCTTGCGTTTGAATCGAGAAAGCGCTTGATGTATTTCGCAAGTTCGCCCACATCTTCCCGCGGCTTTTTATTACTGTAGAGACGCCTTATAAGTACCGCCAAATTGTCCGGATTTCCCAAATCCGCCGAATCTTTTAAATATGTAAATGAAGCAAGCTCGTTTGGCTCTGCAAGGTATTTACCCATGCCGATTGGAATCCCGTTTGCGTAAATTTTTGCAACTCTGTCAAGCGCTTCGCCGCTTCCATAAAATGCTGCAATGCGGTAGTGTAAAAGCGCATCTTCAAAATCCTTCCGTGAACTTTTAACGCTGTAGCCGTCCATACTCATAAAGGATATGGAATTAGTCCTATATAAAGATAAGTCTCCGAGCAATTTTTGGGCGCGTGCGTTAAAATAGGTTTTATATTCTCCACCGCCAAGCAAAAGCGCGCTTCGCGCGTAATGGCTCGCCTTTTGGGCGTCAAAATCCACGGGCATATTTAAAATTGCAAAACTCGGATTCCAGGAATTGCCCCCCTGGTAAAGTTCGGCCAAAGTTAGGTTTGCGTATTGGCTTCCATGCTTTGCAAGCTCCTTTAAAATTGAAAGCGCCTCTGCCGACTTTTCCTTGTTGTACTTGCCGATTCTAAGAGCAATATTATCGAAAGTTTCCAAGTCCAATAGCTTCTTTGCGTACTCGACCTTGCCGATTTCATCGCTTGCGTTTTTAAGCTCCTCTAGCGGCTTTTTGGAGACTTCCTCAATTTTCTTTGAGACTTTTAAATTGTAGTTTCGCAGCCGCTCGGTTCGCGAGGCCTCAAGCTCGCGCGCCCAGTCCTTGTAGATTTTTGCCTCGCGCGGGCTATCGCACAAAAAGTAGGCGCGCTCGCCGTAGCTTTCCTCAAAGCTATATGAGAAATTTTTGCAAAACTTTTCGTTTTGAAGCGCGTAAACTTTTGCCCTCAACTCACTCGCCTTCTTTGCATCTTTTGGAACTCCAAGCCCCTCTTCATAGGCGTAGGCAAGCAGTGCGCAGGCCTTTGCCTCGGCGTAAAAGTAGCCCTCTAAACCGCTAAGTAGCGAATGCCACATTGTAAAATTGCCCTGAGCCATAAAGTCTTTTGCAAGCGGTTGCAAAAGCTTTGCGGCATCCTTCCACTTGCCGAGCCTTATGAGAAATTCTGCTTGGCAAAGCTTGTAATACTTTACGTCAAAACCCGATTTTTCGGCGAGCGTCTTGTAGGCAATTAGTGCGCCTTCGTAAAAGTCCGATGGATTTTTAAATTGGCTAAAGTTTGTCTTTATAAAAAAGGCAAGTTCCGCCGCCGCGGGCTGAACCCCGCCTTTTGCCAAGTTTAAAAGTTCGTCGTAGGCTTGCTTTGCATCTTCTCCAAAATCGGAATTTAGCTTTGAGGCAAGAATAGTGGTTTTTGCAAGCAGAGCCGTGGGCGATGAGCCGCTTTCTGAAATTTCTTTTAAAATTTTCTCGCGCTTTGTTCTGTCGGGAGTAAGTGTGGCAAGCTGATAGCCCGCAGCGAGGTGTTTATCTTTCTCATAGATCTCGCTTAGAATTTTTAGTTTTTCGGCCTCGCTTAGTGTGTAATTATTTTCTAATAAAAGTCTAAACTTTGCGCTTGAATCACCATTAGCCGCAAGCTCTTTAACTTGCTCTATGGGAAGCTTAAAAACGCGCTTGTCCACCTCGTCGCTCGTCTCTGAAGTGCGCGAGCATGAGGCTGCAAGAATGGAAATTAAAACAAGCAAAAATCTAAAAAGAATTTCTCTCATACCTTTTACTACGAATAAGCCCGCACTTTTATTACAAAATTTTTTATTTTTTTTAAAGCATGGATTTTCGAGAATTTAAAAGATTGCCTATATAAACAAAAAGCACTTAAACGCATTGAACTTAGATATGGCGATACATATAGTAGTTTAACTTTGAGTTTGTTTAAAGTAACATACTAAATATGAAGTTTTTTTGCTTTGCAAAGTTTTTTATTTACAAAGTAAGTTTGCCAACTTATGATTCACCAGTATATTAACAAACTTCACTTTAATTTTGTTAGCCATGAAAGCTTTTTACGCACTTGCCTTTAGCTTTATTGCGCTAAATTTAGCGGCCGCCTCTCCAAACAGAGTCTTTGTTATAGACAGACAAGTTACATTTTTTAACGAGTCAAAAAATACGATCTGCTTTAACCACAATAAAACTCCAAATTCCATAGATTTGCCTGCAAAAGAAGATATTAGTGTTCAAAGCTCAAAGTGCGCAATTATTTTAAGCAAGGGTAATATAATAATTTCCTCGATTGATGGAGATTCCGATGTCACCATAATGAAGGACGCTTACCTTGCCACCATAGCTACCGATTTAAATACTATTTTTTTGGTGAATAGACGCGAAATTGGAAGATATCTGCTCATTTTACCAGAACTGATGTTTGATCCATCTAAGAATCGAGACTCGCTCATCGAGTATTTCAACACCCTCAAGAAGTTGGAGGAAAACTCCGAACTGAAAATATCCGAAAATGAGATTGAATTTAGCTCAAACGCCGAAAAATGCGTAGTGTCTTTAAAAGACAATCTCTGCCAATCCATAAACATTTACACGCCCAAAGACGCTAAAAAGCTTTCGATAATCTCGATTGAGCGCGATGCAAAAGACCCTGCAATCCCCTCAAAAATAGTATCTAAAGTCTTTGATCCAAACGGAGAACTTGCCGCCAAAATCGTTTCTACCATAAAGCTAAAAAAAGAAATAAGCGACGAAGAAGCCGCAAAGCTATTTGATACATACGATTTGGGAAAGTTTAAATTTGTAGATTTGCGCATAAGCAACTCTTACGAATACGACAATGGTATACCTACAATAGAGGAAGCAAAGTTGCTGCCGACTGTGGAAGTAAAGACTATTGTAAAGATAGACGAAATCGCTAGCGAAAATAAATCCGCCCCCAAATCCGCCTATGTGGAAAGGATTAAAGACTTTGTAAGATCTTTGGAATAAGCGCATGTACGTTTGTCGTAAAACCTGAACCTTAGATTAAAATCTTGCCAGTCCTCAAGAGAAAAGCTCTCACTATAAAAAAACAAGAACCCTTCACTAAACCAAGAAATTCGCTTTAGTACTTTTGCTGGCGTGCAAATTACAGTAGCAAAATTAAATGCCATTTAAGCCCCACTAAAGAAGGCTACATACCGCAAGCTCAAGAAGAAATTTCCGACAAAGCTAACCACTCTTATATCAATAAAAACTTTACGAGCTCGATACTTTCCAATATATAAGCGCAGTTTGCTTTTTAATTTCATTTTTATTGCTTGGCTCTTATGAAAATTATTTCCGCTATAACCTTCGCCTTCGCCATCCTAACTTTGACACTGTCGGCTCAAAACAAGGTCTTTCTGATTAACTCTAAAACTCGGGATTTTTATCCATCCCAAATAGAGTACAGCATAAACAACCCTCAACCCATTGTAAAATCAGGAAATGGAAATGTAAGAGAACACGAAATATGGGTTTTAGTTTCGCGAACAGGAGCCCTAGCATTTTCAAAACGCAACGATAAAAATTTTGGAATCTCCATATACAAGGCCGGCGACTATTGCGCCGATATAATGCCTTTTGATACAAGAACTATAGCAATACGCCCAAATGAAACTAGAATTGTAGCCCTAACACCCATTCATATTCTGTTACACGCGCTGGAAAATGGCGACTTATTTATAAAAGATTTGCAAAATCAAGCGGCAAAAGCAAAAGCTAAGCTAAATATCTCAAACAGTGACATAGATTACTCAGACGGCAAACTCAAACACATAATATCTTTAAAAGATGGAAAGATAAAATCTGCGAGCGACCACACGTTAAAGGGAGAAAAGCTGGCCGAATTGCGAATTGAGAAAAAAAGAAGTACAAATGAAAGCGAATTTACGCTTCAAATCTACAATAAGGGAAAGCTGGAAACAATATCAAACGCAACTATTAAACTAAAAAAAATAATAAGCGACGAAGAAGCCGCAAGACTATTCGATATATACGACGGAGGAATGTACAGATTTATAGATAGGCGCCTTCCCCCGCACAGAATTTACGAATATGACGGGGGTATTCCGCCCGTCGACATAGCGGCGAATTTACCCATCAGCAAGGAGAAGATACGGAGTTTACAAGGGCGCCCAAGCTCCGAAATAGAAGCAGGATCCTACATTGAAAAAGTAAAAAAATTCTTCGACTCGCTCAAGTAGAATCAATTTCTTAAATTTTGAAAACCTGCGAAAGATTTTTGAGACCACCTACCAGCCCAAGCCCGAGTTTACCGCCTTGGGCGCGTTAAAGCTCTTAATTCTGCGCCCGTTTTCATCGCAGACAAAAATTAGCTGCGAGCCCTTCTTTGCCACATACGAATAGCTCGCCGAGGAAAAGCTCACGAGAAAGCCACCGCGAACCAATACCCCGCCCTTGTCCCTGTAAATGTATATTGAGTTTGATTTCTGTATCGCGTTAATAATCATAAAAATTCTAAAGCTTTATTTGAGTTTAAAAATCGCCGCAAATTTCGGGCGCAAAACTAAGGCGTTGCAAACCCCAAATAAGCTCAGCACCTACATGCTGAACAAATTAAGTAAAAAAGCAAAGAATTTTTATAATAAATTCAAACTTTAAAAACTATAAACTAACCCACCTCAAGTGCTCGAAATCGGATGAGCAATTAGATACAAAAAGAGAAAAAAGAGAAAATAAGAGTTGCAAGCACCAATAAAAATGGCGGTAAAAATATCGCAAAAAAGTAGCGCGCGTTAAATTTTTCGGAGAAAACAAATAGCGTTAGTTCACAAGCAATCAGAGCATAAATAAAAGCCCAAAAATACTGATCTATGGTAAGAACATGGCAGGGATATATAAAAAAATAAATAAGAGAAGCTAAATATAAATATATCCGCAAATGTTTCACCTTGCGCCTACTTAATAAATCGCCCACAATCCCCAGAATCACAAAATACGGAAATGTAAGGCAAATTAGCAAAAAGCAAACAGTAAAAGTAAACATCATAATCGACGTTACAAGTGAATCGCATTCAACCCCGCATACAAACGACTGCGCTTTCGGGTGAAGGAAAGACAACTCTAGGATAAAGCCTATTAAAAACGGTATTAAAGGCGGTATTATTATAACCGAACTAAATAGCGAAATAAGCCGCATTAGAAGTTGACTTAAGTTCTTCATGACTGCCTTCATATTCGCATTCGCTTTGTTTACAATCCTAAAATTTATTATGAAACATTTATAGAATTAAACTCAAGCAACGCGGCAGAGCACATATACCTCCTTAAGTTAAGCCTAAAGCAAAATTCAGCTTAAAAGCATACAGAGTTCGCCTAAGTATAAATTAAAAATTTTAGTTAACTTACTCCGGAGTTTGGATACTTTCCGCCTCGCATGTCAAAGAGTTAAGAAGCGCAGCCAACTCAGGAGAATAAAAAGAATTATCGCAATCAAAATGTTTGAATATATCTAAGAGTGCATTTTGCTCGCCGCAGTCTTTAAAATTTATTTTAAAATAATCGCCTTTGCGTATTAGCTTAATGAGAGACGAATCCTCCGATGTTTTTAGATATATAATATCGTCAAGAGTTATTAAAGGCACCAACATTTGAGAAAGCCCCAAATCTATGAGTGGAGGTACTATCTCTTGGCTTTTTATAGATAGTTTTAAGAGAGCCGCAATAAGAGCGTTTTTTGATGATTTATCCAGTTTTTTATAAGAGCTAAAATCCTCACATTCATTAGAGAAACTGTAAAAGAGATCTAAGCCCCTTGCTGCGTTTAAGTCTTGCGATAAAATTTGCAAATCTTTTTCGGAAAGGCTATAAGTGGAACTTTCAAACATGGAATCTATTATGGCTAGTGCGGCCGCGGAGCGCAACTTGAGCGAAATATTGTTTGATAGTATATAAAATGTCAGAAAAGCAAGAAGCAGAAGCTCCAACAAGATGCAAACTTTAATCATTCTTTTCATTGAAAACCTACTCCATGTTTAACAGATTGCAAAGTTCTGAAGAGACATATGTCCCATCTCTTAAAAAGCCAAAATTTGAATCTGAAATTACTACTACGGAATCGCGCTTAGCAAGGGCTATCTGCGCCTTGAAATCTCCGCAAGTTAGAGAAAATCTCTTTGCAAATTCGCCTTCTACTGGGTAGAAATATCTCCTATTTATTCTAAAAAGCGCAAGCAATAAGGCCTCTTTATTTAAGGCTTTCAAAGATTTGCCGCCATCGATATCTTTAAGAGAAATTTCCTTATTTAAAAGGCCTAAAAGCTGCTCCATATTACTGTTTAACTCTGAAACATCATTAAAATCAAGGCAGCTATCTACGATAAATCTAGAAAATTCATCGTCCATATACCTGCCCTTTTCCAGAGTTTCCCCGGACAATAACAAGCATAAGGGAAAGATGAAATTTGGAATTGCAAATACTGCAAATATGCCTGCAAACCAATACAAGCATGACAATGCAAACTTTAAAAATTTTTCCATAAGCTCATACACTATTTTTTAGCATCTTTAATTTGCGAGGCTTCGGGCTTGCAGAATTTGCCCATGTATATAATCGCGCCGCTTTCGTTTTCGACTATAAAAAACATAAAGGGCGAATTTAGGTTTAAACTCACCCCTCCCCAAACAAAATCGGCGTAATTCACAGATTTTACCTTTGTCGAGACCTCGTCAAGCTCTATAAGACAGCTACTGAAAAACTTGCCCAAAAAAAGCCAAGACTTATCCGACGAGAAGAATTTTGCCTTCACAGGCCGCGAAAAATCTATCCCCATTTTCTTTAAGGCAGATATGCAATCGAGCGACTTTTTAATGCTGAATTTTGGGAGGTGAATTTCGCCATAAGTAAATTTACTATCGCGCAAAATCTGCAATAGATTGCTAAAGACATCGCCGTCTATAGTGTTCAAATCTCCACTGGGGCGCGGCTTTATAAATACCATAGAATACTTATCGCCCTCGTATGGAACTTTTGCCAACTGGAACGTTTCAGTCTGCTCATAAGCTATATCTCTGCTATAGCGGTACATAAAATCTATTTCTGCCTTTTGCGACAAATCTTCGCCGTAAAAAAATGTTTTGGCTCTGGTATTTCTTCTATCAAAGGGAACCTTCCACTTTGCATCAAAACTCGAAATTGACAAAAGCACGGCGGCAAGATTTTCGCTAAAACTTATATCTCTAAGCATTTCGCAATCTTTGCCAAGTATGTCCGGCTTGGACTTTGCCCAAGCAAAGATTTTTTCTTTTAAGGATTCTGCATTTTGCAAATCTTCGCCAAATATATCTAAGGCTAAGGTCTCTGAGGAATACTTAACAAAGCCAGCGTTTAAGGCTTGGGAACTTGCCAACCAAAGAGAGGTTGCACTTTTTAATGCATCATTATCCTTCAACTCGACTGAAGAGCCTCCAACGTTCGAATTTTGTAGAACTTTCCCAATCTGTTTACTAATCTCCCCATCAAGGCAAAATTTCAAATCGCCCAAAACTTTGTAGAGATAATAGGGCGAAAAAACTAAATTTTCGCCTTCTTGCTCGCCCTGCATAGATTTATAAAATTCGAAGGCAAATTTATTTATGTTCTGCGCTTCACTTGCAAAAGTAAGAGGTATAAGTAAAAACACAGCATAAATATTAAATACTATCCTTTTCATCGTCGCAATCCTTGTAAAATTTTAAGTGAAAAAAGCCTCATACTCAACCACACAAACGCAACCCAATTAAGCTCAAAAACCCAATCTCAAACTGCATTGCACAGGAAAGCATAATGCAAACTTCCTTTCACAAACCGTATTAGACTTTAATTTTAATTTAATATTTGTCAAGCTTTTTAAATATTTAATTCACTGATTACCACTGTAGTTGCGGCTTTCAAGCACAAATCAGTTCACATAAATAAGTATTAAAATAGCCTTTCAAAGAAGGGCTCCACGTTCCTTTTTTCCATAGTTTGGGGCTTGCAAAATCTGCCCATATAAATAATCGCTCCACTTTTGTTTTCGACTATGAAAAACATGAAGGGTTCGTCCAATTTTAAAACTTCGGGCGTACAAAGATACATCACAATAACTTCCATGTTTCTCACCTTTGTAGATAGTTCATCAACTACTATGTGGGTAAAGTCTAAAAATTGGTCTATTTTGAGCTTTTTATCTTTCTCGAGGTATATTTTGCTCTCGTAAAAGCCTGAAATATCAATCCCCAATTTCTTTAAAAGATGGGCGTAATTAATGGATTTTTTTATATCAAATTTGGGCAAATAAATTTTCTTGTTGGACTTGCCTTTTGCCTGTTGCTCGCCAAGCTCTAGCAGCGATTTTTCAAATTCCTCCTGCGTGAGTTCACTTAGATTGACATTACCTTTTGGTTTTGCAAACACCATTGAATAGGACTTGCCCTTGTAAGGAATTAACGCGAAATCAAAATGCTCGCCTGAAGTAAGGCTAATGTCCGCTCCCTCCCGTTGCATAAAGTAAACTTCGCCCTTTTCGGAAAGATTTTTCCCATAATGAAAGGTTCCCAACTCCGTTTCTTCCTTGTCAAAACGAACTTTCCATTCGGCATCAAAACCTGAAATCGACATAAGCACGGCGGCAGTTTCATCGCTTAAGTTTATTTTTTGAAGCATAGAGTTTGCCACTGTATCGCAATCATCGCCAAGAATGTCGCTCCTTGAATTTACCCAAGCAAAGATTTTTTCCCTCAAAGGCTCCTCGTTTTTCCAATTTTCGCAAAGCACTTCCAAGCCTATTTTTTCAGACGCGTCTTTTAGAAACTCTTTGTTCAAGGCTTTTCCAGAGTTTGCCCAAAGAGAAGAGGCGCTCTTTAGATAATTTTTATTTTCAAGCGATTTCAAAAAGTTTCGGTTGTCGGCGCCGGAATTTTGCAAAACTTTGCCGATTTGCTCGCTTAAATCGCCTTCAAAGCAAAACTGCAAATCTCCCAAAATCCTGTAAAGATAATAGGGCGAAAAAACCAGATTTTCACCCTCGCTCTCAGACTGCATCGACTTGTACAAATCAAAGGCAAGTTTGTTTATTTTTTGCGCCTCGCTTGCAAAAGCTAAGGGCACAAGCACAAACACTGCGCAAATATAAAGTAGCATCTTTCTCATAAACTTAAAAATTTTAGGATTATTTTTATAAAAAAGACTTTTGTCTGCGCCTCAAAAAGAGCCAAAGTCTTCGAAATTAGCCACAAACCCGGAATATCCAAAGGTAAGAAGTAAAGCTTTAATTTTGGCTTATTTTCTATCATTACTTTTCGATACTCCAATAGATATATAAAATATTCAAAGTACCAGTGTACGCTTATAAGACAAAGCAAGCGGATTTTTATTTCATCTTTATTTTAGTGCGAAGACTTCTTCGCTCAAGGAAGCCTACTTGAGGAAAGTTTATTCAGGAAATCCAAAGTGAATTTAAAATTCGCAAGTAACACAAAGAGAAAGTAAGGACAAATTCTAGATAGAAATAGTAGCTTAAATACACCACAATTTTATAAACGCCAAGTAAAATAAAAAACGCATATTCAAAATAATTGAATACGCGCTTTAAAATTCGTGTTAGAATCAGATAATTTCGCCTTTTAAAGACAAAAAGATTTTAATTCGCACAGAAATAATTTTGCAAACAAGGGCTCAGCATAGAAAAAGAACGCCAAATACGGCAACACATTCTTATTTCGACCCCATACTCAAGTTGGATTGATAAGCCCGGGCAAATTACTTTACAAAAGTAGTTGGAGCTAATGCCAGCACTAATATTATGACGATGCCAAGTGCGAGCAACAGAAGCGCCAAGAAATTTTTATTTTTTGCACCGACTTTCGCAATCCACGCCCTGTTGGAAAATAGGTGAAAAGCCACCGCAACGAGCATTGCAAGCCCGACATATAGGTGCAAGACTTCCCAGTCCGGCTTTGAGAGCCCCAATACCGTCTGTGGGCCCATGCCCTTTACAAAAGAGCACTTCATTATTAAGCCCGTGCCTGTCAAAAAGCAAAAGCACAGGAAAAGTAGCGTATCGACAATTCTTTTGAGTACTATCATAATGATAGCGATTTTGTATCTTGAAAGCTTCAATTCAAGAACAATCGTCAGGTTTTAATGCGAAGTCTAAATATAGTCGAATGCTTGAGTTAAAGATACCCAAGGCCGTGATATGACTTTTAATGATAGCAAAGAAAACAATTTTAGATAAAGGGCAAACTTCGACATTCAGGCAAGAAAAAGGCTGGGCTTTACAAGTCAAATTCACATGCAATTTAGTCGGATATAAAAAAATACATGCTTTTAATTTGGTCATGCGCCATACATGAAAGAATATAAATTCCTATCAATTAAAATGCCATTAAACACATCTGTGTTATACATGTCTGCATATTGAATTTGAAATCTTAGCTCATAGATTTCATTAACATTCAAGTAGTTAAAAAGTTTAACTTTTACAGTAAATTAAGCCTTTACTCGGGTGCCTTTGTGTTTATAATGGGTATAGGAAATATTTAGGAGCTTATTTAAAGAGGGTGAAGCATGAAATCTATGAAAGGTAAAATTTTTTTGTTTTTTGCGGTTCTAACAGTCTGCATATTGTTGGGACTGCGGCTGTGGGTTGATAAAAAGAATACAATTTGTATCGTATCATTTCCAAGCGGCATAGAGGTGTTTTATGGAGGCAATTCAATTGGAACTACTCCGATATGCTTGGAAAAGAAATTCTTTAGTGAGGAAAACATAGATATTGAAAAAGTAGCGAGCGGAATTTTTGTCGGCTCGGAAAACGGCGTATTCATCAAATCAAATTATTTTGACAAAAACAAATGGTTCAGATTCAAGCCTATTGAAAATGTTGAAAACTATAGGATTAAGGACGGATATGCACAATTGTATGGGTTCGGAGTAAACGACAGTCAAATTTCCGTCGTTTTGGTAAATGACAAGACTGCATTTCAGAATTTGCAGACCATTCAGTATATTTACGAAGATAATAAAAATTAACCTATGTGTGTTAAAATGATATGGTGCGAAAAGTCCGCCATGTCGTTTCGGCAAAAATCGCAAATGGCTTTTACGAAGCCTTATGTTTCTTTGGCTGTGTGGAAAACTGCATGCCACCTTGGGGCAATCTAAAATTCTCAGGTTTGATTATCTGAGCGATTGTTGTTTTGCGTTAAAAACACCATACTCTAAGACGCGATGTAAAAAGTTAAAGGCTTAGGCGGGAGCTTAAACTTTGCTAAGAGATGTTTAAATCTACGAGGCGAATTAAAACTTTTCCAGATTAACTCGATTAGACTAAAACAAATTTAGATGAAATGAAAGGCGAAGAGTTGTCGCCATGAGTTCTGCAAACTTCGCGCAATTAGTCTAACTCTGTAGCGTAGGGGTTTTGTTTTCGTTTTGATATTATCGCCTTGTACAAACAGTCGCCGCAAAACCTACGGCGGCTTTTTTACATGTTTAATAAAATAGCTTATTAAACTAAAAATATATAACATTTACTGTAAATTAAATCTTTACTTAGGCGCGTTTGTATTTAAAATAACCGTGTAAACTGTTTGAGATCTTATTTAAGGAGGGCAAAATATGAAATCTATGAGGACTAAATCTTTTTGCATTGAGCGCGGTTTTGGCAGAGGCTTGACGCGTTATATCGCGCTTGTCATTTTGGGCTTATTGCTCAGTTCGTGCAGTGCTAAATTGGAAGTTCCGCTTCCAAACGATTATACATGGGAAGGCAAGCGATTTGGAAGTTCCGATATATCTTCAATAATCGATGAAAAATCGGGAGCTAAAATAGATAATGTCTTGGATATTTTTGTAAAAGACAATTTTATTTATGGTTGTTTCTATCCGAAAGCAAATGGAGTTTCCAAATACTTCATACTGGATACCGCTTCAAGAGAGCTAAAGGTATTCCCGGAGGGCAATGCACAGAAATATGCGGAAGAACTAAGAATGAAAAAACTCCCCGACGGGTTTCTGACAAATGCCATAAACATACTTGAAGTTCGCAAAAACTTAAAACCCGTTTATTGGAATAAAGACACAAGCGGCAAATGAATGCTTAAGCCTGCATTGAGGTTTAATGTACTTATTTAGTGCTGCCTTGTTAGACTAAAGCAAATTTAGATGAAACATTTTTTAAAACTTATGTCTGTCAGATTATTGCATATATGCCTATTGGCGCTCTCCGCGATTTCTTTTGCGGCGTGTGCGCCTATGGAAAAGTCGGAAGTTCCAAATGATTTTTCAAAAGATATTTTGGATTTGAAAAATGAAGATTTAAAAAGAGAAATTGATAGCATAAAAGAAGCGCATTTTTATGATAATTGGCTTACGGAAGAGGCAATTTCCTATATACGCAGAGTCACAGATTCGGTGCTTTTAAAGTATATAAATGACAATGAAATAAAGAACGTTGAATTGTTAGGTGTTTTTTATGGAGGATTGTCGCCTCTTAATGAGTCTTTTATAATAACTCAAAACAATGTGTTTTTATTTACCATTGACCGTCTCGAAAAAGACGTAGGAGTCAATCCTCCGCTCGTATTTGAAACGCCGCCCGGGCTGCTTGAAAAAGTCATTAATTTCAAAGAACACAAATTCGATGATTTCAAAAAGATAAAAGTGATGGGTATTGCAGATGCGGAACTTCTAATGCTTGCCTCTACAAACGATGCCATGGAAATTGAAGATAGAGCCTTCAACATATATGCCGACAACCCGGAACTGGAAGAAATTATTTCTGAAATTCGCCTCTTGAAACAAAAAGAATCGCGCGGCAAGCTGCCCGAGTAAATTCGACAAAGGAAAACTATGGACTACAAATATAACTTATCTTCAAGATTGCTATTTGCATTCGTTCTTGAATGCCGTTACCCGAGCGTGTTTGTGTTTAAAATAATTCGCAACATATTTAGGCGCTTGTTTTATGAGGACTGAATATGAAGTCTAGAGTTGCGGTTTTTTTATTAAATATATTTTTGTTTACATTTGCATTATTCGGGTGCAAAGATCAAAAAATCGCCTCGAGGCAAGTTGTAAAAGAAGCCGCGTGTTTCATGGATTACGAAGATTCCTGTGAAAATGATGCGTTATATTCTCGCACCTTATTTTCAAAAGTGAATCCGAAGTTTGAATCTATTTGCATTCTAAAATATAACGGAACTCACTATGATGTTTTGTATTCATTAGAACTTAATCCTGAAAAGTCTTATTCCCATGGAAGATACAATAGTGATATTAAAATTGACACAGAACGACTAACTATCAATGAAAGCTGTAAGGCTATACAAATGTTCCGTCGGATTGCGCTTCAGAAACTCTAGTTATAGACAAGTTCGACAGAGACAAGCCAATGTATGATACTCCAGTCTTTATTCTTTTTAATAACAGAAAATGCAATCGGTTAGATATGGCAGGGAAGCTGGCAAATAGGGATGTAAAACAAACTCAGATTCTTTTGGAATCAAAATGGACTATGATGAAAGGCGCATATAATGAAAAAGTTAAATTATATAATATTGGTTTTGGCATTGCTGTTCTGCGTATGTATATACAAGTATAGTCGAAACGCGATTGAGCTCGTCAACTTTAAATTGTACGATATTCTGTCGGAATCTAACGAGACCTTAGATGGAAAGTTCTTGGAGGTATTAAAACCGATAGAATCGGGTTCTGAAAAAGTATTAAAAACTCGCATCAACCCACCGGGAATATATCATTATGAATCTCCAATTTACAAGATAGGTAAACACAGAAATTACGATTTCCCAATTTTTGCAAAAACAGGCTTAGACATCCTTATAAACAGTGTTTCTATGGATGGTTTGGATTTTGAAATCCGTACGACAGAATATCTGTTTAGAGAAAATCCCGATAGATTTGTAACCAGATCAAGTGGTGGAAAAACAAGTAGCAAAAAATTGGCTTACGGTCACTTTACCGGTGCCAATGGGAATATAGCTTTAGCATACTACCGCGATTCTGAGGATAAAAGCCTCAACTTATGCTTGTTAATTTCCTATGCAGATAACTCGAATTATTTGATGCAGAGATTTTCAAAAGATAACAGATTCTCGCGCGAAACAGTTAAAGAGTTAGCCGAATCCGAATTCGATGGAAAGATACTTATACTGTCTTGGCCGGAAAATCAAGGGGTAGAAAAATGAAACAAATATTCTTTATTATATGCTTATTATTATCCGTTTCTTGTTTTTGCGCCACGAAGGACGCACAAAAACAGGCAGCAGAAAACTTGCGAATTGCAAATGCAATTCAAAAGCAAGCCGAATCGGATTTGGAAATCATTTCAGCACTGGAAAGATTACATTCTATAGCTCTTGAGTGCGTGCAAATGGACGACAAGGAGGCATGCATGACATTCGGTCAAGACATTGACAATATCATAAATTCCTTTAACGATCCCTTAGAAGTGGCTAGATTAATGATTTTGTGCCACAATATTGCGTATACGCCGCAATTCAGCTATAATCGATATAATAATATTTTTAGTGGTATATCTGAACATTTCGGATACAAACGATTAAAAGAATTAACGGACCACCCCAATTATCTTAACAGCCTATCTCTTATTGTGAATTTTATTCGGTTGGATACCGTAAGTGCGCGTATGTTTTCAGAGCATGTATCGCAAACTCGCCATGTAAAGGGGGTTGCCGAAAGATTTTCCAAATACATTAAATGACGATTTTACTTAACAGAATGAAGGTACTAATAAAAGAAGGCTGATAATCTGTATATTATACAGCACTGGATGTGTTTTCCGATAACATATCCACAATGCTGCAACTGTAAGTAGCAAAAGTGCTCAGAAAGGTCAGATAATACTAAGAACGCAGATAATTCCATAACGATAGTTTGTGATGTATCATGGACTGCTGCTTTTGGTAAACTTTAATCAGTCTTTCGAAAGGTTCGAAGATTTGGATTGCAAATATACTGATCAGGCAATTATATCTGGAGACGAGCGTTTTGAGGTCGTAGAAGTTAAAAAGTAGCATTATGAAGTATCCAACAATTGTTATTGCTTTATCTCTTGTAATAGCCATGTATTCTATATTTGGCATGATTAATATATTTGGAGAATCCGGTGACGTGTTAAATACAAATTCTCTTTCGACGAATTTTTCACTTCCTGCGATATTATTTGCATTTTTTGGATTAATATTTCTCGTGTCACTCTTTGCTCTCATTTTCATAAAAATAAAATCTTATATGCGTAAATAATTCTTATAGAAAAGTTGCCGCGAAACTTGCGGCGGCTTTTTTACATGTTTAATAAAATAGCTTTTTAAACTAAAAATATATAACATTTACTGTAAATTAAATCTTTACTTAGGCGCGTTTATCTTTAAAATGACCGTGTAGACTGTTTGAGATCTTATTTAAGGAGGGCAAAATATGAAATCTAGATGACTAAATCTTTTTGCATTGAGCGCGGTTTTGGCAGAGGCTTGACGCGCTATATCGCATAACTATTTATCAATATAACGCAAGGTAAGTTACAACTATCGCAACCAAATCAGCATTCTCTTCGTTTACATTGAAAGGAATTGAAAAATGAAAATAGATATAATAAAATATATATGTATTTTTTGCATTGCCTCTTTTTCATACGCAAATGAAAGCGAGTTAATGGAAGATTTCAATAATAACCTAACGCTCTTGGCAGATTCGGCCTTGAAAGACTCAAATTATGCACCCTCATTTCAGATTGCAAAAAACGATAGATCGCAAATACCACAAAGGCAGCTTGAGGATGCTTTATATATTGAAAAGCTTCTTGCGCAATGGTCGCACAGACTTTCCAATAAATATTCCGGACACTATTGGGTTCTAATGGCAAAAGAAGATAATAAAGTAATATTAGAAAGCATTGCCAAAGTTCAGCCTACAACAAGGATTAGTTTGCCCAATATGGACATGGAAATTCTTATCGATGGTAAAAAGGAAGAATGCGACCTTCTAATAAAGACAAAGATAGGAGATTCTAAGCGCATTGAGAATATAAGAAATTATAATTTTAATTCTGGATTCGATGTCGCATACGTATCGAGCTACAATACAGATGGAAAATTTTATTGCTTATACAGCCTCATTTTAAAATAAAATACAAATAGGTAGATTCCGACAATTAGCGCAAAGCATGTAGAAAGGTTTAGGCGGAAGTTAAACTTTGTTAAAGGATGTTTCTATAAGAATAAACCCATAAGGCAAATTGCAAATTTTCCTCTAAACTTGGCTTGATATTTATGCAATTTTAAGTGCGACAAAAGTCTTGGTATAGCAAAAGAGAAACAATTGGAATTGTCGCTTTTGAGCTCAACAGTCGCCGCGAAACCTGCGGCGGCTTTTTACATGTTTAATAAAACAGCTTATTAAACTAAAAATATATAACATTTACTGTAAATTAAATCTTTACTCAGGCGCGTTTGCATTTAGAATCCCAGTACAAAACACTTGGGATTCTATTGAAAGGTGCAGAATATGAAAAAAAATACGACAATTTTTAGCGCGCTCTTTTTAACGCTGTCGCTTTTTCTCTTTTCTTGTCAAACAAGTAAAGATGTAAGTAAAGATTTGGGCACGGACAACAACTTCCCTTTATTTGGAATTTACGAACCTTCCTTGACAAACTATGGCGGCCCTTCCTTGCGTGGTGACTACTCCGGCAAATATGAAAAAACCTCGTCCGGACAAGTCGTGCTAAGCGGCGACTACAAAGATGGAATTCCAATAGGAACTTGGAAATACTTCTATAAAAACGGCAATTTGAAACGCCAGTCTATTTACGACGGAGCGGGAAATTTTCAGGAAACCTACTACTATCCCGACGGCTCTCCCCTGCACTATGTAGAGGGTACATATTCCGCAAAAAAATCCGACAAATATTCAGCGTTTAAAGTCAGAGTAAGACGCTATATTTCCTACGATGAGTCCGGAAATATTCTATTTACGGACAAAAATCCACCGACTAAACCCATGCTCTTAAGACACGGTGGAGAGGAAGACTTTTCCTATGAAGGCAAGGACTACACTTGTATATACGACCTAGTAACATTTAAAAGCAATAAATCCGACAACATCGAAGGCAAAGTACTTACCTATGTCTATCCTTTGGAGGAATCGGCGCTTGGCTCCGAAAAAATATGCGCAACAATGCTGATTGAAGCTAAAAGCAAAACCCTTGGCGAATTTAAACAGACTTGCGCCTACGGCGCTAAGATGTTTAAACTCGCATACAAAATAAAAGATGGAATGTTTTATTTTGATCTTAGAGCCGCAAAGTCAGACGAACTTTTGTTGCGGCTTTATGCCGGAAAATACATTGCGGATATTCCACAAAGATTGAAACGCACTGAGAGCAAGTAAACTAAGAAAATTTGATATTGCTTTTATCACAATCTTTAGCCTCCAACTTGCGAGAGCATATAAACTCTAACTCTAGTCCTACACATGCAAAAATAATAGTGGAACGCATACTGAATTTACCAATTGCAATTTTTTGCGTTACCCCGCTTTAATTTCTTCTTTATTGGCGGGTAAAGAACAAAGAAACGCGCATAGTTAATTTTATTTTATGACTTGTTTTTAACTGCCCCAACCTACTTATGGGGGGGGTGATAATCTTATTACTTTGCAAGAGTCCTAAAAAGAATACTGCGAGATATTTTTAAGAAAGATTTACCTCTGTCGCCGCTGGTCTTACAGCAGCTTTCATATTTTAGTTCATTTTGGCTGGATAAAACCTAAAAGTAAGAGCCTTTAATCTGCCTGTGCGATATATACACAACGAACACAAATAGCACATCTCCGCTCCTTTATCCTTGTGCAGAATTTAGACTCTCGCCAATCCTCTTGCAAAAAAGAAAAGCCCTTAGATGAAAGTTTCGCACTCGCGGCGGATATCTCTAAATTTGGAAAGCATCTGCCGTATTTTTTCGGACATGGGCGGGGGCAATATTCTTGCGCCGCTCGGGCAAGCCTTGACGCAGGCCGTGCAAAGCGCGCATTTCGAAATGTCCGTAACAAGCTTATTTTCGCTTACACTTATCGCATCTGTCGGACAGACGGAAACGCATTTGCCGCAGAGTTTACAGGAAGGCGTCGATATGGGTGTGGCG
>URYY01000007.1 GCA_900552245.1 uncultured Opitutales bacterium | reverse complement strand
GCCCGCGATTGCAACGAACCTCGTGCGCGACTTGGGCGAAGCGGGCGGCAGCACTAAGATGATAGGCGGCCAAGTTGAAGACGTCTTGGGCGAGCGCGACGGCAATATGACGCCCGAAAAGCTAAATTTTATACACGAAAATAAGACGGCGGCTCTAATTACCGCCGCCATAACAATGGGCATACGCTTTGCGGATTCCTCGGACGAAGAAAAGTTTAAGTTGGCGCGAGAGATAGGCTACAATGTCGGAATGGCCTTTCAAGTTATAGACGATATTTTAGACGCTACAAGCGACACCGAGACGATGGGAAAGACAGTGCGCCTCGATGCAGCCGATGGGAAGCTTACATACGTAAATCTCTACGGTATAGATAAGTCTCGAGAAATCGCCGCTGAATTTTCCAACAAGGCGATAGAAGCTTGCAAGAAGCTTACAGGCAAGGACGATAGCTTCTTAAAAGACTTGATAATTTACATGCAAAACCGAATCAATTAGTAGCTATGATAGTAACACCAAAAGTGAAGGGGTTCTTATGCATAACGGCCCATCCAAAGGGCTGCGCAAAGAACGTTGACGAGCAAATTGAATACGTAAAGAGCAAGGGCGAAATAAAGGACGGTTGCAAGAGCGCCCTGATAATAGGCGCCTCAACAGGCTATGGACTCGCGAGTCGCATAAGCGCGGCTTTCGGCTGCAAGGCTGCAACGGTGGGCGTATTTTTTGAGCGCCCCGCCGACGAGGCGAAGGGCCGCACCGCTACGGCAGGTTGGTACAACACCGCAGAGTTTACAAAAAGAGCGCGAGCCGAGGGTCTTTACTGCGCAAACATCAATGGCGACGCATTCTCCGACGAGATAAAACAAAAGGCGATAGAAGCTATTAAAAAGTCGCCCATGGGCAAGGTGGATTTGATAGTCTACTCGCTGGCCTCACCCCGCCGCACAGACCCAAAGACGGGCGAAACTTACAGAAGCGTTTTAAAAGCGGTTGGCGAAGCTGCCTCCAACAAATCGCTAGACACTGATAAGGGTGAAATTTGCGAAGTTACAGTCCCCGTGGCAAGCCAAAAGGAAATAGACGACACAGTGAAAGTTATGGGCGGCGAAGACTGGGAGCTTTGGATTTCCGCACTTGAAAAAGCAGGCGTCATAGCCGAGGGTTGCACATCGCTAGCCTACACCTACATAGGTCCAAAGCTAACGTATCCGATTTACAGAGACGGAACAATAGGTCAGGCTAAAAAGGACTTGGAAAAGGCAGCCGAAAGGATAGATGCAGTTTTAAAGACTTACAGGGGCAAGGCCTTTGTGTCGGCAAATAAGGCGCTCGTAACTCAAGCAAGCTCTGCTATTCCCGTAGTTCCGCTTTACATTTCTATTCTTTACAAGGTAATGAAGCAAAAGGGCATACACGAGGGCTGCATAGAGCAAATTCAGCGTCTCTTTGCCACCCAGCTATACAATTCCAATTGCATAGACTACGATGATAACGGACTTGCGAGAATAGATAATCTTGAAATGCGCAAGGACGTTCAGGAGGCCGTGTTTGAAATCTGGCCCAAAGTCACAACCGAAAACTTAAACGAGCTGACGGATTTTGCCGGCTACAAGCACGAGTTCCTAAAGCTCTTTGGCTTTGACATTGAAGGCGTAGACTACTCCGAGGACGTTCCTGTGGAATGCTCCATCGACTAAAATACGCTCAAATATTTTAAGAGTCTGCGGTTTGCCAAATCGGCAAGCCGCTTTTTTATGTCTAAGGAAATTGTTAATACAACTAGTTTTTCAGCCACTTAAAAATCTAAAAGCAAAAACGGATTTTTAAAGCATTTTGCACTACATTCAAATTTTTTAGATTACCATGGGTTTTGCAAGGACTACTCCAGCTTGCAAGCATTTCCCTGCGGATTTATTTTTACTATACTAAAATATATTTTCGCGAAGGAAAAGGCAAAAGCGAGTCAAGTTAGATTAGAGTATAGCACTTTTAAAGTAACTCTACAGATTTAAAAATTTCCGTTTTAATAAAATTATGTAAGATTTGGGACATGATCCGGAATATATATTGTCGTGTTGTAATTATTTAATTTTGGCGTAAGATAGACTTTAACTTTGTCAAAGTGTCATACATAACCTCGGACGAAATAAATAAACAGTCTTTAAAGACAGCTAAAGCGTCTAAGCTAAAATTTTTAAACAATTCCAATGGCTTACCCAAAAGTGTCTTTTTGACATTTGTTACGAAAATACAAGCCAAACTCAAAATTTTTGCGCTAGATTTCGAAACTTGCAAGTGCCATGTCTTTTATAACTTACATACTGGAAGCAATTTTTAACGCCATCAAGATGTTTGTCTTGGTAATACTCCCTTTTGGGGCACTAACAATAATGCTCCAATTTTTTTCGCAGCAAATAGGTGGCAAAATTTCACGCGTTATTGGATATAGAAATTATATTTACCTCACATCGGTTGGAGTCGCAATACACGAGCTGGGGCATGCTTTTTTTTGCGTATTATTTGGGCACAAAATTAAAGCCCTGGTTCCATTCACTCTGAATAAGGGAGAGTGCTTGGGATATGTCAGCCATTCATACAATCCCGGAAATCTATATCATAGAATCGGAAATTTTTTTATTGGAACGGGGCCAATTTGGGCGGGATTTTCCTCGGTCGTATTACTTTCGGAAATATTACTGCCACCCGAGATATTTTCCCTGTCCATTGAAAAGGAAATAAATCCCATTAATTTTATTTATGGAATTTTTAATCCGGTATTTTGGATAAATCCCTTGAGTTACATTTGGATATACTTGACGGTATCAATAACTCTACACATATCGCTAAGTAAACCGGATATTATAGGCGCACTGGATGGAGCAATTGCGATTTTTGTTGTAGTGTTGCTATTAAATCTACTATTCTCTTGGTACGTTTGTATATCGGATGTAATTATAGCAATATCGACCAAAATATTTTGTTTTTTTGCGCCGGTAATGCTAATCATACTCTTAGCATTGCTTATTACCTCCTGTGTCTTTCAAAAGAAATCCTAAATTTGCATGTTTTGAACAATTGTGGAGCAATCGACGGGAAATCCCATCTTAGATTTTTGCTAAGAATTTATATTTTGACACAATGGCGCACATGTACGGCTCTATACCATAAAAAATTGAATGTAATTTGACAATTAACAAAATTTACCAAGCACATTTCAACAAAAGTTGAAGCCTTTATAAGAAGCATTTTCCAACATATTCTAGACAAAACTCGTGTCAGATACTTTTGTGACTTTAAATCCACTTTTTGAATACAACCATCGCATTGCGATAAAACTACTTGACTAGCCCCTCTGCCTATTTATCATTGAGTGGAATTATTTTAAAACTATGAAAGTTTACATCAACGGAAAATTTTACGAAAAGGAAGATGCCAAGGTTTCGGTTTTCGACCACGGCTTTTTATACGGCGACGGAATATTTGAAGGAATCCGCCTATACTCTGGAAACGTATTTAAGCTAGACAGGCACGTAGATAGGCTATTTCGCTCCGCAAAGGCAATAATGCTTGAAATGCCATACACAAAGCAGGAAGTTATAGACGCTGTCTGCGCCACCTGCCGCGAAAATAAGCTCACAGACGCCTACATTCGCTTGGTGGTATCTCGCGGAATGGGCGCGCTTGGACTTTCGCCGCGCTCCTGCTCAAATCCGCAGATGGTAATTATTGCAGACCAAATTCAGCTTTATCCGCAAGAACTTTACGACAATGGTTTGAAGGCCATCACGGTTCCGACAAGGCGCAATTCATCGGCGGCGCTTCCGCCTATGGTAAAGAGTTTGAATTACTTAAACAACATTCTTGCAAAAATTGAAGCCCAAAACTTGGGCTATCAAGAGTGCCTGCTTCTGAATAACGAAGGCTACGTTGCAGAGTGCAGCGGCGACAATGTGTTCGTAGTTTACGAAGGCAAGATTTTCACGCCCCCGACAGCTTGCGGCTCGCTAAGCGGCATGACTCGCGAAACCGTAATAGAAGTAGCTAGAGATATGGGCTATGAACTAATCGAAAAGCCCCTAACGCGCTACGATATCTGGACGGCCGACGAATGTTTCTTAACGGGAACAGCTGCAAAGTTGATTCCGCTCGTAGAGCTAGACAGCCGCGTTATTGGCGATGGAAAGCCCGGCAAGATTACAAAGTCGCTGCTAGAGGGCTTCAACAAGGTAGTCAGCGTAAAGGGCGTCAAGATATAAGCGAAATGTCTGCGGATTTAAACGACAGATTTGCAAAGTTAAACAAGTTCAAAGTTCTGTCGCGCTCCGAAGGTTTGGCGGAAGTTGGCGCATGTCCGGATGTGACTGCGCTAAACGGCGCCGATGTAGTGCACGGCGGCTATTTGTTTGCGCTTGCCGATTACGCGCTTGCGCTTGCCTCAAATACCGACGACAGATTGGCGCTCAGCGCTTCCGCGACTATAAGCTACCTTCTTCCCTGCTCCATAGGCGACCCGCTAACCGCCAGAGCGGAGTGCATAGCAAAAACCGAAAGAGGCGGCATGTACGACGTATTTATAAGGGGAAAAAGCGGCAAGACTTACGCCGTTTTCCACGCTAGAGCTGCCTACAAACCCATAAAAAGAGAAAGTTAAAAGATGAAAAATGTATTTAGCATATTTAAGAATGCGCTCATGGGCTTTGTAGAGCAAGGCGAGGGGCGAGCGGATAAGAAGGTGGCGATAGTCCTATCCGGCTGCGGAGTTTACGACGGCTCTGAAATTATAGAGGCGGTATCCACGATAATTGCAGTTGAAAAATGCGGGGCAAAATGCGTGTTTTTTGCTCCGAATGTAAAACAGGCCGACGTGGTAAACCACCTGAGCGGAAAAACTGAAAATTCATCTAGAAATGTGCTTCAGGAATCTGCTAGGATAGCCCGCGGAGATATTGCAGACATTGGGAGTTTTGAGGCGAAAGATTTCGATGCTTTGATTTTCCCAGGCGGATTTGGAGCCGCAAAAAATTTATCCACATTTGCCTTTGACGGAGCAAATGCAAAGCTGCTGCCACAGGTGGAATCTGCAGTTTTAAAAATGTTTGAGGCGGAGAAACCGCTGGGGTTTATATGCATATCTCCTGCCGCTGTCGGGGCTCTTGCACTCGGAAAGTACGGCGTTGAACTCACTATAGGAAGCGACAAGGCAACTGCCGGCGCAATGGAATCTCTAGGCGCAAAACACGTGAATTGCGAGGCCTCAAGCTTTGTTAAAGACAAGTCTCGCAAAGTATATTCAACGCCTGCCTTTATGTCGGCAAAGAGCGCGCTTGAGGCTTACACTGGCATTGAAAAGATGCTCAAGGCAATTTTAAACGACAAGTAATGCTAAAATTAAAGATAGCAGTTTTTGCAAGCGCAGTTATCGCCTGCTGTGCTCTTTTTGCGCAGGACTCCTCTATGCGCATGCTGCCCGGCACTGTAAAGAATTTTGAGCTTCCCAGCTTTGACGAAAAGACGGGCTACAAGGAGTGGGAACTCTTCGGAGCGCACGCAAAATACTTTAACGACAAGAAAATCGACGTCGAAAATATGCGCCTTGAGATGTTTGAGCCTTCGAAAAACGGCAAAAAGAAGGCGACATTTAAGAGCGCTTTCGCCGAAGTTTCGGCGAGTGAAAAAACGGCAAAAAGCCCGGAAACTCTGTTTGTGTCGGGCGAAGGTTTTGCTCTCCAAGGCGACGATTGGCTGTGGAGGGGAGCAAAGCGCGATGTAGAAATGTCAAAAAACGTAAAGGTAAACTTTGAGGCAAAGCGCGAGAAATCCACCCAGAAGATGGAGATAAAAAGCGGTTACGCCGCAATGTCCTACTACGGCGACGAAAACAAATTTTCCTTCAAAAACGATGTCAAGGTAAAGGGAGACGACTTTGAGATAAACTGTGAGAATCTCGATACTGAAGCTCCAAAAAATAGGAGCGGTAAAGACGAGTTAAACTCCCTAAAGGAAATTTCGGCAAGCGGCAATGTTGAAATGCGCCAGGAAAATATCTCCGCGCGCGCGCAAGTTGCCCAATTTACGCCGTCGCTTGGCAATATGGTGCTCTTGGGCGCTCCGGAGGTCGTCGATTTAAAGAGCAAGGCGGCAGTTGCCGGCAACAAGATAGAAGTTTTTAGGAATGATAATCTGGCGGTAGCCACTTCATCGCAAGACGGCAGACTCAGGGCCAAGGCCGTAATTATAAGCGATAAAGACGGCGAGGCGTCGACTACGACAATCTCGGCAGACACGATAAAAATGCGCAATCTGCCGGACTCAAATACCTTTGAATTTATTGGCAACGTCAAAGTTGAATCTCCCGACTTCACAGCAAGTGCAGACGATTTTTCGGCGCTTGCAAAGAAGTCCGAAAAAAATCAAAAGTATGCGATTTCAAAAATAACGGGTTCCGGCAACGTGGTGTTCGAGAGAAACAGGCAGAAGTCCTACTCCGACAAGATTGAAATTTTGCCGAATGAAGAAAAAGTCTTTCTAACAGGGGGGGCAAAATTGCTGGACGACGAAAGAGCGGTAACTCTAAACGCAGATGCCATAACGCTTTTAAATAGAGAAAACAAGGCGGTTGCAAAATCTAAAGACGGGGCAAAGAACTCCTTCGTCACAGTCGATATAAGCGAAAGCCCCGATATAGACGGCCAAAAGTTATCAAAGCGCAAGACTAGAATCCACGCAAAGCAGTTGGATTGCAAGTGGGGAAAAAGCAAGGATGTGGTGTTTAAGTTTGCCGACAAGGTAAACATAATAAGCGGCGATATTTTCGCAAATTGCAATAAGCTGAATGTCTATGCAAAAAACGGCAGCAAGGGCTCGAGTTCCGTCGATAAGATAGAGGCTTTTGACAATGTCCAAATAAAGCAAAACGACTCTATGGCAGAAGCGCAGGAAGCTAAAATTCTGCCTCAAGTGGAAATAGTAGGCGACTACGGAAAACAGCAGCACCGCTACATGGAACTTGCAACTAGCGCCGAAAAGCCCGATTTGCGCCCAAAAATGACCTTGCCGGAGCTTGGGAATATCGGCTTTGCGCAAAATTCAAGAAAGCTGGTTCCGCGCAAGACGGAGATTGTTAGCGACAAGCAAACTTACGTTTCAGGCAAGGAGTTCGACACCTATATTTTCGAGGGCAACGTGAAAATAAGCGGCACAGATTTTGAGGGAGCCTGCGACAAAATAGAAGCGCAAATGAAGCCCACAAAATCCGGCAAAAGAAAGATTAGCCTAATAATACTAAAGGGCAATTTGCACTTGGTGCAAGGCGGCGGAGAAAAGAAAGTGACGGCCGGCCGTGGCGAAATTTTGCCGAGCGAGGAAATGATAGTGCTTTCAGAATCTCCCGTAGTCGAAAATGCGGATTCAAGCAGAGCTAGCGGAAGCCGAATGATATATAAAAAAGGCATGAAATCCATAAGCATAGAGAACCCGCAAATATCGCTGCCGCAATTTAAGTAAGCTATGTTTGAAGAGGAAAATCTGGCGAGAATTTTAAGGGAAAACAAGAGGCTGTCAAAGCACGCCTTGAGGCTTGAAAACGTGTTTAACGCCATAGGCGAAGGCATTATAGTTTGCGCAATCGACGGAAAGGTAAGCTACGCAAACAATGTCGCGCAGCGACTCCTTGGACTGTCCGACAAGACCTCAAATTTAAATATAACAAGGATACTGCCGCAAATTGACCTGCAGGAATTGAGCTCAACTCAAGACGGAGCGACTTTCAGGAAGGAATTTGAGATAAATTATCCGGAGCATAGAGTCGTAAAGGTATTTATAGTGGCCTACGGAGAGAGCGACAGGCAAACTGCCGCAATCATAATAAGCGATATAACCCAAGAGAAATTAGACACTAAGGAGCGCCTCGAGAGCGAAAAAATCGCATCCGTAATAAAGCTTGCCTCGGGTGTGGCGCACGAGCTTGGAAATCCGCTAAACTCAATATCCATACACCTTCAGCTGGCGGCCAGAGAGCTCAGAAAGCTAGAGGAATCTCCATCAAAGCAAAAGCTCTCAAACTCGCTGGAAATATGCTCAAGCGAAGTTGCGCGCCTAGATGCAATAATAAAAAACTTTCTAAAGGCCCTTCGCCCCGCCCGCCCGGACTTTGCGGAGATAAATCCGCTTGAACCTGTGTTAGAGACTCTAAAGACTCTGCAAAATGAACTTCAGGATCTGAATATTTCAGTGGATATAAATTCACCCGCCCACTTGCCCTCTATGCTTGGAGATTCAAATTTGTTAAAGCAGCTTTATTTCAACATACTAAAAAATTCGATGGAGGCTATGGACGGAGGCGGGGAGATAAAAATACGCGCAAGCTTTGACGACAATTTCATAACAATAAAAGTAAGCGATAACGGCTGCGGCATCGACCAAGACGAAATAAGCAGAATTTTCGAGCCCTACTTTACAACAAAGACAGATGGCCACGGACTCGGAATGATGATAATAAGAGAGATTGTACGCTCGCACGGCGGAAATATAAATATCGAAAGCAAGAAGGCAAAGGGCACGTCAATTACATTGAATTTTCCGCGCAAAGACAGGCGCATAAGGGAAATAGAGGCCTGATTTGCCACGACGCTTTATTTTAAAAAAAAGCTCGACGGGCTAAAAAAAAGTAAAAGAATTGTCGGCCTAAATATTAAAAGTCCGATATACCATAGTAAAGGTGCGCGTTAAATGAGTGAATCGCAACAGGCTGAAGTTGTTTTGTCGTATCCATCTCCATTTGGATACGCGACTTTCGTGCGCACTACTGCAAAGGCTTTTGTAATTTATATGGATAAAACCGGTGGACAAGCCATAGAAAAGGCTTTAAACGGCATTTGCGGAGAGCGACCACTCACTCACGAGCTAATTTGCTCAATTCTGGACGGGCTGGATTGCAAAGTTAGGGACGTTTTGATTTACAAAGAGCAAGAGGGAACGTTTTTTGCCAAGTTGACACTGCTTATGCGTAACGAACTGGGAGAAAAGATTGTAGAAATAGATTCACGCCCAAGCGACGCCCTAAGCATAGCAATAAGAAACAAAGCCCCCATAGAAGTTCTAAATTCAGTATTGAAAAATCTTGAGGACGTCACGGACGTGCTAGAGGAAATAAAGCGAAAAAAACTGTTTTAATGAGACTATTTGATTCGTCTGAACCGCTCTGCGCGCTGGCCCCAATGCAGGATATAACAGGAGCCGATTTTATGGGGTTAATTTATGAAATTGGAGCTCCGGACTTTTTTGTGACGGAATATTTCCGCGTGCATGAGACATCGACTTTTGATGCCCCCATATTGCAATCGCTTAACGCCGATTTTGGAGAAGTGCCGCTGTGCGTCCAATTTATAGGCGAGAGTGAGTGCCACATGCAAAGGTGCATAGAGGAGCTCAAGAAGTACCCTCACATAAGAATGTTGGATTTAAATCTGGGCTGCCCCGCCCCGAAAGTTTACAAAAAAAACGTCGGCGGTGGACTTTTGCGAGACCTAAAAAAAGCGGCAAGTGTCATAAGAGCCATGCGCAAGGCATGGCCCTATACATTCAGCGTAAAAACGCGACTTGGCTTTGAAAGCCCGGATTCTATGCCGGAGATTGTAAAAATAATAAACGGCGAGGGAGCAGACTTTATGACCCTACATGGGAGAACAGTAAGGCAACTCTACCGAGGCAGCGTAGACTACGGCGCAATAGCAAGGGCGGTTGAATTGTCTGGTATTCCCCTAATTGCAAATGGGGATATAACTAGCGCAAAATTTGCCTTTGATGTCTTAAAAAAAACGGGGGCAAGAGGTGCAATGTTCGGCAGACAAGCCGTAAGAAACCCATGGATATTCAGGCAGTTTCACGAAATTTCAGCCGGTAAAAAGCCATTTGAACCAAAGTTGATAGACGTATACAATTACGTGCAGTCCATATACAAAAAACACATAGAAAAAGATTTGAATATCAAGTATCTCGACGGCAGACTTAAGAAATTTTTGAACTTTATAGCCTTGGGAGTGGATTCCGACGGAAGTTTCTTAAGACAGATGAGGCTAGCTCAAGGTATTGACGAATTGCTTGAGGTATGCAAGAGCCACCTGCTGAAGAATCCTGAAAAGCCCTTTGCCGACGAGCCTTTTAAAAATCTATGCTCAAGACCAAACCACGAACTTTAAAAATATGACTTTAAAGGAAAAAATTGAAGCTCTATCGCGAGACATAACGCCCGAGCGCTACGCAAAAATGCTGCATGCGCTCAACAATAGAACCTACAAAATTGCCATCGCGCTTGAAGACATTTACCAACCCCACAATGCCGCGGCGGTCATGAGAAGTTGCGACGCCTTCGGAATACAAAACGCCTTTGTAATAGAGAATCGCTACCCGCTTAAAATAAGTCACAACGTCGATATGGGCGCTTCAAAGTGGATGAATATAAAAAGATTCAAGTCTAAGACCTGCACCACCGCCTCGGCTGCCGGAAAGAGGCAACCGAACGAGTTTGATGCCGAAAATACAAGGCGCGCCATAGGGGAAATTAAGCAAATGGGCTATGTAGTAGCGGCGGCAACCCTCAGGGAAGACTCCGTAGATATAAGCGAAGTTCCCGTTGATAGACCCCTTGCAATACTTATAGGAACAGAGCTTACGGGGCTTAGCCAAACCGCCCACGAATGTGCGGATTTGGCCTTTAAAATGGATATGCTCGGCTTTGCGCAAAGCTTAAACTTATCGGTCTTTAGCGCCCTTTGCATAAGCGAACTGTCGCGCAAAATGAGGGCAATGGACGATTCTTGGAAGATGTCGGAAAGCCAGCGCGACGAGCTGCTATTTCACTGGCTGTCAATCTAATAAAGTAGCCAATACGATTTATCAAAAAAAATGCGCACGGCCTTTAGTGCGCATTTTTCATAGTCTATTTTTTCCCGGGCAAATTACAACACAAACTAAAAATAGAGCAAATTTAAATTTTTACTTTGCCGCTCCCCTGCCCAAGTAAAATGGAATTAAAAAATTTAAAAAGGCCTTCTGTATGGAATCAGGCAAATAGAAACCGTCTATCCTGTAAAATGAAGAGCTTGATCTATCGGGGAAAAGCCCCCAAAACCAACCGCTAAAGAAATCGCGGCTCTCGACGTTTACGCATATGTCCGGAAAAAACGCGAATAGAAATGGCGCAAATATTATTGAAAAGGCGCAACCGAAATATATGAGCCTTCTTATTACCTTGCCGGCGTCGCGCTCGCGCACAATAGCCGAATCTTCAGAGATATTTTCGCTCTTTCTCAAAATGCAAAGCAAAGCGCGCTGCATTTGCAGATGGCTCTTAAAAAACTGCGATATTAGGGTCGCAACATAGCCTGCTCCGGCGGAACTTGCCGCAGAGGCGCTGTCAAATAAAAAATAGCTGTCTGTCATAAAATCAAACCTTTTTAATGTTTAAAGATATGATTTTATAACATTTTTCAAAAAAAGCAAACCAACTTTTGAAAGCTTTTGAATCTTTGGTATTTTTGAACTTTTTGAGGCCTAAAGCAAAGGCAATTGCCCCCTGCAATACAAATTGTAAAGTAAGCTAGACCTCTAAAACTATAGAAAAGGCCGTCGCAACGATAACAACGGCCGCAATATTCCAAACGCACTGAAAGGCCTAAGCCAACACTTTATCTAGAAACACCAGCAAGGTGTCGCATATTCTATGCATCTTGCCATCGTCTAAAGAATCCCAATTCATATTTAGCTTCAGGTATTCCTCGGAGGCTGTAAAGCGTATAATCTGGCTTACAAAGGCCATAGCCGCTATCTTTGCAGATTCTCCCGCAACTTTTCCGCCGGAAGCCATCTCAATGGCACCCGACATAAAAGCATTGTGGTCTTTCATAAAGCGCTCGTAAATCAGCGAAAAGAACTCGCCTTCGTAGACCTCTTCGCGGGCGATTAAAGAAAATATGCTCTTTTGCATAGGGCCACTCATCGGGGTAACTTGCATGCGCCACCTGAAGTAATCCCTGAGTATTTCCCGCGCCTGAGAGGCGGAGACTGATTTTTTCAAAGCCTCAAGCCTGTCCCAAAAAGGTCGCTCTATGCTGCGCAGATACTCTATTATCTGGTTCACAAGCTCGGCGTACAGCTCGTTTTTGCCGCCGAAATAGTAACTTACGGCCGACACGTTGCACTTGGCCTTCTGGGTTATATCGCTTACGCTGACAAGACTCGGAGGCTTCTCGCCAAATTCCGATAAAGCTACCAAGATGAGCCTCGACGGGGTGTTGAAACTTTCCACCCCGCCAAAGTATTTCATCAAAACGTTCTCCTTCATACTTCACCCGAGTTCGCAAAAGGAAACTACAGATTGGGCAAAATATCGTCCTGTCCAAAATCGTCGCCGGTATCGCGCCCCTGTACTTCGTTGGATTTCTCTCCAAGTTTCCAACCTCCGCCAAGAGCCGTTATCAAATCGACGCAGGCAGTGAAGCGCTCGCCCTGCAAGACAATTAGCTCGCGCACGCTTGAAAGCTCCAAACGCTGCGCCTCGCTAACGGAGAAGTAGTCCGTATAGCCCTGCTCGTACTGAATGCGCGTCATTCGCTGCACGTCCTTTGCGGCGCTAACCATCTTCGCCTTCTGCTCGTACTCCTTTGCCATATAGCTTATGTTTACAAGCGAATCTTCAACCTCGCGTATCGCGCTAAGCACCGTTGAGCGGTAGTTTTCCAGAGCTTCTTTGTGAGCAGCTAAAGCCACGCGCTTCTGGGCTATATTGCGCCCCGCCTCAAATATCGGTATATATATCTGCGGGCTTATTCCCCAGGCAAAGCTGCTAGAATTTAACAGCTTTTCTATCTTGTTTGCACTTAAATCGGTATTTGCAGTTATAGATACGGTTGGAAAGAACGCCGCCTGAGCCGCACCTATCTGGGCGTTTGCAGCATAGACCATTCTCTCGGCTTCAGATATATCTGGCCTTCTTTCCAAGAGCTCTGAAGGCACTGCATCCGGAAGTTGCGGGAACTTGTCGTCTAGGGGCAGGTAGTTTGCCTCAAGCTCGGCCGGAGAGCAACCCACAAGCAATGCCAAATAGTTTCTAGCTAAAATTAGCTGCCTCTGAGCATCGGCAAGCTGCGCTGCCGCATCGTGCTCCTGCTGCTGCGCTCGCCTCAGGTCTATCTGTGTCGAATAGTCGAACTGTAGGCGCCTCTCAACAAGCTTGGTATCTTCGCGCCTGATTTTTAGAGTATCTTCCAAGACCGCAACTTCCGATGTGAAGCTCCTTATCGAATAGTAGGTCTTTGCTACGTTTGACTGCAAGTTTAACATCAGAGCCTCGTAGGCGGATAGCTGTGCCTGAGCGGTTGCAACCTCCTTTTGCAAGAGGCTCCTAACCCTTCCAAATAGGTCCAAATCCCACGTTACTCCAAAGCCTGCAAGCCAAGTGTCGTAACGACCGAAGGCTGGTTGAAGATTTTTGGAGGAGTCGGTGTGAGAGTAATAAGCATTTCCGTCGAGCTGCGGATACAAGTCGCTCTTTTGCATGAGCGCCGATTCCCTAGCCTGCTCAACTCTCTGATATGCGGCAGCCAAATCCGGGCTATTTTCCGCACACTTTTTAAGGAGCGCGTCCAACTGTTTGTCCTTAAAGACCGCCCACCAATTTCCCTTGGGCATATCGTCCGACGGCACAGCGCTCTTCCATAGCCCCTCATCTCTGTGGAAGTGCTCGGCAGTGAGCATATCCGGCAACTTTACCGATTTTGAGGCTTCCTCGTAATCGGGGCCAACCATGCACCCCGACAGGGTTGCAACCATTGATAATATTAGAAATTTCTTCATAACTAACCCTCAATCTGCTTTGCACTATAGCGCTTTCTAATCACATAGAAGAACACGGGCGTAAATATCAAGCCCATCAATGTAACGCCCAACATTCCGTACATAACCGCCGTTCCCAAAGGCTGCCTGAGCTCCGAGCCCGACGACATTGAAAATGCCAGCGGAACAACGCCCAATATAAATGCAAAGGACGTCATAAGTATGGGCCTTAAGCGGTTTTGCGCCGCATGGCTTACTGCGCTTACAATTTCCTCGCCCTTCTCCTGCCTCTGCTTTGCAAACTCCACAATTAGAATCGCGTTTTTGCATGCAAGGCCAATTAGAACGACCATTCCAATCTGCGCCATAAGGTTGTTATCCAAACCGCGGGACTCAAGCCCGATTAAGGCAAACAACATCACAAGCGGAACTATGAGAATAATGCAAAGCGGCAACGACCAGCTCTCGTACTGCGCTGCGAGAATCAAGAACACAAAGAGCACGCAAAGAGCAAAGATGTAAACCGACTGGTTGCCCGCCAATTTTTCTTGGTATGCCAAGTCCGTCCACTCCATGCCCATTCCGTCCGGAAGAGTCTCGGCGGCAACTTTCTCTATGGCCGCCATAGCCTCGCCCGTACTGTAGCCGGGCCCGACATTGCCCAAAATTTCGGCGGCCGGGTACATGTTGTAGCGATTTACCGTGTCGGGACCTATTATGCGCCTTATGTTCGATACTGAACCCATGGGCACCATATTGCCGTCGGCTGTCGGAACCTTTAGATTGTAGACGTCGCGAATATCGCCTCGGCTGATGTCCTCGGCCTGCATCGAAACTCTGTAAACTCTATTTAGAATATTGAAGTCGTTTATGTACGAAGAGCCAAGGTTGTATTGCATTGTGTCGAATATGTAGGAGATAGGCACATTAAGTTTCTGCGCCCTCTCGCGATCTATATCAATATATAGCTGCGGGCTCGACACTCTGTAAGTTGTAAACGCAAGCGATACTTCCGGATGCTCCTTCATAGCCTTGTAGGCGATTTCGCGCGTGTACTTTTCAACATCGCCTATCCCGCGCCCAACTATATCCTGAATGTAGCACTTGAAGTCGCCGCCCATACCTATGCCGTTTACGGCAGGCGGAGTCAAAACTACAGATGCCGACTCAAGCACCCCTGCCGAAATTTTTGAATTTGTCTCGGCTATTATGCTGCTTAAATCCTTGCCCATCGCGAGTCTCTCCTCTTTGGGCTTTAGCTTTATAAACATTGCGCCTGCATTGCTCAACCTGGAAAATGACGCACCGCTAATGCCCGCTAGAGTCGTTATATCCTGAACGCCCTCAACCTTTGAGATTATCTCCCTTGCCTCGTCGACAGCCTTTCGAGTGTGATTGCCGGAAGTCGCCTCAGGCAGCTGCATTGAAACAAATAGATAGCCCGTATCCTGTGTCGGTATAAATCCCTTCGGGACAAACTTAAACATAAATCCCGTAGCGATTAACAAGACCGCGTAAATGACAAGAGCAAGCGGCGAGAACTTAACTACCTTTCTCACAAAGGCGCCGTACTTTTCCGAAGTCCAGAAGAACACTTTATTAAAGGCCTTAAAGAACCAGCCGAAGCAAAATTCCCAAATTTTTGTAAATAAATCCTTCTTTGCATCTTCAGGCCTCAAGAGCAATGCGCAAAGAGCCGGAGATAGCGTTAGCGAAACTATGGCCGATATCACGGTCGAAGATGCAATAGTAAGCGCAAACTGCCTGTAAAACTGCCCGGAAATACCCTCGATAAAGGCGGTGGGCACGAACACCGCGCTCAATACCAAGGCAATTGCGATAAGCGCGCCTTGAACCTGAGACATAGCCTTTTTTGTAGCCTCCCTCACGGCGAGACCGTCTCGCATATTTCGCTCAACGTTTTCAACAACAACGATTGCGTCGTCAACAACAATGCCTATCGCAAGTACAAGCCCGAATAGAGACAGATTGTTAATGGAAAAACCGAAAAGCTCCATGAAAAAGAAAGTGCCTATCAACGATACAGGTATCGCAAATAGCGGAATTATTGCCGCCCTCCACGACTGCAAGAATACCATCATGACAATAACAACCAAGATTACTGCCTCAAATATAGTGTGGTAAACTGCATCGATTGAATTTTGTATGTATTCCGTGTTGTCCAAGCCTATCTTGTAATCCACGCCCGTCGGGAAAGTTTTTTTCATATCCTCCAAGAGCGCCCTTACATTTCTTGCGGTTTCAAGACCGTTTGAACCGGGAAGCTGGTAGCAACCTATCGTTGCAGATTCTTTACCGTTAAACTTGCCCTCTTCTGTATATGAGTAAGCCCCAAGTTCTACTCTGGCAACGTCGCACAAACGCACGATTTTTCCGCCCGGTTCGTTCTTTATTACAATCTGTTCAAACTCCTCAGGACTTTCAAGGCGCCCCAAGGCGTTTATTGTAAGCTCGTAGGCAGCGTCAGGATTGGAAGTTGGCATCTGGTTCAATTTACCGGCAGCCACCTGCCTATTCTGCTCGGTTAAGGCAGAAGCCACCTGCGAAGGCGTCATATCGACATGCGCGAGTCTGTCGGGGTCAAGCCAAATGCGCATTGAATATTCGCGGGCACCGAAAATAGTAGCCTCTCCAACGCCGTAAACGCGGGCGATTCTATCCTTCATCTGGGTTATGGCGTAATTTGAAAGGTATAATGAATCTCTGCTGTTGTCGGGCGAATAGAGGTTTATTACCATGAGCAAGTCCGGCGACCTCTTTTTGACGGTAACACCGTAACTTCTTACCTCTTCAGGCAAGCGGGGCTCTGCTATGGAAACTCTGTTTTGAACCAAGACCTGAGCCATATCGATATTCGTACCCAGCTCAAATGTGACAGTAGTCATTAGAGAGCCGTCGGAATTGCACTGGCTAGTCATATAAAGCATGTGCTCGACTCCGTTAATTTCCTGCTCTATCGGAGCCGCGACGGTATTCATTATAGTCTCGGGCGAGGCGCCCGCGTAGGTCGTTGAAACTACGACCTGCGGAGGCACTACGTCCGGATACTGCGCGACGGGCAAAGAATAGTAACCGACGATTCCCAAAAGAGTAATTATGATGGAAATCACCGCCGCGAAAATCGGCCTATCTATAAAGAAGTGTGAAAATTTCATAAAGAGTCACCCCTTTTGCTCTACTCGGCGTCCATGGAAATTTCTGTGGCCTTGACTGCGCGCCCAACGGCTGCGTTGTGAAGCCCCTTAACTATAACTTTGTCGTCCTTTGTAAGCCCGCTCTCGATTATTCTGTAGGGGCCTATCAAGCGCCCTACTTTCACGGCTTTGTAAGCAACCTTGCCGTCCTTATCGACAGTGTACACAAACCTGCCCACCATATCCGTTCCTATTGCAGTCTCGCGAACCAAAAGGGCCTCTTGAGAATCCGAAACTTTCAACCTGAGCTTTGCAAACATTCCAGGCTTTAAGAGAAGCTCGTCGTTCTTTACATTCGCTCGCATTGTCAAGCTTGAAGTGGACCTGCCTATGCGGTTGTCAAAGTAGGTTACCTCGCCTTTAAATTTCTTTGCAGCGTCGCTTGTCAAACTCAATTCGACCTCAGGCCCGGTGAGTTTCTTCTGGTCGATTTTGCCAAACAACCCTAAGGCGTCGTAATTTACTATATCGCGCTCGCTAGCCTCAAAGTAGGCTTGAACTACGTCCGCCTTCTCTATGCTTGTAAGCAAAGTTGAATCCGCCGTAACTAGGTTGCCCTCGTCCAGATAAGACTCGCTAATTCTGCCCGATATTGGCGCTATTATATGAGTAAACTCAAGATTTAGCTCAGCATCTTCAAGCTCCGCCTTAGCACTTGCAAGAGAGGCCTCCTGCGCCAAGAGTTCTGCATTTCTAGTATCGAGCTCCTCCTTTGAAATAACTGTGGACTCGTACATGTTTTTTGCTCTTGCCACATTGTTCTTTGCAAGTGCAAGCCTCGCCTCAACTTCCTTTACTTTGGCCTTGGCCATCATAACTTTTGCCTCGTAAGGCCTCGGGTCTATTATAAATAGCAAATCTCCCTTCTTTACCATCTGGCCCTCTGAGAAGTTTATCAGAGTCAGATAGCCGCTGACTCGAGCCCTTATTTCAACTGATTTAACAGCCTCGATTCTCGCCGTAAAATTGTCCCAAATTTCCACCGGCTTTTGCATTGGCGAAGCCACGCAAACATCCTCCGCTTGCATTATGGCAGCGGGCTTTTGCTCCTTGTTTGAGCACCCGCACAACAGCGCTATGGCCGATAGAGTTACAATGGTTTTATTTAGCATTTTCATAGTATTTCCTTAAAATTGTGAATTATTTTTAATTCTTGGACGCGTGTGTAAGAAACATCCAATTAGTTTGCCTCTCAGGGATATCCCGCAGCAAACCTCCTTTAAATTAAGGCGCGCAAAACGCCAGAAGCTCCACAACCTGAATTTTTATCAAGCGGAAGCGAAGCCACCCCAAAGCGATTGCTCACGGGTAAACTTAATTTAACAAAAAAGCTAGATGGCAGTTGCTGGTAGTTTGTAAATTTTGGCATAATTGGGGGAAAGTCAAACATCAGAAGTAAGAGGCGCGCGGATTCCACCGCTGCAGACGCCAAACCTTCAGAGCTTGGCGCTTCAACTGAAAAAATCGAATTAAAGCTGTTGGACTTACCCGACATATATTTTTAAAGATTCCAGTGTCTGTTTAAAATAAACATTTAAACCAAATGGTTGACTTTATTTTAATCGTCAAGTTTTTTCTTTAAAAAATTTTAAATTTTCCGCGGATACATTTTTACTGTAAAGCTCAAATTGCCCGATAAATGCGCAAGTTAAATCAATTCTTATCTGTTCTATTATATCAAAGCTTCCGACCTAATCCTTAGAAACTTAAAATCTCAAGAACTTGTAAAATACCCAGTTGCAAAAAGTTCCGCAGTGCGAAATCTGAATCCTCTAAGGGAAAAAGTTGAGACTCTTTTTGCGCAATAAAAATCCAGAGAACTTGCGCGCTACAGCTTACTATCTAAACATTAAGCAACCTAAAACTGAGTGTACAAACAAAAATACAAATAAAAATTCATAAGAGAAATACGTAAAATATATTGACAACTTTAAGCAGTTTAACGCATAATTTACCTGTTCGAGCTTAGCTAGCGTTCTGATACGGAAGTTGTTTTTGGAGAGAATACTTAGCGAAGGGGAGATATAGCTATGATTTCTACAATAAATTTACTTGCTTTTCTAAGCTGCCTTGGGGGCCACACTTGGCATAAGGCGATTTTTGCTTTCTTAATTCCGGCATTTCTTTCGCTGCTTTTGCCGGCAAAAAACAATAGTGTAAAAATCATAAATTTTATACTGTGCCTCGTATTTAGCTACGTTGGGCTTCTCATACTAGTACTCATATATTTAATACAAAGAAAGGATAATAAAGGCGCAAATACACCTAAAAAAAATTGATTCACGTTTCTCAAAAAGTAATTGAGAAATTTATTGCAGTAAAAAAATAAAAATTCTTAAAAAGGAAGTTAAGTATGAAGCTAAAGAACCTATCAATTTTTGCAGCGCTTTCAGTAGCGATAGTTTTAGTGCTCACTTGCCTTTTGGCAGTTCAATTTCACGCTCAAGCGGAACCTGCAAACGCAGATATTGTTGCTAAAGATGTAGTGCCATACATGATTGGCATAGCCGTTTTTGGAACACTATTTTGGCTTTCGGTCTTTGCAATTATTGGAGTGTCTCTGAGAAACTATCTGAGAAATAAAGCTTTGAAACTGAATGCGTAACATATTCAAAGAGTCTGTATAAGCTTTTTTAATAAAACAAACATCGCATATCTACTAATTTGCTTACAAGCCTTGCCGTTCGCCAGCCACATGCGAGGCTTTTATGTTTAGGACTAATCCTTTCGCTACAGTTAGAGCGGCAAAAGCTGGGCGATAAATTCTAACTGTTTTTATGAGTGCAAAATTGAAAGTCTAACCTCGCAAAAGCTGCTGCAAAAAAATTTCTTAAATAAAAGAACAACTATGGATATCTCGGAACTAAGTTGGGGCGTCCATGATTTCACATACTCTTACAGCGTGGCAGTTCCGGAACCGGCAACCTTTGCCGCCTTGTTTGGCGCACTGGCTTTAGTTATAGCTTCTTACAAAAAAAGGCGCTAAAGCTCTAAACAAGCAAAATTCTTCATTTTTTGACCCGCTTTAAGCGGGTCTTTTTTTATTTTAAATAGAATTTTTAAAGCTCTTATTTTTAACATTGCGTAAACTTGGAAAACTCGCAGCCCCATTTAATGCTTAGCAGCAATTTCACTAATTTTCCGCTCAAAGGTCTTGGAATATGGCCTAGCATGCTAATAAAATGATGTATCTCTACTTTATCTCTTTAGCCATTCGGGAATTTTTTGCATAAGAAGCCTTCTATCAAAAAGCTCGCCATCTGCTACAAAGCTTCCATCTCCAACCGCGTGTATTGCCCGCTTTTCGCGCCTATCAGTTTTCCAAGCGGCTATCCCTTCAAGTATAAACAGGTCGTATTTTTCTATGTGCTCTATGAGCTTGCATTCCACATTGCAGATGCAGTCTCGAACGAGAGCAGCTTCGACAAATTTTGCCTTAGCTCTTTTAAATCCGCACAACTTAAATTTATCGCAATCTCTGCCGCTTACATTTCCAGCCTCAATAGATCTGTCTAGCAAATCGACTCCGGGGACAGCCAAAACACATTCCCCTGATTTTATAAGAGCCTCGCAACTGTAGTTCCAAAGCCCGGTGCAGATTACAAATCGAGGTGTAAAATCTATGACTGCTAACCAACTTAGCGGCATTATATTGCATTTATCCCCATTTTTCGTTGAAAGCAATACAAGCGGCCCCTTTTCAAACATTAGAAAAGCCCTATTTAAAGCCAATTTTTTCACTGTAAAATCCTTTCTAAAAGTTCCACAAGCAAAGCGTCGCAATTCTGATAAAAATTGGAACTATTACAAGAGCTAATTAAAATACTTTAAAATTCGGATAAGCGCTAAAAAAAAGCGCAATCATTATCACATTAAAATCAAGATTCTTATAAAGTTCTAGCGCAAAAAAAATAGCACCCGACATCGAGCGCCATTTTTAGGGAGAAATTCGCTCAGTTATTTTTTAAAAAATCAACGCACTTTTTAACCTGCTCCACCGGATTCTTAGCGCCCTCGTACTCTATCACAAAGTAAGAATCGTAACCCTGCTTATCCAGATTCTTCAAAACCTCCTTGAGGTTCAAAACTCCCTCGCCAAATGGGCGGCAAGTGCCGGAGAGATCTCCGAACTTATTCGTATCTTTAAGGTGTATTACAAGCAGCTTTCCCTTCAAGATATTGTGTCCCTTAATGGTATCTACACCTGAGCGGGCCCAATGCCCATTGTCAGCACAGGCGTAGATGTTTTTGTAATCTTTGATTAGGCTGTGAACGTACTCGGGATTGTAGTAATTATTTTTGACGTTAGTTGCATGGTTGTGCAGCGCCATTTTTACCCCGTAAATATCGCAATACTTCTCCCAGAATGGAAACTGAGAGGGCGCGTCTTCGGTTATTATGGCAGGGCAATTAAATTCGCGGGCGAACTTGCATAAATTTTCCACGTCCTTTTCCGTCTTCGAGTAGACAACGCCGTAAGAGGCAATTTTCAAATTGTTGTCCTTTAAGATTTTTTTAACATAGTCGCGCTGCTCTTTCGTCATGCCGTTGTTAAAGCGTACATTCGGATATTTATCGCTAATCTTCAAGCCCCCCGAACAGCCCAGAGTATCTATACCGAGCTCCTTTAGCACGGGCACGAGCTCGTCTAGCGGAAGATCCGAAAACGAGTAAGTTTGCAGAGCGATTTTTCTCTCTGCGGCAAAAAGCTGAGCGATAGAGAAAAATGCAACAAGAATAAGGCAAGCAAATTTTTTCATTCCGCGAGAGTAGCCTTTGAAATATTTCGACACAAGTATTTTTTAAGCTCTGAGCTAGATTTAAATAAAAACGCCAGTCCCCGGAAAGTTTGGCGGCAAAATCCTACTCGCTCAAATTTTTCTCCGCCTCCGAAAAAGTTTTTTCTAGGCGCTTATTCGCAAGTATGTACAAGCCGGCCTTTGCCCTAGTTGCCCCCAAGTAAAAAGTTCGCCTGGCCTCCGGAGTATCCAAACTTTCCAAATCCGTAAGAATTACAAAATCGCTCTCCAAGCCCTTAAAGTCCTCAACCTTTGCGTGCACAATCTTGTTCTGCCCGATTTCAGAGCTCATTTTATTTTTCCAGATGTTGCCGTTTGCAAGAGGCAAGACGCACTCCTCGCTCTTGGCGCTGAGTATCGCTATTGAGCTTGCACCTATGCCGGAATTTAAAAGCTCGTTTAAAATATCGACTAACATTGAAGTTTGCTGACGCAAAGTGTCGTAAAAATCGACCTTGAGCCCGGATTCAGACTCTGTTCGCATAAGAGCGCCGTATTTTTTTCCAAATCCTACCAAATCTTCGACAAGCTTTGCAAGTCCAGACGGATTTCTGCAGTTTTCCGTAAGAGTGCAGATTGTAGGCCTGTATTTCTTTCTAAACTCGTCAAACTTTTCTAGCTGCGAGTGCTCAAATCTGCGGGAGTAGTAATCGCCAAACATAATCCACTTGCCATTTTCAATGCCTCCCTTTAGCGCCGCATTAAAATCTTTAAAGGCGCCGCTTTCCACAAAATCCTGGGCCTCATCTAAAACAAGATAGTCAAAATATCCGTCAAAGCGCGCCGACAGCTTATCGCCGTCAAAGTAGAGTTTCTTAAAATTTTGAAAGGAACCTACAAAATTTGGCGGTGCAAGCCTAGTTTCATTGGCGAGGTACTGCCCCAACTTCCAGACCGGAGTCAGAAACAAGACTATGCCCTTTTTCGACATTCTGCGCGCGTACTCTATTGCCAGTATTGTTTTTCCAGTGCCCGCAAGTCCGTCGACAACTATGCGCTCGTTTAGAAGTATTCCGTCTAGAATTTTAAACTGCTCACGAGTGTATCGGCGCGCCTGTATCTCTGAATTTTCAAGCCTCTCGCGGGGAGTTAGCATATTTTCAAAGTCCGGGCGCAATATGTCCACCATCTCATTAAATCGCTCCTCATTAAAATCGCCAAGCTCCAGTTTATGCCGCTTTGTCTGCTCGATAAAGGCCCTTTTAATGAGTTCGGATATGGGATGTCTTGCAAGGTCGCTTGCGTCTATAAAATCAAAGTCGTCCCACTCCTGTTGGGTTTCTCTTGTAAGAGCTCTAAACTTGCAGGCCGTAAAAACCACAAGCCCGAAAAACGGCACTCTCGACATCTGCTTGTGCGCCGACTTCACGCGCCTTAATAGGCTAAAGGTATTGTCTTTAACCTGCTTAAAAGGCCCGCGCGGATCTCTGTAAGACTTTCCCATAGTCCGCCACATTCCACCTCTTCTTGCTATGTTCGGCGAAGCTTTCACCTCAAGGCACATAACACCCATTCCGGGTATGAGAACCACAAAATCTATTTCGCCCTCACCCTGAGTCTGATGCTTGGGCATATCCAAAGAGTGGAAGACGACCCAATCTTTTGAGAGCTCGTCGCCCTCAAATGCGTCAAAAATCATTTTCTCGCCGGGTGAACGCGTATCTACATACAGAGGTGGTATCAGTCTTGCCATGAGTTTAAGTTCGCAAAAAAATGCAGAATTTTCAAATAAAAACCTCGAAATAAAACACAGTTCAGTTTTTCTTTGGAAAATTCTAGAAAACCAAAAAGGCTCCAGAACCTAAGCAGCTGCAAGATTTATTTAATTTCTATGTGCGCTAAAGATGACGCAATCTAAACCAAAATCACTCAATAGAGATTCCTCAATGTGCTGTAGATATAAATTGCAATCAATTTGACACCCTGGTTCCGAACAATTTTTTGAGTTGCAACAAGTGCAATTATCATCGCAGAAATAGCGCATAGCAAGCGAGATAATCAAATTTGAGAACCGCTCCCCCGCTACGAAATCGTCAACACCGCCTTCTATAGCCTCGCAGATTTTGCACCATGACTTCATGTTTGATTCAAATTGCCCGCAAAGCATTTTGTGCATAAAATCGGGTTGCTTTTTACTCATTGATTTACACAGAGCTTCGCGCCAAGTGCCGCGCAGACTTTCAAAGAAGGAATTTAACACATCGACAAGTCCAAAGAGAAACACAATCTGCCCAAGAGTTGTCGAAAGCAGGTAGTTGTGAGAATTTGAATAATCTGCAATTATGTCGCGCTTGTAAGTTTTATCTATCTCTGCGTAAACGGCGTCAAAGAGCTCAGTCTTATTTTTAAAGTGGCGAAATATACAACATTTATCCAACTTTGCGAGCTTGCAGACATCGCTTAGGCTCACAAGTTTTGGGCTTGAACTCTTTGCTAATAATTCTCCGGCAGCCTCAATTAAGAGGCTTCGCTGTTTTAAATTATTACTTTCTCTTGCGTCATCTATCATGGTAAGTATGTAAACTGCGACTTTTATATAAGTGCAAAATAACAAGTAAAAAAACAACTTTATTACAGAGCAATATAAATATATAAAAGCACAATAGTATAAATTAAAACTTATAATTTAATAAAAAAGAAAATATATAAAATTCAATAAATAATATACTTGCTTCGATATTTACAATTTCTGAAGAATTTTCTGAGAGCAATGCTTACTTTTGCCAGAAAATTCAACCGCCTCCCCAACCTGCAAGTTTTAAAAGAAAGCGGAATGGTTCTGCATTTTTCGCAATGGTCTTCCACAATAAAGGATTTGTTGCAATGCTTACGTTATCCATATCAAGCCAACGTGGGTATAATTTAGCTTTTAATATGTTCGCGCAATAGTTCTTCAGAAAAGGTAAATCCCGCAATAAAAAAGCCCATACGATGCAAACTTGAAAATAAAATTTGCAATGCACGCAGTAACATTCGAGTCTTCATGGCCCTGATTCTACTATTTATTACATTACAGTCAAGTTATTTTTTATAAAATTTAATACAATAGAATTTCTAAAATTAAACCTTACAAATGGGCTAATTTTGATAGATAAAAGCCTTCAAAGAATAAACTTAACGCAGGGTAGCAAAGCCCCAATCTCTATAATTTCACAAAAAAATAGATCAGTAAAAAAAATAAATGCTACATTAGCAAATGTTTTTTAGGGTTAAGAATCTAAATAGCAAGCGATACTTAAGAGCAAAAAGTACTTTTTGACTATAACATCAAGATGGGCAAAGTTTTATTCTTCTGAAAATTTCAAAACTTGAAACAATTGAAGCCAAAAATTGTCAAATATATAATATGACATTGCAATAGGACTAAAACCTTAACTGATGTAAACAATATGCAAAAATAAAATCCATTTGAGCTCAAAACTGGCATTTTTGGTTTTGAGCTTTTTGGTTTCTGCTAATTGGCTTGACATCTCTGGGGTTTTAAAAAACTATTTTCGCCGGTTTTGTTACGTTTTCGCGAAAGTTGCCCCCTGCTTAAAAATGGGTTCGGAAAACTTAAAAATCTGGCATAACCCCATATTTAAGATGACAAAGTTTAAATGTAATTTTAAGAGCAAGCCCTTGGTATGCGCCCTGATTTCGGCTCTACTTTTCCCGCTCTCGGCTTGCGTGTCTCAAAATGAGGCTCCGCAATCGACTCCGGTTCAAGCACTTGAACAGAAAAAGCCCGAAGCTAGCAAGGAATTTAAAGATAAGCAAAATGAAATGGCGCTTGAAATAGAGAAGTATCCGCTCGGGATTATAGGAGAAGTTGAGACGGTTCGCCTTCCGGAGTTTAACTCAAGCTTTGAGGCAAGAATAGACACGGGTGCAACCACATGTTCCATAGATGCAAAGGATATTAAAAATTTTGAGCGCGACGGGCGAAAATGGGTATCTTTTAAGATAAAATCCCGAACCTCAGACGAAGAGAAAAGCTTTGAACTGCCCGTAGTGAGAATTGTTCCAATAAGGCGACATGGAATGCCTGACCAACAGCGCTTCTCGGTCATGCTAAATGTAAAGATAGGCCACTTGACACTCGAGCGCGAATTTACCCTGACCGACCGAAGCGCCTTTGACTACCCAGTTTTGATAGGCAGAAACCTGTTGAGCGGAATAGCGGTTGTCGATGTGACGAGAAAAAACGCAATATAAATTTATGCAAGATCACAGACAACACCGCCGCACACTCTACTGGCTAGTAGCGATACTGTGCATAGTAGCGATTGCAATTACATTTTTAAAGGTCAAATATCTGAATTTTAGCCTGAGCGATAAGGCCTCGTTCTACTATCAAGCCGATGCCACGCTTTCGTTTGAAGCAAAGAAGGGAGCCGACGTTAAGCTAAGCATATCGCTTCCGGAGGGAACTCCGCAATATTACTTTGGCAGCGATCCCTCCGGAGATTCCCGCTTTAAGGTAGTAAGGCAAGACGGCCTGGCTAGGGCTGCCGCCGAGTTTATAAGCACAAGTGACGGCAGGCAGAGCATATCTTACAGGTTTAAAATAATTCCAAAATACGGCGTTGGCGAGAATGCCGAGCTAAGTCTGCCACCGGAAAGGGAACAGCTGCCGCAAGTATCCGACGAAATCAAACTTGCAGCAGCAAAGCTCATTAAAAAGCTCGATCCCGAATCCGGCATGACACCACGCAACTTCGCATCTGCCCTGTTTACGGAGCTTGCGGCAATGCCGCCTGAGCAAAAGAAAATATTTTCCCAGCAAAGCGGCTCTGCGGCTACGCTTGAAGCGGCGGATTTGATACTGTCTTTAAAGGGGATTCCCTCCCGCGTCGTAAGGGGTATATTCCTAAACGAGCAGGGGCGCAGCATGCAGGCCTCGCAATTTCTCGAGGTCTGGTGCGGAGAGGAATGGACCATGTTTAAGCCAAGTTCCGGAGAGGCCCAGCAGCCCAAAGATTTTCTGGCGCTGCAGAGAGCCGGAAAGTCGCTATACGAAATTTCCGGTGCGTCAAATTCGTCCATAAGGTTTTCGGTCACGAAAGTTCCGCAGGGGGCGGCCTCGCTAAATAGAATTAGAGCAGACGTAATAGGAGAGCAAAAGCTGTCGGACTTCTCAATGTTTTCCCTACCGGCTTCGGAGCAAAACGTATTTAAGAGGCTAACATTGCTGCCGCTTGCAATCCTGTTTATTGTTATAGCAAGAAATATAATAGGCATACAGACTATGGGAACTTTCATGCCGGTCTTGATAGCTATGGCCTTTTTGGAAATGAACCTGTTGTCGGGCTTGGTCTGCTTTTGCATAATTTTGACTGTGGGGCTATCCATAAGATTTTGGCTTTCGAGGTTAAACTTGCTCATGGTGCCGAGAATATCGGCCGTTGTGGTAGTCGTAATTTTACTTATGCAATTTATGAGCATTGCGGGCAACATTCTGAATCTGCCGGATTTTATGAGCGTAACATTCTTTCCCCTTATTATCATAGCTTGGACCATTGAGAGGGCCTCCACTACTTGGGAGGAAGACGGCGCATACAACACAATAAGGCAGCTTGCGGCAAGCCTAGTGACGGCGGCCTTTAGCTATTTAGTTTTGTCGAATTCCTATCTGCAGTACTTTTTGTACACTTTTGCGGAGCTCAATCTGGCAATCTTAGGTATAATTTTGCTCTTGGGCACCTACACGGGCTATCGCCTAACGGAGCTATTCAGATTTAAGTCTTTGGTAAGCAAATGATAAACTTTTTCAAGTTGCCGGAAATTGCGAGTCCTAAGGCTCTGCACGAAAGCGGTGTTTTGGGTATGAATGAACGCAACCACGCATACATAATGCGCTACAACAATAGGAAGGACTACCCGGATGTTGACGACAAGTTGCGCACAAAAAAGCTTGCCATAGCCCACGGAGTTTCCACGGCGGATCTCGTTGGCTCAATAGATTGCCAGTTTCAGGTGAAGAGCTTTTTAAAGTTGGTAAAAGATGTTCCGGATTTTGTAATAAAGCCGGGGCATGGCAGCGGAGGCCGCGGGATACTAGTGATAACCCGCCACGACGGAAAGAACTTTTACAAGCCAAACGGAACCTGCTGCGACTACAACTTTATATACGAGCATATTTCAAATATATTAAGCGGTCTATACAGCTTGGGAGGCAAGCCCGATTACGCGCTCTTTGAGCGCTGTATAGACTTTTCCGATGTTTATAGCCGCTTTAGTTACCAGGGTGTTCCGGACGTGCGCTTAATCGTATTTAAAGGCTACCCGGTTATGTCTATGATACGCCTTGCGACAAAGCTCTCGGACGGAAGGGCGAATTTGCACCAAGGGGCAATAGGAGTTGGCATAAGTATAAAGACAGGGCTTCCGCTCTTTGCGGCTCAACACAATAAAAAGATAGAAGTGCACCCTGATACCGGCGCAAAGTTTTCCGATTTGCGGATTCCATTTTGGGCGGAGCACCTCAGGCTTGCGGCGCTTTGCGCCACAATGACTCCGCTTGGTTACTTTGGTGCCGACATATCTACCGACAGCAATAGAGGGCCTCTATTGCTCGAGCTAAATGCCCGACCGGGACTCGCTATTCAGATAGCAAACGGCTGCGGCCTGCTAAAGCGCCTGCGCCTAATTGAGTCGCTGCCCGAGGATGCTCACAAGAGCATTGAGGAAAAAGTTGAATTTTCAAAGGCTAACTTCGACTGATAGCGTTAAAGGCTGCGGAAGTAAAATTCGCATATTTTGCTTTAAGCTTACCTTTGCATTATAAAAAAGAGTCGCATAAAATTGTAAAGAAAGACGGCTGAGTGTACTTTTGCTCTCAAACTAAAGTTTAATTTGCCTTAATAAAACAAAAACGCCGTCATAAAAAACGGCGTCTGAACTTATCTTACTTTTTAGCAACCGCATTTCTGCGAGCGGCGCGCCACTTGTCGCGATGGTTCATAACCCAATCCAACAAGGCCCGCTCAAAGCCTATATCGTGCCCGGCCTTTTCGGACTCGAGCCACTTGTGCTTTAATATTTCCTCACGCTCAGCCAAAAATTCATTGTAATATTTTGACTTACTCAATGAAAAAGGCTCAGTTGCATTCACTTTAGCTCTTCTTCTTTTCTCCATAACTATCATATTACGCCATTATACTCTCACTTTCCCCGGCAATATTCAAGATATTTTTTGCACCTTAAAAACACTAGCGGGACCATATTCTGAGAGTGTTTAAGAAAAAGTATTCCAATGCCGGAGTATCCGGCATATTAAGCTCCATAAAACCTGCGCACTTTTCAAGGCAAGCCAGACTTCGAGATAAGCGCATGGACGGAATTCTGCCCTTAGAGGCCTCCAGCGCACTTGAAATCATCTCCTCCTCTATTTCTGCAAGCAAGCGCTTTCTGAGTGAGCGCCTCTCGCCAACTTCAATTGCAGCAAGCTCCTCCTCGTCCAGATGCTCCTGCTCGTCCATATTCATATGCTCGTCTATATCGGAAAGTCTGGTTAAAATGGAATCGAAGCGCGCAAGCAGCGAATATGAGGCTATAAGCGCATCCGAGGGGGTAAATCCCGGCCCGAAGCCCTCTGATAAATTTGCCTGCCACTTTCTAAAATCTTCCAGCCACTCGGACCACTGCTCGTCATCTATGCGTCTGGGAGCGCAATTTATGCGCAAATTTATGCAGCGGCTCCTTATTGTGTCCAACAAATCGTTTGGCCGCTCTGAAAGCATGAGGATATTGGTATCGCTCGAAGGCTCTTCAAGAGTCTTTAAAAAGGCGTTTGCCGCAACATTGTTCATTCGGTCGGCCTCGTGAATTACCGCAACTTTCCTTCCGCCTGCATTTGAAGTCTGCGAAAGTTTTTCAAGCAACCAGCGCATAGTGTTTGGGGGCCAGTCGCCGCCGGCTCTGTCGCTATCGCTGCCTATCTTTATAAATCGCGCGCGCCCCTGCGGCCTGAGCTCAAAAAAATCCGGATGCTTTCGGGGGTCTTGCGTATTTAAGAGCCGCT
>URYY01000006.1 GCA_900552245.1 uncultured Opitutales bacterium | reverse complement strand
GCATGCTCCGTCGCCTTTTTAATGCAGTCCGGAACTTCCTTTGCCTTGCCGAAACCTATGCCGACCAAGCCCTTTCCGTCTCCCAAGACAACCAGAGCCGAGAAGGTGAAGCGGCGACCGCCCTTCACAACCTTGGCGCAACGGTTGATGTGCACTACTTTTTCGATAAATTCAGGAGCTGCCGCTTCTTCGCGAGGTGCTCTGCTGTTGTTTTTACTTTCTTTAGCCATCGTGATTACCTTCGCAATTAGAAGTTAATACCAGCACTGCGAACCGCATCCGCAAAGCTCTTTACACAACCGTGGTAGCGGCGCGAACCTCTGTCGAGAACAGCTGCGGTTATGCCCGCTGCCTTCATCTTCTCGCCAAGCTTCGAACCCAAAACAACCGCTCCGGCAACATTCGCAAGAATCTTCTGACCGCCAAACTCCTTGCTCATGGAGCAGAGAGATACTAGAGTCTTTCCAACCTTGTCGTCTATGCACTGTGCAGAGACGTGCTTGTTTGAAAAACGTATCACCAAGCGAGGACGCTCCGCTGTTCCCGATATGCTGTTGCGCACGCGCCAGCGGCGCTTCTGTGCCAACATTCTTTTCTTTTCGAGTTTCATATAACAAAATCCCTTCTCTAATTAAGACTAAGAAGTCTTCTTGCCTTCCTTCCTGCGAACATGCTGGCCGCGTATGCGAACACCCTTGCCCTTGTAGGGCTCCACAGGATAGAAGTTTTTAATGTCGGCTGCGACCTGACCAACCAAGTGCTTGTTCGGTCCCGATACAGTAACCATAGGGCTGCGGTCCGGCAACTCTCCAACTACAATATTTATCCCCTCGGGGATATTGTAAATGCAAGGATGGGCATATCCCAAAGCCAAATTCAAAACTTTGCCCTTTACCTCGGCCTTGAAACCAACGCCGTAGATCTCGAGAATTTTTTCAAATCCCTTCGTAACGCCCTCAACCATTCCGTTTATTATGCTGCGGACAGTGCCGTGCATAGCGCCGGAAAAACGAGAGTTTGAAGATGGCTCTACGTGTATTTTGTTTCCGTCAAGAGTAATTTTTACAGCGTCGGCAAAGGTCTTTTCCAACTTGCCCTTCGGCCCCTCTACACTGACAGTCATACCATTTACCGAGGCCTTTACGCCGGCAGGTATTTCTACAGGAAGTTTACCTATTCTACTCATAACTCAAACTCCTTACCAAACCTTGCAAATCAATTCGCCGCCGGCCTTGTTTGCGCGAGCTTCCTTGTCGCTCAAAACGCCGCGCGATGTCGTCAGAATAGAAATACCCAATCCGCCCAATACGCGCGGAATGTCCGTGCAGGAATAATAGAGGCGGCGCCCAGGCTTGCTTACGCGCTCAATCTTTGTAATAGCGGGCACTTCGTTTGAGTACTTCAATGTGATTGTCAGTTTCTTCTGAGCTTTATCTCCGTCAACTGCAAAATCGGCAATGTAGCCCTCCTCCTTGAGAATCTTTGCTATGCCCTCGCGGATCTTGGACCAAGAAGCCGAGCAAGCTTCCTTACCAGCCGAACTTGCGTTGCGGATTATTGTCAAAAAGTCGCCAATGTTATCGTGTGATGCCATATATATGTTCTCCCTTCACTACCACGACGCCTTAGTTACGCCCGGAATTTTACCGTCCAAAGCCAATTCGCGGAATGTTATGCGCGATAGGCCAAACTTGCGGATGTACGCGCGGGCGCGACCCGAAACCGAGCAGCGGTTGCGCACTCTTACTCTGGAAGAATTGCGCGGCAATTTGGCCATGGCCTTCTGAGCCGCAAAAAATTCTTCGTCCGTTGAATTAGGATTGGACAAAACTTTCTTAAGTTGAGCCCTCTTTTCCGCGTACTTAGCTACGAGCTTCTGACGCTTCAAATTTTTCTGAATTGAAGATTTCTTTGCCATAGTTTACTTAGCATTTGAGGTTGTTGCCGCTTCAGCATTTGGTTTGCGGAAAGGCATGCCGAGCTGCTTCAAAAGCTCGCGGCCTTCGTCGTCAGTCTTAGCTGTGGTTACTATAGTGATGTCCATACCCAAAGTCTTGCGGTTTGGATCAACCGTGACTTCCGGGAAAATTGTGTGGTCGGCTATGCCGTAGCTGTAATTGCCGTGACCGTCCAAGCGAGTGCCCACCCCGCGGAAGTCGCGAATGGAAGGCAGCACGATTGTTATAAACTTGTAAAGGAACTCCCACATGCGGTCGCCTCTCAGAGTAACCATTACCCCGTTTGCCTGCCCCGCGCGGAGCTTGAAGTTCGCAATGCTCTTGCGAGACTTAGTAACTACGGGCTGCTGACCCGCAATCTTAGCTATTTCCTTTACTACTTCCTGAACCCATTCCTTGGAGTTTTCGCTGCGGATACCCGAGCTTATAACAATCTTTTCCAGATTGGGAACATTGTGCGGATTGTCGTGATTCAAAACCTTCTCAAGATTCGGAATCACCTTCTCCACATACATCTTTTTTAATACTGGTGTATTGCTCATTGTTCTTTTTTGTTAGGTCGCTGCTTACGCTTTTTTCTTGGAATCAAAGCGCCCAGCCGACATTACGTTTGAAATATGCACAGTTTGCTCGCGCTCGACAATCGCCCCGTCGGGATTCTTGTCGCTCTTGCGCTCGTGGTGCTTCCTCATGTTAACCCCTTCTACAAGCACGCGCTGCTTCTTTGGGAAAACCGCCAACACCTTGCCCCTCTTGCCCTTGTCGGAGCCTGTGATTACTACAACTTCTACGCCTTTTTTAATGCTGTCTTTCATCTTACAAAACCTCCGGTGCCAAAGACACGATTTTCATAAAATTCTTAGCGCGCAATTCGCGGGCGACAGGTCCGAATATACGGGTGCCCTTCGGGTTGCCGTTGTTGTCCAAAATTACGACCGCATTCGAATCGAAACGCAAATAGGAACCGTCGGGACGGCGAATCGGAGCCTTTGTGCGGACGATTACCGCCTTCGCAACAGTGCCCTTCTTGACGGCTGCGTCGGGAGTTGAAGACTTAACTGCAACTACTATAACGTCGCCAACGCTCGCTGTTCTGCTGAGCTGCCCCAAACGGCGCACCATGGAAACTTCCTTAGCGCCGGTGTTGTCGGCAACAACCAATCTTGTCTGCATTTGTATCATCTTAAAACCCTCCTATTTCTACGCCGTTACCGGAGCTTTTTCAATGATGCGCACCACGCGGAAGCGCTTCATCTTACTAAGCGGACGAGTTTCTGCAACTTCGACCTTGTCGCCTACGCCGCACTCGTTCTTTTCGTCGTGGACGTGAATAACTGTCTTGCGACGAATTTCCTTGTGGTACAAGGGATGCGGAACCTTGTAAAAATACGTTACCTTTATGCTCTTGTCGCCCGAGCGCGATGTCACGACGCCAACGAGGCTCTTACGAGATTTTCTTTGTTCAGCCATTTTCTTGCCTCTCTTTGTTATGCGTTTTTCTGGCCCTTTATGGTTTCAAAGCGGGCAATATCGCGACGCAATGTGCGTATGCGATTTGTGCTGTCTGCCTGACCAGTGCTTTTGCGAATGTTAAGCTTTAACAATTCGTCGCGCATTTCGCGCAATTTTTTGTCCATCTCAGCAACGGAAAGTTCTCTTATATCTTTCGATTTCATCTTCAACCTTTCGCCTTTTAGAGGATTTCAACGCCTTCGCGAACAACGAAACGGCAGTGGAACGGCAACTTGCCGTCGGCCAATCTCATAGCCTCGCGAGCCTGAGATGCGGGCACGCCCGAAATCTCAAACAAAATTACGCCCGGCTTGATTACTGCGCACCAGTACTCAACTGCGCCCTTACCTTTACCCTGACGAGTTTCGGCAGGCTTCTGAGTTACAGGCTTCTGCGGGAATACGCGCATCCAAACCTTGCCCTTACGCTTTAGGAATCTGTTGATTGCAACACGAGCGGCCTCGAGCTGCGCTGCAGTGCAGCGGCCTCTGTCTATAGCCTGCATGGCGTAGTCGCCAAACGCGATTGTATCGCCACCCTTAGCATTTCCGTATATGCGCCCCTTTTGGACCTTACGGTACTTCGTTCTTGTTGGAAGTATATTTGCCATCTTCTTAGTCTTCCTATTTTAAATTATAGCACATCTTCGGGCTTTAGGCACAACCAGCACTTTACGCCAATCTTGCCGTAAACCGTATTTGCCTCGGTAAAGCCGTAGTCAATGTTCTCGCGGAGAGTCTGCAAGGGTATGCGCCCCTTCCTCTGCCACTCAGTGCGAGCAATTTCGGCTCCACCCAAACGTCCGGAAATCTGAATCTTTATTCCCAAGGCACCCATAGCCATGCAGGTTGTTATAGCCTTCTTCATGGCGCGGCGGAAAGAAATGCGGCGCTCGAGCTGCAAAGCTATGCTCTCTGCAACCAAGAAAGCAACCAAATCGGGCTTCTTGACTTCCTGTATGTCCACCAAGAAATCCTTGCCGATGAACTTTGCCAAATCGGCCTTTAACTGGTCGAGCAATGCGCCCTTCTGACCAATCACTACACCGGGTCTGGCGGTGTAAATCTTCACGCGTATGCGCTGACCTGCGCGCTCTATGAAGATTCTGGGCACCGACGCGCCCTTTAGTCTCTCACGGAGAAATTCGCGAATGCGATAGTCTTCCGCCAAGAACTTGGAATAATCCGCCTTGTTCGCATACCAGCGCGAATCCCAATCGCGGCGAACCGCAAGACGAAAACCTTTAGGATTTACTTTTTGTCCCATATTTTTACTTCTCCGAAATTACTTCTCGTCGCTGAGAACTATTGTTATGTGGCTGGTGCGCTTGCGAATCGGGTGTGCGCTGCCTCTTGCAACCGCGCGGAAACGCCTGAAGGCTATCCCCTGGTTTACTATCGCAGACTTAACCTTAAGCGACGCGGCCGACGCGCCGTTGTTATTCTCCGCATTTGCTATCGCGCTTGCGAGAGTCTTAGCAATCAAAGCCGCACTCTTTCGCGGCACAAGCCTCAAGACTTCAAGAGCCTCTGCAGCATTACGCCCCTGTATTTGGCGGGCGACATCGCGCACTTTCTTGTCGGACATGCGCGCAAATTTTGTCAATGCTTTTACTTCCATTTTCTTATCTATTTTAAATTTTCTTTGCCTAACCTTACAAAGTTGCCTTCCACCACGTTGAAATCTCCCAACACCAGCGCCACACTCTTTGAAAAACCGGCCTCAACTATCATTACCTCGCCAACCTTTTCGCTATCGCTAGCAAAGGCCGAGCAGCGAAGCCCAGCTCTGAGACCATTGCGAACGCCCCCGTCTATTAGGAGCAAATCCGCGGGCGACGAGCTATCGAGCTTCAAAACTCTGAGCGTAGCGCCCGCATTTGTCAAAGATTCCGCCAGCATCGATTCGGCAAAAGAAACCCCGCCGAGCCCAATCAGGGCTGCGAGTGCAAGGCTAAACTTTTGCGCGATATCAAACATGGTGTGCAACCTTACTTTTCTGCCTTCTTTGTGTGCGGCTGGTGACCCTTGAAGAAGCGGGTTGGAGCAAATTCGCCCAACTTGTGGCCGACCATGTTTTCAGTAACATAGACCGGAACAAACTTCCTGCCGTTGTGAACGTTGAAATTCAAGCCCACAAAATCGGGCGTGATAGTTGAGCGACGCGACCAAGTCTGGATTGGCTTGTGCGAGCCGGACTTTGCGACGGCGTCAATCTTGTCGAGAAGATCTTGATCTGTAAATGGACCTTTTTTAAGTGAACGTGACATGGTATTACCTCTTTACTTTCTTGCCGTTGCGCCTCAAAATAATCTGAGAATTTGAAGGCTTGCTCTTTATTCTTGTCGGATAGCTCTTGGCTAGCTGACCCCACGGAGATACCGGATGGTCGCCACCTGAAGTTTTACCTTCACCACCACCCTGCGGGTGGTCGACAGGATTCATCGCAACACCTCTTACGCGAGGTCTGCGCCCCATCCAACGCTTGCGGCCAGCCTTGCCCAAGCTCTGGTTTGAATGCTCGGCATTGCTTACCACACCTATAGTCGCACGGCAGTCGGCATTCAAAAGACGAATTTCGCCGCTGGGCATCTTAACCGTGGCAACGTCGCCCTCAACTGCGACCAACTGCGCCGACGAACCCGCGCCGCGCGCCAACTGGGCGCCTCTGCCGGGGAGCATCTCGATGGCGTGTATGGTCGTTGCGGAGGGAATGAGCTTTAGCGGAAGGCTCATGCCTGTCGCAAACTCGCTCTGCCTCTTTTGCGAGGACAATACGACGTCGCCCTTCTTCAAGCCCTGAGGAGCTATGATGTAGCGCAACTCGCCGTTTTCGTACTTCAAAAGTGCAATGTAAGCCGTGCGGAACGGATCGTACTCTATCGCCATTACAGTTGCCGGAACTTCAAACAAATCGCGCTTGAAGTCTATGCGGCGATACAACTTCTTGTGACCGCCACCGCGCCTGCGGGAAGTTATGCGACCATAGCAGTTGCGCCCCTTAGAGCGATGTATGCTCTCTGTGAGGGAGCGCTCCGGACGCTTGTTGTCAACTTCGTTTCTGCTCAGCTCCAAAAATCTCTGAGCCGGAGTTAAAGGTCTTCTTTTAATTATAGCCATCTTTCAAACCCTCCTTATGCGAGATCTATAGTTTGACCCTTTTCGAGCGTTACAATGGCCTTCTTCATGGCGCCCTTGATGCCAACCGTTGCGCGGCGCATGCGGGATACCTTAACCTTGCCCTTGACGTTCATTATGTTTACGCGCTTTACCTTCACCTTGAAGAACTGCTCGACGGCCTGCGCAACCTGTATTGCGTTTACCCCGTCTGCAACTTCTAGCGTGTACTGGTTTGCATTCGACTGCAAATTAGCCGCCTTTTCAGTTAGGCGAAAGCCCTTCAGAATTTTTTCAGCTTGAATACTCATGTTCCTTATTCCTTATTTGCGCGAGCCAAAACTGTTTCAAAACCCTTGCTCGATACTATGATCTTGTCGAAGCGGGTCAAATCCAAGGCGTTGAGCTGTGCAGTTTCGCAGAAAATCAAACGAGCGATGTTGCGAGCAGCCAAAGCAACTTCATCGGAGAATTCGTCGTCAACCAACAATACCTTGCCCGACTCGTAAATCTTGCCGATTACAGCGTTCATATCCTTAGTCTTCTTTGAGGGAGCTGCAAATTCCTCTATTATGGAGATCTTGCCCTCTGAGCACTTGTTGAACAGAGCCCTCTTGAGAGCGAGCTGGCGAACCTTCTTATTGATCTTCAAAGACCAATCGCGCGGTTGGGGACCAAAAACAACTGCACCACCGCGGTGAATTACGCTCTTAAACGTACCGTGACGCGAACGGCCGCCACCCTTTTGCTTGAAGGGCTTTCTGCATGTGCCGCTAACGTGCCCGTAGTCTAGCGTGGAGGCGTTGCCCTGACGAGCATTTGCCTGGTAGGCTACGATTGTTTCCTTTAGAGCAAACATGCCCTTGTCGCCTTCGAATGTAGGAATATTCTCAAATTCCTTCTCAACGAAGCTACTTGCGTCGGATTTAAATACCTTTAATTTCATCTTTGTAGCCTCCGTAATTAAGCTTTAGCCTTCTTTGCCGTGCGAACCAAGACGATATCGCCGTTGGCGCCGGGAATGCTGCCCTTTATGAGGAGCAAATTCTTGTCTTCGAGAATCTTTACTATTGAGAGATTCTGAGTTGTGCGGCGAACCTGACCCATGTGGCCCGGCATCTTTCTGCCCTTGTAAACGTGGCCGGGTGTCTGGCGGCAACCAACGGAACCGGGCCTGCGGTGCATCATGTGACCATGCGTCGCGGGCTGGCCTGCAAAGTTATAGCGGCGCATTACGCCCTGAAAACCCTTGCCCTTTGTGGTACCGATTATGTCAACCTTCTGACCTTCGGTGAAGTTTGTGACCTTTAAAACGTCGCCAACCTTGAGTTCTGCGGGCTTATCCGAACGAATTTCAACAAGCTCTGTGAGAGCCCCTACGCCCGCCTTTTTGAGATGCCCGAGCTCGGCCTTTGTCATGCGCGATTCTTTCTGCGCGCCAAAGCCTATCTGAACGGCCTCATAACCGTCGCTCTGAGCTGTTTTAACCTGAGTTACAGGGCACGGACCTGCCTCGACCACAGTAACCGCTACTAGCGCGTTATCTGCGTCGAAAACTTGGGTCATACCCAGTTTTTTGCCAATAAGTATTGTGCTCATCTAATATCTAAGAGGCAGGGGGAGACTTGGAATCGCTTTAAAACAAAAGCCGAGCCGCCGTTGAAACCTGCGTTAGTTGTTAATGTTGTGTGTATATATTTACTCTTTTATCAAAAGAAAGTTTATGATTCTGCCGCCGCAAAACTTTTTGTCAAACAGTTTTTTTCAATTTTTTTTACAAAAATGCTTTTATTTGAACTTTTTGGCAATATTTTTCAAAATTAGACCTTGAATAACTAAAAACACACCGCTTGCAAACTAAAGCCAAAATTTTCAAAATCTTAATCCACTATTCCCACAACACTCGTGTTGTAGTCGCAATACGTCGTGTACGAGCCCCTCAACCACAAAACCACCGTCTTGGAGTCGGGACTTATGGGAACTATGGGGCGGATATTGTCGAATTTTGAGTCCTTAGTTACGGCAGTCCAAGTCCAAGTTTTGCCCATATCCGAAGTTTTTCCCTTAAAAATTTCAAAATGTCGCATACCATCGGCAGCACTCACTAGAGGCTCGCCCGTTTGGGGATTAGAATTTGTTGAAATGTAAACTGTATCGGGCGAATGAGGAACTATTGCCGCCAAGGCGCTGTAATCTGGCTCGGAGTAAAATTTCGGATTTGTGTATATGGAGGTTCCAGCAAAGGCCATTTGGTTTACATGCCACTTCTTTCCATCGAAAATCGCATAATAGTAGCGCAAGTCCGCCCCCAAGTGCGAGTGGAGCTTGCGCAAGTGCCCCGCATTTTTTTGGACAGAGAAAATACAGACGGGATTACCTCTTTTATCTATATTTAAATCTACTCCCCAAGCAACGTTCTGGGCGTCGCCATCAAAAATCTTGGTAAAATCCGAGGGCTTTAGCAAACTTTTCGAACTCTTTGACAAAGCCCCGACTTCCCCGCCCTGAGAGTCGAACATTTTCCCTTGCTTTAAGTAGCCGTGATACAAGCTGTTATCATAGGCGCGCGGATGGGATTCAGTAGAAATAAAGTGAATTTTATCCTTCCCATCAGAGGCGTATTTAACATAGGGCCTATTGCCGTCCAAGCCTGTTGCCTTCGGATCGTCCTTAGAAGCCTTCCAAAACAGGAATCTGCCGCCGTAGGGGAAAGTCTCACCCATATCGACAGATGTGTGGTAGTTTGGATTCCAGCCAACACTGCGCACAAAATTGTAAATTTTGCCATTCTCAGACTCAAGCTGATACAAGTTGTTGTAGCAGCCGCCGTGCTTTAAAGTTTTTGTAGCACCCCAAGAATCGACAGAGTCGCCCGCCCGCTTTTTTGCGTAAAACAGAGTTCCGTTGTTTTCCTTATTCTTTGCATTTCCGTGACTGCTCCAGACCGCTAGGACTTCGCCGTTTGATAACTTTAGAAAAGCTGGAGCCGCGTGGTCGTCGCAATTAAAATCTTTTGAGAGAGTGTGGGTTTTTGTTTCGCCCGTCTTTAAGTTCCAAGAACTTGCGTCTATATCGCCCGACGGAGTTTTGACTGAACCAAGCAAGAGCGTATCACCATCCTCAAAAATCGCCCGCTCGTCTTGAAACCAACACCACCCACCGTTTTCAACTATCTCCTTAGGCTCTACCGCCAGGCAGAGCGTACAAATAATAAGGATAGAGGCTAAGATAGATATTCTCCTAAGCATAAAGTCAAAACTTGAAACCGCAGGCTATGTTAGAGTGCAGTTTTATGTTTGTCGAGTCCAACTTGCGAATTCAAACTCCCCGTGGTAGCATTAGCGTTAGAAAAGCCAAATGGCGAATTCAATCGATTACATTCTTATTGCAAAGGCAAAGTCATTAACCTATATATCCAAAACATACAGAACGATAACGTGTTAGGAGACAATAGGTAACTACACTGGAAACAAATGTAAAAATAATGAAAAAGCGACGAGACTCTGCCCGCCGCCTTAAAGCTTACAAAATTTATACTTTCTACCCCGACAAACTACTTTTGGGGAATTACCTCTATGCCGCAGATTTGCGGGTCGCGGCTTTCATTTGCGCGCTTCTTGCCACCTACAAATTCAAAGACGATATTGCTGTTTTCATCGCTCTTTACGTCCTTAATTTCGGCAACAACGCCCCTATTTACTCCGCCGGCCTCGCGCGCCACATCGTAGTCCTTCAAGATGTACTCGCCGTTTGCCTTTACATCAAACTCGCGCTTTCCTGCAGTCTTGTCGCGACTGGACTCGCAGAAGTGCAGGCGAACTGTGTACTTCTGGCCAGGCTTACCGCTTAAGTATGCAGTGTAAGTGCTATTTCCCCAGCGCACGGTTCTATACATATCGGGATGTCCCGGATTTTTCACACCAGTCAAGTTTACACTCTCTGTCTGGAAACCTACCGGAGCTTCCATAAAGCCAGGATCCTTCTCAAAATTACCCCTGTTGTAGCCGCCGCAATTTATGCGGACTACCGGCTTGCGGACAATTTCGCGGGGCTTGAATGTAAAGCCTGCGTCGCCCCAATTTGCCGGATCTGCATTCTTGTTATTTGCTATTAGCTGGGAATCCTTAACCGCTACATTCCAACCGTCAACCATAACTATCGGAGACGAGTTGGCCCTCAGTGAAGTTTTAGGAATAGTGATTGTTATCAACTTTGTATCCTTTGGCGCCAAAGACACGTAGTTATCGCTGTAGTACACGGGCAAAATGCGCTTCTTTGTGTTTTTGTCTTGAACCTGAAAGTGCGCCATCAAAGCCACTGCGTCCTTGTCGTTTCTAAGTGCCACATCTATGTAGAAGTTATCCTTATCTTTGCGAACCTTGGCCGAGCTTGTCAGCACAACCTTAGGCAGAGTATCCAAGTCCTTGAGATTATCGAGCGATATCAACTTGTTGTCGTCGCGCAGCACCTTTGTGTCATCCGGATTTGCCCCGACATTGTGCCAGTAGAAGTTGTCGGACAAAAGCTTGCCCTTGGCGTCCTTTAATTCCAACTTTATAAAGAACACCTTTGACAAATTCTCGGGCCACTCGAGCTTGCCCAAAGACTGCACAGAAACCGCCGGAACGTTCACAACGTAATCCTTCTTCGCGGCAACTGTTCCGTCGAGATTGTAAATCACAAGGCTAGCCTTGGCGTTCTTGAGAGCCTCGGGGTTGTGATTTGCCACATATACAGTTCCCTTGTCCGTCCAAGTGTAGAATATGTGCTGGGGCTCGCAGGCCTTCTTAACGGCAAAGAATGATGCGTTGGGCTCCAAGTCGTACTGTATGAGCTGCCATACAAAGCTGGGTTGAGCGGGAATGCTCATCCAATATAAGACACCTTCTGCAGGCTCAAACATTCTGCCCAACCTGCCCTCGTACATTGCCTTGTGCGTTTCGTAGTTCATAAGTTGAGCCTTGCGCACAAAGTCGGCCATATTCTTGGGAGCTCCGTAGCGGTTTGTCATAAAGCGCGGATATTTGCGCCCGCCGCCTGCGCAGAAATTGTGCTCTGCCCAAGAGTCGGTTATGCCGTCCCACTCAGACTTGGGGAACATTCCCTGTATCGACTCTATCGTGGGAACGGAAAAGCTGCCTATTTCAGTCTTGAAAGTTTCGCGCTTATTGTAGTTGGGCGCTTCAAAATACCTCGAGTACATCATCGGAGGAACCCAGTCGTAAGGACCGCCGGAGTTAAAACCTAGGCCGCCGCCGGAATTTGGTTGGTAATGGCGGTTTGGATCAGTCTCAAGAAGCATATACCTAACTGCATCGTCCAAATACTTTGGCGGGGTTGCTTCGTTTCTGCTGCACCACAAAACTACGCTCGGGTGATTGCGGTAACGCAGAACCTTGTCGCGTATGTTTGCCATGTAAAGCTCGGTATTTACGGGATCGGCATTGTTGAATTGGAAAAATTCGTCCCACAGCAAGAGGCCGTATTTGTCGCAAAGCTCAAAGAGGTAGTCGCTAGTGCTCTGCCCGCCCCAGTTTCTTATCATATTAAAGTTCAAGTCGCGGTGCATCTTAACTTGCGTTTCTAGGCGCTCTTTGTCGAGGCGCTTCAAAGCTTCCTCCATGCCCCAGTTGCCGCCGCGCATAAACACCCTAACGCCGTTTACGGACAGCGCAAAATTCGGATTGCCCGGCTCTGAATACTCGAACTTTCTTATGCCAACATTTAAGTCGCGCTCGTCAGATACGCCCTTATCGTCCTCAAAAACGAGGCTTAGCTTGTACAAATTCGGTTCGCCCAAGCCATTGGGCCACCAGAGCTTCGGATTCTGAAGCTTTAGCTGCGGATAGTCGGCGGGCGTAAACTTGACAGTCTCAGTATGCCAGGGCTTTATCTCGATTTCCTTTTCAAATTTAATGTCGCCCAAAAGACCTTTTACAGTGCCCTTTATAGGCTTATCCGTCACATTTCTGACGGGAACGTCTATAGAGACTGTCGCCACGTTTGTCTTTGGAAGTTCCGGCAAATCGGTGACTACGTAAGGATCAAGTATAACGCCCGAACCCGTAGCACTCAAAGTGACCTTCTGCCAGATGCCGCTATTTCTATCGCGTATGCCGGATAGCCAGTCCCAACCTACGGAACAGCCGAAGGTTGCGCCGTCTAACCTGCCCTCGCCTCCGCATGGACCGCCGGTCGTGCCCATAGTGTGCTCGGAGGGAATGCCCTTTGTGGGCTGCGGCGAAATTCTGACTGCGATTGTCGTTTCTTTGCCGGGCTTTACGTCGTACTTTGTGATATCAAATATACCCCTTATGAAGGCGCCGTGCATTGGGGCCACCTTCCTGCCGTTTACCCAAATTTCGGCGCTATAATTTATGCCGTAGAAATTCAGCCAAATGTTCTTGTCCTTAAATTCCTCCGGTATCATGACCGTCGTGCGGTACCACCAGTCCTTGCGGCACAAGTCTTCCGGAATTTTCTCGGGGCGGTTATTTTCGTTGTACAGGGGTTCGGGATAGACCTTGTTGTTTACAAGTGTCGTCAGTACTGTGCCGGGAACAGTAGCCTTGTACCAGCCCTTTGAATCGAAAGACGCCTTTGAAACCTCGCGCCCCTCCTCAGGCTGTTTTGCGGAATTCTCCCTATACCAACCCTCTTTTAAGGCTTTTGCCTTGACGAGTTCGGCGTCTTGCATTTGCCAGTTGCCCTTCACTTCGACGCTGTTTAAGTTCTGCGCGTAAGACGCAACAGACGCTACAATCAGCGCTAAAGAAGCGGCAAGTTTTCCCACTCTTGCGGACTTGAGTCCGAACTTCCCTTCATACAGTTTTCGTAACATAACAAGTAACAATATTTGTTTAATGTAATTTATTTCAAATCCAAAAGCTAGCAGTCTGCGCTTAAATGTTCAACAAAAAATTTCAAACGTTTGCGATATTTCGTAAAATCGCAAATATAAAACCTATATTAAATAGCTAACTTATTTATAGATAACAATATTGAATTTCAACTATCTCACTTTTTTAACATCTGATTTGCTCACTCCAGCCTCGTTGTAAGCGTCTATCCTAAAGTAATAATTCTTAGCTGCTGCGTTAAAGCAGGAAAGTGTAAGCGAATCCGCCTGCGGATTTTGGTATTGAACATTCAAATGCAGAGCATCGGGTGCAACTCCGTAAAAAATTACGTAGCCCCTCGCCCCCTCTGAAGGCTTCCATGTAAACTTTATGTGCTTGCCGTCGCCTTTGTCGCGCACTGCATGCGCACCGCTCACTTTCCGGGGCTTTTGGGCATCGCAAAATCCGAACGCCCTCAAGTCGCGTACGGCAAACTTGCCGCGCTTGGCGCTGTGCACATTCTCAAGCTTCAAATAGCGGGCTTCAATGGGCTTTTTTAAATGCAAATAATCGTGAGCCACACTCTCTTTATTTTCAGATTTGTCGGCAATCAAATTCCACGATTTACCGTCTTTGGAGGCGTATAGCCTGTAGGCGTGGTAATCCTCTTTAAGAGCCTCCTGAACTATGTCTTGCTCCGCAAAATTTACTTGCACGGCATGAATTTTACAGGGTCTAGCCAAGTCCATACTTAACCATTCGCCCGCATCTGAAGTTTTCGCACTCCACCAGGTTCGCACATTTTCATCGCTGGCATTTTTGACCTCAAATTTTGAGTGGGTTGAAGAAACTTCGACTTTGGCGTCCTTCGAAAGCAAATTCCACCCCATTAGGAAGTTCCCCGGCTTTTTGCGCTTTGAATTTGGCACAAACATCGGGTAGTCGCCAAATTCCGTGTGGGTGAGCATTCTGCCCTGCTTGTCAAACTCCACCGGAAATAGCCCTATTCTGCGCTCAAACCCTGCGTGCACACCTATCCACATAGTGCTCGCGCGCCACCAATTGCCGTGGAAATCCTGAAAGACGCAACTGTGCCCCGCACTGTTTATAAAACCGCCGACTTTCATTGAGACTGTGGCGTAGTCCGGCATCTCAAAGGGCCCCGTCGGAGAGTCCGACACCCATACAGAATCGCTGTACCAAGGGCAGGCAGTTCCGGGATTTGAGTTTTGCAAATAGTACTTGCCTTCAAACTTTGTAAGCCACGGCGCCTCTTGCATAGAATCTGTGCTCACGGTGTTAAACTGGGGCTTCTGAGGCGGATTGCCGGGAATTAGTCGCGCAGTATCCAAGGTCTCGGGCTTATTCCAGTCCGAGAACCTGCTCTCGTACTCGGCCTTTCCCCAATAGAGCCCGTAGCTTTGCCTGGATAGAACTTCCGCCGTCTTTGTCTTGGGAGTTAGCTGCTTTCGAGTTTTTCCCATTGCACTAAAGTTACTTTTGTCTAATTGCACCACATTGCTTTCAAGGGCGCCGCTATAGTTGTAGAGCTTGCCATCGTCGTCCAAGAAATAGGCCGGGTCGAAACCCGCAAAGGCCTTTTTGGAAAAAAGCTCCCATGAGTCGGGATTATCCGGATTCGAAGTGCGTATCGCCACACTGCCATCTAGCCTAGCATAGTAGATAAAGCCGTCTATAGCGACAAGGCCCGGCGCATAGGCCTCGCCATCTTTATTTAATATTTCGCCAAGAATTGAATCCGGAAATGGAATAAGCTTCCACTTAACTAAATCTTCAGAAGCCCAATAGCCCAAAGTTCCGCCCTTGTAGAGGCTGCCGAAAAGGTAATACTTGCCCTTAAATGGCACTACTACAGGATCTGCCGCAGAGCGCGCATTCTTGTTAAAAGGCTGATAACTTATATTTATTGGATTGCAAAAAGTAAGCACTTCACCGAAAGAGTGAGACAGACTTAAAAGCGGGATTGTTGCAAGAATTAAAAAACGTTTTAGATTGCGCATATGGCAGTGATTTGAAACTATGTTTAAATTCATTTTAAAAATAGATCAACACAAAAGTCCATACTTGGAAACAGCTATTGTACATTCTCCCGAGAGATAAAAAACGCCCTTCAGATGAAAATCCAAAGGGCGCAAAATGTTAAGGGAAGTAATCCTTAGTTTTTCCTGCGCCTATAATATGCAAATGCCAGAGCGCAAAGGCCGAATATAGCCGCAAAGGTGGCGGGTTCGGGCACTGTGGAAGTGTAAATTACGTACAGATTGCCGCCCGAGTACTCAAAGTAAGCCTCGTCGGATTCGTCCCTGAGGTTGAAGTCAAATAGTCCGCTCTGCTCCCAAGAGGAATACAAGCTGAACCAATCCTGCCCTGAGGAAATCAAGAGAAATTCAGCGCCGTCAAATTCGCCCGAAAGAGCCGAGAAATCCACCTGTATAGCACCGCTAAAAGCGTCGATTCGTCCAACATTTAACATAGCCTCTCCAAGGCCGTCCCCGGAGTTGTCCAAGACAAATTCAAAGCGCCCGCCAACTGCTTCGTCGTAGCTTGTGCCTGAACCCTCGAAGCTCAGTGCGCTGTTAAAGCGAATGTCGTTTGAATAGCCTTCAAAGCGAGCAAGTGCAGTTCCCCCAGTTGCAGAGGAGGAACCAACCTTGAAATTCTCGCCCCTTACGACATTGCCGCTGCCCTTTACAATGAAGCTTGCACTGCCGCCAGCCGTATTTGCATCGTTTCCTACATAAATGTGGACCGTTCTATCCTCAGTGCGCAAAAGCTTTGTGTTGCCCGCCATAATAAAGGAGTTCTCTATAGTTGCCGAAGTATCCGTTGAGCCATGTATGCTTAGAGTATCTCCGACAAATCGAAGGGTATTTACGGCGCTTGCAGAATCGCCCTTTGCGTAGAATGTATTTTTTCCGCCAGTTGATCTTGTCTTTCCAATTTCTATGCCCATGGCTTCAAACACATTGCCACTGCCCGTGACTTTAACATCTATAGTTCCGCCCGTCTGGGTTCCGGTAGAAGTTCCTGCGAACATGTAAAACTTCTCATTTGCATTTGTAGATTGATTTGCGAAGGAAATTCTATTGTTTTGTCCGCTCAGCAAAACCTCTATGCTGCCCCCCGACATATCGGTCTCGTAGCCGGAGTAAAAGCCCTTGTTTGTAGCTTCAAATACGGAATTTTCGCCAGTTACTTCCAAAATTGCGCTGCCGCTTGAAAATAGACCAGTGTCCTTGTGTGCGGCTTTGAGCTCTCTATTCATCTTCAAAGTTGAATTTTCCACAAGAAGCTTTGATACGGAAGTTGATCCGGCACTGTTGCTGGTAATCATATTGATATTTCCACTCAAGTACACATTGGAGCCTTTTATAACCTCCAATAATGCAGTTCCGCCAAGAATAGTTTCATTAGTCGCATTTTGAGCAGAACCGTTAAAGCCGCCTATTGAAACGTTTCCCATGGAATTGCCGTCCTCGCCGACAAGGTAGTTTGCTTTGTCAAAGACGAGTTTAGATACAGATGTTGCGCCCGCTACACCCGAATTGTTAATCTTAATATCGTTTGCGGAAACTTTGCCGCCATTTGCAACTACAAACTCGGTTAAGCCACTTACGGAACTATCCACAAGCTTATCGCCGCCAATATTTACATCCTTTAGAGAGAATGTTCCGCCGTCGCTTACGCGCATATACATGTGGCTATTTCCGCTGGCAGCTTTTGAACCTTTCATAAATACGCCATTGCCCAGACTAAATACATTTCCATCTCCGCTCCAGTCCACGCCGACAGATGCGTTATTGCCCTCTGCCGACGATACGTACATAATAAAAGTTCCATGGGTGCCGAACTTGCTATTCATGGCACCGCTTGCCGTATATATGCGCCAGTCGCCGGACATTGCACTGGAATTTTTTCCAAAAGAGGCACTGCCGCCAACAGAGAGGTCGTTGTTTGAATTTTCAAAAACAATCTCAAAGTCACCTCCTTTAGTATTGTTAGCATCAATCTTTGAGGTAAAATCGACATCGCTAAATCCGGCCAAGACAAGTTTTGATGTACCGCCTTCGTTTACGTTTAGCCAGCCATTTGCCACATTTATTGAAGATAGATTGTCGGCGGAACTCCCCTGAACCGTTACGGTAGTGTCGCCCAACGCGCCTCCATTTTCGCGCCCGACGTTAAAGTGCTCTATGTATTGGATTTTTGAGCCGTTTAAAATATCTACATTCCCGCCGAAATTTATTCCCTTCTTTGCGTTCTCAGCCCCGCCTAAAGTGGAGTTATCGAGCGTAAAATTAAGGGCAGTCAGCCTTTTCATCTTCAGGTCGGATGTGAGGTTTACGGTGGAATTTTTAACCAAAATATCGCCATTATCGACACCATCCATACCAGACCCTATGTTCCAAGTGGAACCGTTTAAAATCCGCACGTTGTAGGCTGAATAGTGAAATTTTCCGTTAAAGGTTGCATTATCTACCGTAAAGCTCGCATTCTCATTTACTACCGCAGAGTAACCCACCTCCAAACTCAGCGAAGCACCATTGTTTACCAGTAATGAAGAATTGTCGTTCAGTGTGATATCAAAAGCCGAGTTGAGCGAGTTTCCGGCTCCGCTTGCAAGTAGTTTTGCGTAAGAGCCAAGCGTCAATTTATTTACATCAATAGCCCCATCAACTACGAGCCAACCCTGGTTTTTGTCCATATTGATTGTGACATTGTCCGCTGCCGTGGGCACTTGCGGATTCCAATTCGCTTCGCTCCATTGAACATCTGCGTCAAAATTCCCATCAAGGGAAATTTCCTGCTGGGCATAGGCGGATAGAGCCGCCCATACAAACAAGGCCGATACTGCCGTAATCTTCATAATCTTCATAAATGCAAATTTAAAACAAGGTTAGATATTTGGTTTGTTCTATGCTGTTACGCATTGCGCCAAGTGTCAATATATTTTTTATATTTCATTAATAATAGCATAAGTATGGAATTTTGCCACTGCGCAAAGATACTTTAATTATATGGTAAAAAGCTAGTTCCAACAAGTAAATCGAAACAAAGTTTCCATATAGTTTCAGTATCAATAAGACAAATAACCTCGCCTCCCACGCATAAAATCTTAAAATAAAACAATACAAAAGCAAAAAATTCTAGATCGCCTCAGATTTGGGAAATCCAAAAGAAACACAAGGCTGCAACTAGATAAAAATTTGAACGGGTATTGAGAGGTTTGAGTATTACTGTAACAACATACCCGAATTATTATTTAAATGTAAAAATGCTAAAAGCGGAGTATGAAATTTATTAAACTCATTTCCATTAGTTCGCTCATAGCAGTGGGTGCGCTTTTAGAGGCCAAAACTTGGATTTTCTCTTACAATAAAACGGATTCGGACTCTGGCGATTTATGCTTTGCAAAGGGTAGCGACTTAAAAAATTGGGAGTACATAGGGGGTAAGGATAGGGCCTTTTCCCATTCAAACTTAGGCGCTTGGGGAGACAAAAAAATAAAGGAACTATTTTTGTATCGCGACAAGAGCGGGACTTGGCGCTGCATATGGTCTATATCTTGGGACCTTCAAAGCCTCTGCCACAACAGTACAGACAGCTACATACCGCTTGACATTAAACGTTCTAAAAATACAGAGGAAGTATCAAAGCGCGTAGTTGCATCTGTAGTTAAAGATTCTAAGAGCAAAGATGCGATAGTAAAAATTGTCAATATGCTGCCGCGCGAACTAGACTCGGATTTGCCATTTGTGAAATCTTCAGCGAAAATCTCAAAGACGACACTTCACGGAGCCTATGACGCCGAAAAATTTGAGCGCGAGGCCTAAAAGATATCGGCGGCTGAGGTTCGCAAAATGAAATTGCCCCCATACTCCCTAACAATACTGAGAATAAAAAATTAAAGTTTGCGCGCGAAGTAAAATTCGCGGGCAAACGATTTTAAAACCAGATTCAATAAGCAGGCTTTGCCATTTTGGCAAAGCTTGTTTTTTTGAGGCAAATAAAGAAAATCCTCCCCTTGGAGTTTGTCATTTTTAAGCTTCACTATTTTCTACACTTACAAAATAGATAAGTATCTTATCGCAAATTGCGGAGTGATAGCTCTCTAAAGAGAAATGCCAACATACTGGCAACAACTATCTAGTTAGCGCCGAGAAAGTGTTTGTCTGCAAAGATAATCAATCTAAAAGACGAGAAGTTGCGAGCGAAATTTCACAGAACGCCGCCCCGACTTTAGCCTGAGTGAAAAATAGGCAAGAGAAAAAAATGGGCGGAGAAATAAAGTTCCGCCCGTACATTTAAACGTATTTTACTCCGACAAATCAACACCTCTAAGCTTTGGTCTCAATTTGCTTATGTCTATGCCAAAGCCGGCTATTATCGTTGCCGACACATCGTAATTTACAATAGACTCTCTGCCCTCCTTGCAAATTGAAGGGTCATTAGATGCCAGAAATATCCAGGGGGCAAAGAAGTGGTTTCTAGCTTTCGGAACAAAGCCGTGGTCTGCGGTTACAAAGATGCGCGTATCTTTGTCGGCTCCAAGCGACTTTAGCTCGTCTAAAATATCGCCAATAGCGCTGTCAACTTCTATGGTTTTTTTTCTGAAAGACTTTGATTCCCTGCCGTAGGAATGCCCGGCCTTGTCGGGATTTCTGAAGTGCAAGAAGCCAAAGAAAGGCTTATTTGGAACGCTGTTTAAGGCTTCAATAAATTCCCTCTTTGCCAGGACAGTTGGTCTATCTTCCGCGCTAAAATAGTCGATGCTTTTCTTTGCATTGCAGTATGGAGCCCCCACGATTGGGATTCCGTCAACCTCGCGATTTCCCAATTCCTCGGCATTTTTTGCCCCCACATTTTCAGCCTTTGAAGAGACAAATATTGTGTATATATTTTCCTCTCCCAAATTATCCTCAAGCCTCTCGTGTATGGTAAGTCCCTTGGGTATGGGCTGGAACTGAGAATTTGAAAGCACAAAATTTACCTCTGGGCCGACTCCGGTTAACATTGCCGCATGGCCCGGCTTTGTCTCCGTCTGGTGGTCGATTATCTGAGAATTTAAGAATACGGGCTCTGAATTATTTTGCGTTGCAAGCCTCTTTATGTTTGGAAGCTGATTGCTCTGCAAAAGCTCCATAAAGACTTTTCTATCCAAGCCGTCTATGCTTATTAGAATTGCGTTCTTATACTGTTTTTTTCCCGCGCCTGTATCAACTTTAACGGGCTTTAACAGAGGGCTCTCGTAATCCGAAAACTGCTTTTCAAAACTCTCTTTTGCCTGCAAAAAAAGCACTTCGCTAGGAACGATAAAACCGTCTTTATTTAAGTCAAAGCGCAAATTTTCCTCGGCAATCTCGCCTCCACTTAGCACGTTATCACCATCTTTATCGAAGTCGCAAAAAGGCGCGGGCAACTTCCAAATAGAACCCGGCAAATTATCGGCGCAAAGCAAAAATGCGGCAGTTAAAAGCGCAACTATAGAAAAACTTTTTTTCATATATTCCTTCCAATACTTAAAGCTACAATGCAATTAAGTATTGGAATGCTAACATGTGCTTAAAATTTCTACAAGGCTTTTCAGACTTAAAGTCTAAGACCAACTTGATAGACGACAAAGCATATTGCGTAAGCAAGCCCGGTTAGCCCCGCTACCTGCGCAAATGCAAAGAGCTTTGAGCGAGTTTCGTTGTAAGAAGTTGCTATTGTAGCAATGCATGGCATACTTATAAGAACAAAGAGCAATATGCTAAGCCCCTGAAGCGGAGTGTAGTCTTTGGCGATTTTTGCGCGCAAGCTTGAGGTATCAGACTCGTCCGCATCGCCCTCTCCGTAAACAATTCCAAGTTGAGATACAAAGACCTCTTTGGCGGCGAGGGCACCTATGAGTGCACTCGAAATCTTTTTGTCAAAACCTATGGGCTTTAGCACGGGCTCTAGAAAATTGCCAAAGCGCCCGCTTAAAGTATACTCAAAGTTTGCTACAATCTCTTCAGACCTGAGCTTTTCTATATTCTCAAGCTTTTCACTCTCTGGCAAATTCGACTTCTGAACTTCGGCTATTTTCTGGGCAAAGCCCTCTGATATCTCGCTATTTACGGGATAATTTGACGCCATCCAAAGCAATACGGACGCGCCCAATATCAGGGTGCCCGCGCGCTTTAAGAAAGCTATAGCCCTATCCCAAATCTGAAGTAGCGTATTCTTCAAGCGCGGCAGCCTATATTTAGGAAGCTCGAGCACAAGCCCCGATTCGCCGCCCTTAAAGACGCTGGCTCGCAAAATTTTTGCAAACAAAAGCGCAAGGGCAATCCCGAATAAGTATAGCCCAAACATGATAAAGCCGGAATACTTTGCCGCAAAGAAAGTCGGGATTAAAAGCAGATACACAGGCAGCCTTGCTCCGCAGCTAAACAGCGGCAATACCATTATGCTCGCCAAGCGCTCGCGCCTCGATTTTAAAGCGCGGGTTGCCATTATTGCGGGAACGGAACAGCCAAAGCCAACGAGCATGGGAATTAGGCTTGCACCGCTTAGACCGAATTTGCGCATGAGCTTATCGCACAAAAAAGCCGCCCTTGCCATGTAGCCTGAGTCTTCCAAAATTGAGAGTATTAAAAATAAAAGCAATATGTTCGGCAAAAACACCAAAACTCCGCCTACACCTCCTATTATGCCCTCTATCACAAGCCGCTTAAAAGCGCCATCACCGCTCCAAGTTGAATCTAGCGCGCCTGCTATGTAAGAGAAGAAATCCTCCATCATAGACATAAGCGGATCTCCCAGAGTAAACACAATCTGGAAGGTCAGAAACATCATAAGTAGAAATATTGGCAGCCCCAGATAGCGGTTTAGGAAAATCTTATCGAGAAGGTATCCGGATTTTTGCGAAGCAACGTCGCGCATCTTGACAAGGCAGCTCTTTGCAATCTTAGACGCCAGCGAAAAGCGCGCAGCGGCGATTAAGTTTGCGGGGGTCTCCGAATAATTCTTCTCTATGTCCGCGCGAGTGTCGCTAACTATACGCGAGAGCGCCTTAGATTTTTTTTCTAGAACCTCGCAGATTTGCCTGTCGCCCTCTATTGCCATAATGGCAAACCAGCGCGACCAAGATGCGGAGTCGTCTGGAAGGTTGCTCTTTATCAAATGCGAAAGCTCTGAGATTTCCCTGTATAGCGGATAATCCTTAAAGTTCTGCCAAATAAACGCCGGCTTTATATCGCGGGCCGACGCGCGCAGTATAAAATCTTTCAAAGCGCTTGTGGAAATTCTGTTGTGGGCGATGCTTCTAAAGGCCGGTATATTTAAAATCTCCTCAAACTTTTTTACGTCCACTTGCTCTCCGTTTTTTTCGAGCTCGTCTGTCATATTTAAAACGACGGCCATTGGCAGACCCATCTCGGAAAGCTGCAAAGTTAAAAACAGATTCCTCTCGATGTTTGACGAATCCAGAACATTTAAAATTAAATCGTAATCTCCGGCTCCCAGAATGTCGCGGACAATAGCCTCCTCCTCGGAAGATGGAGTCAGGCTGTAAAGTCCGGGAAGATCCTCCACTATCACTGTCACGCCCGCGTAGCTAAATTGCCCCGACTTGCGCTCTACTGTCACACCTGTGTAATTTCCAACTTTGGCGTCGCCGCCGCAAAGCGAGTTAAATAGAGTGCTCTTGCCGCAGTTCGGATTCCCGACAAGCAATACTTTTAAACTTTCCCTTGTGTTAGCCATACCTAACTTTAGATTAAAAAAAATTAAAGCCTCTTGACCCTAATCGCGCTCAGCTGCGATTTTCTGAGCGATATTTCAGTGCCCATAACACCGACTACAACAGGGTCGCCAAGCGGTGCAATTCTCAAAATCTCAACGCGGCTTCCTATCACAAGCCCCATGCCCGCGTAGCAAGCCAAATCTCCCAAAGATTTATCTATGCAAAGGATAAGCCCCGCCTCGCCCTTCTTTAAATCAGCAAGGCTCGCCGCCCCCTTGCAGCAATTCCCGCACTCGCCAGTATTTGCGTTCGGGCACGATGCGCAAGGATTTGCAAGACCTTTTATAAAGCGCGTCAATTTGTGCATTATGCCGTCTGCCAAAGCGTGCTCCATTTTACAGGCGGTCAAATCCGCCTCAGTTGCATCAACTCCGAGAATCTTTGTGAAAAACTCCCTCAAAAGCTCGTGTTTTTTTTGTATGCCGCTTGCGTGCCTCTGCCCCTCCTTTGTAAGAACAACAGGCTTGTACTTCTCGTACTCAACCAAGCCCTTCTCCGACAGGGAATTTAAGGCGGAAGTCACTGAGGGGCGCTTAACTTTCATTTTCTTGGCAATATCGCTCGGGCGCACATAGCCGTCCTTCTTTGACAAGCTTGAGATTGTCTCGAGGTAATCTTCGAGGTTTTCCGATAGCGACTGTTTTTCCTTTGCCATAAAAAATAAAACGCGAAACATAAAAGTTAGTTTAAGCTAACTTGTCAAACATTTTATTTAAAAATTTAAACTTGCCTAAAAATAACTGCAGGCACTTGCAAAGCGCAAAAATACAATCCCCTTTAGGCCTAGAACGCGAGAGTAAATGCGAGTGTCAAGGTCTAAACCCCTAACGCCGTAGTAAAATAATATAGCCAAGCAAAGCCCTAACGCAAAAAATTAGCGAAAGTAGCGCAACTTAACTTAGCGGAACTTTGACAACTACTTTCTTGACATCGCTTGCAAGATCTTCCGCCTTGCAACCGGCCTTGTGCGCATCTTCCGGAAAGAACACGGCAAAGTCGCCGGCTTTTAAAGTTGTGGAATCAATGGGTGAGCCGCTTAAAAATTCCGCGTCTTTTTCTGCATCGTACGGAACTTTCACAGGAAAGTCTGCAATGTCGCCAAAAAAGATTTTCTCAGTGCCTGAAACTAAGAACTGTATGTCTATAAATTTTCTGTGAACCTCAAGCTTCTTTTCAGAGGCATCTTTTGTGAGATACTCTTGGCAGAGAAAGCGCACATCGCCTCTTTTAATCTCGCCGCACTTAAAGTCTTTTGAAATTTCAGAGAGAGTTTCAAAGCACATTGCAAATTCCGGATGTAAAGCCGCGTATTTTTTTGCGTCGCTAAGTTTTGCCTTAATCATAGCCTCAGAAGCTAAACTCTTTTTTAAAAAATTCAAGGCGTCTTTTAAAAGCTTTAAACCTTCCCGCTTTGTCTTAGCGAAACAAGACCTCTAATAAGTCAGATTCCACAAAGTAAAAGCAAAGCGGCAAATATAAAATAAAAAGAGCCGCGCGCACTCTTTGCGCCGGCTCCGAGAAATAAAGCCTAATACAAGCTCTACATGCACATTCCGCCGTTTACGGAAATGACCTGACCGGTTATGTACCCACCCTCTTCAGAAGCCAGATATGTGCAAACTCCGGCAATATCCTTTGGAGAGCCAAAGCGCTTAAGCGGTATAAATTCCTTCGCCTTTTCAACTATTGCCTCCGGCAGCTTTGCAGTCATATCCGTCTGAATAAAGCCCGGCGCAACAGCATTTACCGTTATGTTTCTGGAGGCTAGCTCGCGGGCGAGAGTCTTTGTATAGCCTATTAAGCCGGCCTTTGCCGCCGCGTAATTTGCCTGCCCTGCATTGCCCATTATGCCCGTAACTGACGATATGTTTATGATTCTGCCCCAACGGCCGCCCATCATTGACTTTAAGAAGGCCCTGACGACAAAGAATGCGGAATTTAAATTTGTTGAGATAACGTCATTCCACTCCTCGTCAGACATTCTGAGCATCAAATTGTCGCGAGTGATACCGGCGTTGTTTACTATAATATCAACCCTGCCGTACTTCTTAAGAACTTCGTCGGCAACGCGCTTCACATCTTCTGGCTTAGATACGTCCAGTGCAAAAGCCTCAGCTTCAAGACCCATATCTTGAATTTCCTTGGCGACAGCTCCACAGGAAGAGAGGTTTTTACTCGCGCAAATAACTTTGCACCCTTCCTGGGCAAGCTCTAATGCAATTTCCCTACCTATGCCGCGCCCGGCGCCGCTTACAAAGGCAACTCTGTTTGAGAATGTTAAATTCATATACCGTGAGATATTCTAAACTTAAAAATTTTTTGCAAGCCTTTTTGGCTTGGCTAGATGTTAAAATAAGCGATAAATATCTCTACTTGACTATGAGAGTTTAATCTCTATGCATATAAGTAAGCAATGGGGTTTTTAATTTACTAATTTGACATGAGTGTAAAAAAGATAATCGCAAACGTGTGCATAGTTCTGGCATCAGTGCTTGCATTTTCTGCAGAAAGTGCTGAAAGCGCCAAGGGCAATGCGGAAGCGGAACAGTCGCAAGCGTCTGATTTTCTCGCAAAGCAAGATTCAATTTTAAAAGACTACGCAGCAAGCAGGCAGAAGTATCTGGAGGCCTGCATGAACCTCGCAAGCGCCATAGGCGAAAAAGATTTTGCAAAAGACTGCGAGGCTCTCGCAAAGTCTTTGACTTCGGAAAAATTGAGCGTTAGTGAAATGACAAAAAAAATAGACTCCCTGCTTTCTAAAAGCGGAGCAGACACATTTTTAGATAGTGCGAAGCTCAAACTTGAAGGCAGCGCAAAAGAGGAATACGCAAAAGCCCTAGAGTCCTTTTCTGAATCATTCTCAAAGCTTGTGGAAGTAGCAAATAAAATTCCATCGCTTGCAAAACAAGCTAAGGAAATGATAAAAAAAGCACCTATACTGGAAAAAGTAAAAATGACAGATTCCGCGTCCGAAACTATCGCACTCGGCAACCAGATTGTCTCTGATTTAAAATCCGCAAAAGAGACGGCGGCAAAGCTCGTTAAGTCCTCAAAAGATGCGGCAGTGGAACTGCCGAAGTGGCTGGAAGATTTTTCGAAGTAGTTTATTTGCAAAAAAAGGAGGGCTAAAACCCTCCTTTTTTTATAAATTAAAAGACTATTTGAAAAACAAGGCAGATTGCGCAAGTGTGAGTTGCAATTAATTGCAAAACTACATCGGCTAAACTAAGAGAGCCTCTTTAGTATTTCTCTAGCCAAATCGTCAAATATCTTGCTTGCGCTCTCCGAGGGACGCTCGGACTGCAAAGTCGGATCTATCGGTATTTCGCAAAGAAGCTCGGTTGACAGCTTGTCGGCGCATTCCTTTGCCGAACTTTCGCCAAAGAGCCTGTTCTTTGAGCCGTCGGGCATCTGCAAGTAGGCCATATTTTCGACTACGCCCAAGATTTTAACGTTCATCTTTTCAAAAATCATTGCTCCGCGAGTCGCCGTTTTTTCCGCGAGCTTGTTTGCGGTAGTGACGATTATTGCGCCGCTTAATGGAATAGTTTGAGCTACGCTTATAACCGCATCGCCCGTTCCCGGCGGCAGGTCAAAAATCATAATTTCAAGCTCCCCCCAAGCCACGTCGCTTGTGAACTGCTTTATCGCGCTTGTTATCATGGGCCCGCGCCAAATTAGCGGCTGTGAATCGTCCACGAGCATACCCATAGATATCGTTTTAACTCCGTCTGTAACGGGCGGGAATATCTTTTCGCCATCGCTTAGAAGCTGAGGAACTTCGCCAAATAAAATTGTTGCGCTAGGCCCGTGAACATCGCAATCCATAAGGCCAACCCTCGCATTTTCTGAATCCGAAAAAATGCGCGCAAAGGCCCTTGCAAGATTTACGGCTACCGTGCTTTTGCCTACGCCGCCCTTGCCCGAAGCCACTGCGATTTTTAGCTTAACGTCCTTCAAAGTCTCGGCACTCGGAGTTGGCGCGGCCGCGGCTGCCGGATCATTTTCAAGCATAATGACATGAGCATGCACATTTGGAAACGCCGCCTCAAGAGCCTCGCGAGCAAGGCGCTGTATGAGTTCGTCCTTATCCTTCTTAACGCCGGTATATATGCCGACTGCCAGAGTGTCGCCATCTATCCTGACTTCCTTTACCATGCCGAAAGTCACGATGTCCTTTTGGTACGGCGGATACAAAATTTTTGATAAAACCTTTAGTACGCTTTCCTTATCCATAATTTTAAATTAAATTCTACACGCAAAAAAAATTTTGCAAATTAAAATGCGCGAAACAATGAAAGTTAGTCGAATAGCTTCGAGTGCTCCTTTAAAAGATGCGCCGTGCCTAGGTGGGTGTAAATTTGCGTGGTTGACAGGCTCGCATGTCCAAGCATCTCCTGAAGCACTCGCAGATCTATATCGGCGTCGGCAAGATGGGTTGCAAAGCTGTGTCGGAGTTTGTGGGGCGTTACGTTTATAGGCAAGCCGCAATTTATAAGGTGGGTCTTCAAGTGCCGCTGAACCAGGCGCGGATAGAAGCGCTTGCCAAGGCTCGTCACAAACACAAAATCGCCATCGCTTGCAGATGCCCTAAATTCCTCCCGCCATTTTTGGAGGACTTCCAAGGCGCTTTTTCCAAAGGGGCATAACCTAACTTTGTTGCCCTTTCCCAATACGCGCGCTATCGCCCTCTTAAAGTCTATATCCGAAAACTTCAAGTTGCAAAGCTCGCTTATTCGCATTCCGGAGCCGTACAAAAGCTCAATAAATAGGCTGTCGCAAAAGGCCTGAAAGCGGCTTATCTTGCCCTCCTTTAAGAGGGCCCATGGCGACTTCAAAAGCTCCTGCATCTGAAGCTCGCTCAAAAACACGGGCAAATCCTTCTTCAACTTTGGAAGCGGCAGATTTGAAAAGGGATTTTCAGAAGCGCTAGCTGACTTTCTTAAAAATTTGTGAAAGGTTCTAAGCGCCGATATTTTATTGTGAAGCGTAGTGCGCGCGCAATTTTCCGCCAAGTGCGCGGCGTAATTCTTTGCAAAGACGCGCGGAACAGAGCCTATCTGCCCATCGAACATGTCGCTTTGCCCAAGCCAATTTATCCAATCTGAGACCGCATTGGAGTAGTTGCGAACAGTGTACTTGGAATACCTGCGCTGCTTTGAAAGCCACGATATAAATTCGTCAAACTGCCTGTCGCAATTTTCCAACATCTCTAGCGGGAAAATAATTCTATTATCGATGCAAAGTACAAATCAACTCCCGCCTTTAAAAACAAGACGTAAACCGCCGCACCCAAGGCAAGCCACGGGCCAAAGGGTATCTCGCAAGAGCCGCCGCGCCTTGAGCAAAGCCTATTAAAAATTAGAATTGGAACCATCAATACAGACCCCAATACAGACCCGCCAAAAATCGCAAAAATCGCCCCCTGCCAACCGCAAAAGGCACCTATGCAGCCAATCAAAACTACGTCGCCCTCGCCCATTGCCTCGCGCTTAAAGAGGTACTCGGCAAGCAGCCTAAACCAGAATAAAATTCCGCTTCCAACAAAGGCCCCAAGTAGCGACAGCGATATAGACACAAGCGAATTTGCAACAAAGGGCCTGCCCGAGCAAGAGTCTCCCAAATGCAGCTCAGGAACAAATGCAGACACCAAAACTCCGGCCAAAAATCCGCCCACCGTAAGCACGTCCGAAAGCTCCATAGTATCAAAGTCTATAAAGCTTACAACTATCATCAAAGATAGAAAAAACATCAGCGCAAGTGCCGGCGAGTAGCTCAGCCACAAATAGAGATATAAGCAAGCGCACAAAAGCTCGTTAAAGGGATAGCGGAATGAAAATTTTTGCCCGCAGCAGCGAGCCTTGCCGCGCAATATAAACCAGCTTAAAATCGGAATGTTGTCATACCACTTTATGGGGGCACCGCACTTGCAGCGCGAACCCGGGCGAACTATGCTTTTGCCGCTCGGGATTCTGTATATGCACACATTCATAAAACTGCCCATGCACGCCCCGAACAGAAACATAAAAATATCGAATATCCACGGGAACTCCCGATTTGCCTCCAGAATGTCATTCATCATCTGCCCTTATAAGAACATTTATTATTTTCTTTTGCAAACCTCTTTTAGCAAACTAATTTTTTGCCAAAGCTTGAATCGCAAAACCTGGGAAAACAAGCCGCAAGAATCTTCTATTTAAAAAAATTTTGCGGAGAGAAAATATGTAAAAAAGGCAGGCCCTTTGGCCTGCCCCGAATTGAAAGAATTGAAAGCCTATTTACATATTGGCAATTATCGCGTCCGCAAATTCCGAGCACTTTAGCTCCTTTGAATTTGGGATTAGGCGCGCCAAATCGTAAGTCACAGTCTTTGCGGATATAGCGCCCTCAAGGCCCTTTATCAAGAGATCTGCGGCTTCCTTCCAGCCCATGTACCTAAACATCATCTCGCCCGACAAAATCAGAGAGCCAGGATTTACCTTGTCGAGATTTGCGTACTTAGGAGCCGTGCCGTGCGTGGCTTCAAATATTGCGTGCCCTGTCGAATAGTTGATATTGGCTCCCGGAGCTATACCTATGCCTCCAACTTGTGCGGCGAGAGCGTCGGAGATGTAATCGCCATTTAGGTTCAATGTCGCAACTACGTCGTACTCTGCAGGGCGGGTCAAAATCTGCTGCAGGAAGGCGTCGGCTATGCTATCCTTTACGACTATGCCGTTTGGAAGCTTGCACCACGGGCCGCCGTCTATCGGCTCTGCGCCAAATTCCTTGCGGGCAACCTCGTAGCCCCAATCGCGGAAGGCGCCTTCGGTAAACTTCATTATGTTGCCCTTGTGCACGAGCGTTACGCTCTTTCTATTCTGTGCGATAGCATACTCTATTGCACTTCTTACCAAGCGCTGAGTCCCCTCCTTTGAAACCGGCTTAATGCCGATTCCGCATGTGGCCGGGAAACGCACCTTCTTGAATTTTTCAGGAAATTCGCGATGCAAGAACGCCTTGAGCTTCTCGACATCATCTGAACCGTACTCGAATTCTATACCCGCATAAATGTCTTCCGTATTTTCGCGGAATATAACCATATCGACCAAATCGGGGCGCTTTACGGGGCTTTCGATGCCGTTAAAGTAGCGGACCGGACGCTGGCAAACATACAAGTCCAACTCCTGCCTCAAGGCGACATTTAACGAGCGTATACCGCCGCCTATCGGAGTTGTTAGAGGCCCCTTAATGCCAACCAAGTACTCCCTAAACGTTTCGAGTGTCTCGGCCGGTAGCCAAGTGCCAAATTTATCAAAGGACTTTTGCCCGGCGTAAACCTCAAGCCACTCAATTTTGCGGGCGCCCCCGTAGGCCTTTTCAACAGCCGCATCAAAGACTCTCTTTGAGGCGCGCCAAATATCCGGCCCAGTTCCGTCGCCCTCTATAAAGGGCAATACGGGATTTTCCGGAACGCTGAGTTTGCCGTTAACAATCTTAATTTTTTCAGCCATAAGAAAATTCCTTTCTAAAATACTAAGAGTGGCTCTCTTCCCAATCGTGCTTAATTTCGGCCTCGCGCTCTTCAACGCTCTTTCTCTTACCCCCGTGCCACCAATAAAATATCGGGCTTGCTATAAAAATTGAAGAAAAAGTTCCTATTAAAATCCCCAAAAGAAAAATTAGGGAAAAGTCCTTTATGATACCAGTTCCAAAAATGAAGAGAGCTATTGCCGCGAAAAAAGTCGTCGAGCTTGTCAAAAGAGTTCTGGAAAGCGTCTTATTTATAGACTTTTTTATAACATCGTAAAGAGACATCGCGGGATTCAACGGCAATTCCTCTCGAATGCGGTCAAATACGACTATTTTATCGTTAATTGAATAGCCCACGGTCATCAATATCGCCGCAATCATAGGAGACGAGAACTGTCCCGAACCGAAGCCAAAAATGCCCAGCATGATGTACAAGCCAATTGTCATCAATATGTCGTGTAGCAAGGCGCCAACGGCGCCTACACCAAAGCCTATTTCAAATCTGAACGCCACGTATAGCAACATTCCCAACATAGCAAGAGCCACGGATACAAACGCGTTAACTGTTATTTCTCGGCTCACGGTCGCACCTATACTCTCGCGCCCCACAAGCTTGAAATCCGCATCGGGATAAGTCTTTTGCAGGGCATCTACAACCAAACTTCCCTTCCCCGTCTCGGTCTGAACCATTAACACTTCGCTTCCTGTGGAAATATCCTTTTTGTAAGCCGCCTGAATCTCGCCAAGATTGTCGCCGCCTTCGGATATGGAAGTTATATCGCCGATGGGAATCTGCTTTGCAAAGGACAAAGTTGACGCCTCTCCGCCGGTAAAGTCTATGCCAACACACTTATCCCCGCGCATATATATGACGACAATACCCAATATAATCAAAGTCCACGAAACTGCAAAAGCCCGTTTAAAATACCTCATAAAGTCTATGTTTGAATCCTTTATGAGAGAGAAACTTAAGGAATTTTTGAAAAGGCCGCGCGATACGGCAATTTCCAAGAGGGCGCGGCTGAACACCAAAGCGCAAAATAATGTGGCGACGATGCCTACGGCCAAAGTAACCCCGAACCCCTTTACAGGTCCCGTACCCAACTTCCAAAGTATTATCGCCGTCAAAAGGGTCGTTAAATTAGCATCCACTATTGTTGAAAAAGCCTTTTCGTAGCCCGCCTGAAGGGCGTTCCATGCGGATTTCCCTATATTTAGCTCCTCCCTCATTCTTTCAAATATTAGGATGTTCGCATCAACCGCCATACCGACCGTCAAAACCAAAGCCGCTATCCCCGGCAACGTCATCGTAGCTCCAAACGAAGCCAAGACGCCAAGAACAATCAAAACATTTGCAAAAACGGTTATCATCGCCAAGAATCCCAAACCTCTGTAATAGATAACCATAAATAAAAACACTAAACCCGATCCAACCGCAGCCGCAAAGTACGCAGCATTTTGGGCATCCTCCGCCATAGACGGACCTATTTCGCTTATGGATGTGCGGGTTAATCCAACTTGCAAGGGGTTATTGAGTGCGTTTGCAAGCTCCAAAGCCTCGCGCTGGTTGAAGTTTCCCGTTATCGAACCACGGTCCGTAATTACGCTTATAATTCTGGGAGCGCTCATGAGTTTTCCGTCCAGAACTATCGCAAGAAGCTGCTTTCTCTCATACTCGTTTGCAGAACCCGCGTACTTGGCGTCCTCATTTAAAATGGAGGCTGTTATTTCCCCAAAGCGCTTTGAGCCCTCGGAGGTAAACTCCATGCTTACCGAATAGTTGCCTGCGTCGTCCATCTGAACCCCCGAGCGGCTTATGATATCGCCGCCCGCCTCGGCGCGCTTTTTAATGTAAAGGGGAACTTCAATAACCTTTCCATCGCGCTCGACTTCTTCCGTCAAAAGCTCATAGCCTATGGGCCACTCGCTGCGCGGAGCGTTTATGCTCGATGGCTGTATTGAGCGGTGGGCGAGCCTAAATTCCAATTTTGCGGGGCGCGACAAGGCGTCAATGCCCTCGGGGTCGTCCTTCAAAGACGCACCCGGCATCTGAACTTCAACGGCGTTTGAACCTATGACTCTTATCGAGGGCTCAGTCACGCCCAAGCCGTTTACGCGGTTGTTCATGACCGACAGGACGTCTTTGAGTTGCCCTTCGCGCGAGTACTGGTCTTTATCCAAATTGGAATCGTCGATTTCGAGCGTGAACGACACGCCGCCCTGCAAGTCGAGTCCCTTTTTGAGCATTCCCTTGCTCTGGCGGTAAAGCTCTTTCAACAATATGTCGTTGCGCTTTTTTAGGTTGAGAATGTCGGATACGTTGACGTCCGGAAAATATTTGTAAAGGTCGATATTTTCGGCGTCGGCGTAGTCGCGGAGTGCGATATAAAGTGTCGGCGACTTAGATTTGTCGTTTTTGGCGGCAAGTTTGTCAACGCGGGCTTCGGCGGCTTTAAGAATTTTCGCGAATTCTTCTTGGTTCGCCGTCGCGCGGGTTTGTATATATGTTTCAAACGGCGTATCCGAGAACGGTATCATAGCCGATACCGCCCAAATTACGACGAGAGCCGTTATTATGAGTTTCCACAAGATGCTACGGTTGATTGCGGACATATTTTTCCTTACTATTATATAAATAAACAAAGGCGCGACGCTCGAATCGCGGCGCGCATTAAATCAATTATTTCTTTTGGGAATTGTCGGAATCCCCGGATACTTTTTCAGATATTGCGGACTTTATAAACTCTATCTTAACGCCGTCCGCAAACTTCACAACAAAAGTCTTTTCCTTGACGTTTGCTATGGTGCCGCAAGCTCCTCCAATAGTCATGACCTCGTCGCCAGTTTTCAGCTCGGAAATCATTTTTGCATGCGCCTTTTGTTTTTTGCGCTGCGGGGCAATCATTAGAAAATACATTGCCGCAAACATTAGCACTATAAACAGAAGCATTGATGTTCCGCCTCCCTGCGGAGCTTCTGCGGGAGCGGCGGCAGCTTGTGCGAAAATAGTCGATATGTAATCCATAAGCATAATAGTTATTAAAATTTGAATTAAACCCGTCTCAGATTTCTTATGCAAGAAAAAAATTCCCAACATTCATATAAGCAATAGTAAAATACACCGTTCCCCCATTGTTTTTTCTAAATGGCAAAAGTTGCGGTATATTTATAATATTAGAGAAAAAATGGCGATTTGGGCATCCTAAAAATTTTAAACACCCCATAGAGGGCGGCGCAAACGATTGAAACCCCCTAAAAATTTGCAATGGGACCGATAACTGACAAAAAATCGAAAAAATTCTCAAACGAAACACCCACTGGCGGACAAAAAAACACCGACCGGCATACAAAAATTTCTTTACCGTAAAAAAACCCCATCAAAAAACAAAACCGCCATAAAATATGGCGGTTTTCAAATAAGAAGCGATAAATATGACCTATTTTATAGTTTTTTTAGGTTCCGCTACATTCGCAAACTCGCGGGCGAGGTTTTGGAGCGTATTCGCGATAAAATTCGAGCGGTTGCGATTATCGCTTTCTGCCATTTTATCAATTTGTTCGACTAACGTCTGGGGCAAACTTATTGATATTTGCGTCATTCCGATCGTTTTCCCGGATCCTTTTTTACGTGCCATACTATTGTTTCCTTTTTTATTGGTTAGATAATTGACTCCTCCTATCGGTCGGACAATATAAAACAAGATAGAAATAAATTTTCAAACCTCACATTATCCGCCAATAGAAAATTTTTAAAAATTAATAAGAGATTGCTAACATAAAATTTATAGTCAAGTAATTTTTTGTGAAAATGTGGAGTTTTTTCAGAAATATAATAATATTGCAAAAAAGAATTACAATATATTAAAGCTTCCACATTCATATTATTTTTAATACTTTTACAAAGGAAATCGGAACTTTTAAAAAAACTTAAACTAATAATTTAGCATTTTTATTCAAATTTAAAGCATATGTCGGCAACCCATATTTTAGGTATATGAATCGGTAAATAATTTACCAAATAAAAAAATAAACGGTTGACTTTCACAAAAAAATGTTAGTTAATAGGACAAAGGG
>URYY01000005.1 GCA_900552245.1 uncultured Opitutales bacterium | reverse complement strand
CTCCGCCACCTCTGCGCGTGTAAAAAGCCTGTCGCTTGCGTCAGGCTGCGTTAATGTTTGAGTTATTGCGGATTTTTTCTTTTCCATGCATAATGTCGGCGTGTCAAATTTTTCAAAAATAAATAGCCGCAAAATTGCGCAAAAAATCGAATTGGAAGGCGAAAAAAATAGTTGGGAAAGTGGTTTCCCAAGAGGCGGAAAAACGACACAAAAATAAAAGTGTGTCGTTTTTAGATTATATGGCGCAAAAAAATTTGGCAAAAATTGCTTGGTCGGGGAAATGTTTCACTGGTAATACAAATGGGAATTCCAAGATATAAACTTCCATTTTCCGCAAAATTTGCCACGCGCTCCGTTTTTCAGAGCCTTTATTTGTCTTATTAAAAAACAGCCAAATAAAAATTCTCAAATGGGCTATTATCAAATGGTAATGGGATTAAAAATAAATGGATTATGCGCTTGATTCGAAACGATTTTTATGTATTTTTCGTTTCATGATAAAGCGAACAGTAGAGGAGCAAATTCTTAGAACAATCAGTTTTTTGGAAAGCGGCAGGGTGTTTTCGTCAACAGATTTTGCGAACATTGCAAACCAAAACACAATCAGAACGGCGTTAAGGCGTCTTACTCTGGCAAAGAAAATCGACGCCCTTGGGCATTCTCTATATTATAAGCGAATCTGCACAAAAGAATATCCAATCGGCTATCAGCCCAAATATGAGTCTTTGGCAAACGCCATAGCCCGCAGGTTCTCTTGGAAGATTTTTCCGACACTATCCGATACGTTTGCGCACTTTGGGCTGACAAAATATTCCCCAGTTCAGGTCCAAACAAAAAATTTGAATTTGATTCCTTTGCCTTTAAGGGGAGTGTAGAATTTAGGCATATCCCGCTTAAATTGTCCCGAATTGCCGACAAGAAAGCCTTTATGTACGTCCAAGCCCTTGTAGCCTTGGGCGAAGATTCCGAAGAAATGAAGCGCATATTTGCAAAGACTTACACAGAGGATTTAAGAACAGTCATCAGAAAAATAACCTATGCGCCGCTAAGAATCCAGAATGTGTTTTTAAAAGAGCTTAAATCGAGGGATAACGGCAAGTCGGCTTCGGGAGATGCGAATGCTGAAAACATCAACAACGCCTTTAATAAAGTGCAAGAAAACCGAACCCTTGCCAGAATATTTCGCAGCTTGTCATAGCTTGTACGCTACTTGTATGTGACTTGTACGTTAGTTGTATGTTAGTTGTATGTTTTTGGAGCGATTATCCACGTTTCCCAAATCGACATATTCTCATATTCCGCACAGATTAAAAGTGTGCGGAATTTGGAATGCCCGCCGTTATTCTTCTGGCAGAATCTCGAAGTATTTTATGGCGTCTTTTTCGCGGGCAAGGCCGTTGTAGTTCTGTTTGAGAACGTCAACAGCATGCCCCATTTGTTCGGCTGTAAGATATGCATTCTTTGTCAGCGCGAGGTAGTAGGTCGCCGCTGAATGGTGCAGTCCGTTCTTTATCCAGTTGCCTTTGCCGAGGCTCTCGTGAAGCTTTTTTAACACTGGAACTTTTCGCCTTGTAAGGATCTTTTTCTTTGTGCCGAGATCCCAGACGTACGGTTCGAGCCATTTCGCCAAGTTTTCAGGAATCTTTACGATTCTGCGCGACGCCGTTTTTGTAATTTCGCTGTCGAGTATGATTTCTCGGTCGTCGAGCTTGATTTTATCCCAAGTAAGCCTTTGCATTTCGGCGTTTCTTATGCCGGTGAAGGCGGAAATTGCAACGTATGCGCGAATCTCGCTCTTAGGCGGGGTGGAATCTAAAATTTTGCGCACCTCTTCGGGCGTGAAGATTTTTGGCGTCTTGCCCCTGATTCTCCAAGCCTCGACTTTCTCCACGGGATTGTTGTCGAGCCAGTCATGCATTTTGCAAAACTTAAAAAATGAGTAGCGCGTCCGGCGATACTCGTTTCTTGAATAGGCGCCCAAGTCTTGGTTTGTTTCCTTAAAAACCCTCATCGGGCGGCCGTCCACATGAAGTTTGTCGCTATCGGCATATTCGCGCTTCTTGAGATTTATAAGCCAGTGGAAAATTTCTTTGCCACCAATTAGCGAGACAATCCTGTCGCGCTCAAAGCTTTCCATAAACCTAAATAAAATTCTTTCGACGCCCGTTAAATACTCTCCGGAAAGTTCTTTCTTTTGCAGGGATAGGCAATATCTATCTATTGCAAAATCGAGCCTTACGGAGCGTTCTTTCAGCTTGGAAAGCGCCTTGTATTCTTCGATTGCCCTATTCAAACTTATGCCGTGCGGCTCCAAGTCTTTTGTGGGTTTAACATAGGTTAATACCGCGTTTGTCAAACTTGTGCGAAGGGGAGCTAAAAGCATCTTTGCCTCGACCAATTCGCGCCTGTCGTTTGGCGAAATCCTGTCGGCTTCGACGCCGAGCTTTTCGTCGTAAATGTTTTTCTCGCGGAAAAATTCGAGGGCTTCGGCTTGGGTTGAAAACCTGCGCGCCCAGCGTTTTTGCTTGTCTGTGTCGAAATAGTAAACGACCCAGCGTTCGCGGTTTTTTTCAGCAACTTTTTTTGGAAAGGAAGGAGATCTGTTTTTCATGACAACTCCTTTCCTGTCAAAAATGCGAAATGGTAAGGGATTGCCTTACCACTGGGAAAAAATCGCGCAAGTTGCTGTCAATTAACGATGTTCTATTTGTTCCTAAACGCCAAATCGAGGTTCGATTCCTCGTGGGGGCGCGGGTAAGTTTTTGTTGAACAATATGTTGTCGATATGCCATTTGGCGTCGCATTCATCAGCATAAGGACGTAAGTCGTTAATATTTGGCATAAATCTGGCAGAAATCCTTATAAATAGTTTACAACTTTAGATTAGCAATATGCTCAAATGGAAGATAAAATCCCAATGTTTGGAAAATTATATCTATTTCCTTATTTTGTCGACAGTGGACTTGCAGCCTGAAATTCTAAAGAGAATAAGCCAAGAGAGAAACTTCTTTTAAGCAAGTCCTTAAATCTACTTTTTTAAGAAATCTTTTATCATTGGTGAAAAAACTTTTTTGAATCCTACCAACTTTGTATAAAACCATTGGAATTCTTCCTCGCGATGAAGAGCGTTATCGGACATAACTTCGTCCATCTCTTTTATGAGCAAAATTCTTGATGCCACCTTTGCGTCAACCCATTTACACTTTCCAAATTTATCTTCTATTTCATCTTTTTTTGTTTTTAAAAATTCAAATAATTCCTTATTTTTTGGAATATACAAGCCACATGAAATAAAGCCCTTTTGAGTATTTACTTCTGTGCTTATATGGGCGATTGAGGTTCCTATTCTAAAAGTATACCAATGTTGGCCCCTCGGTGTCTGACATGATATTGAAGCGTCTTTTTGTTTTAAATAACTCCTAAAATCGGTCCAAAACTGAAACTGGCGTTGCTTTGTATCAGTGAGCCCATGTGATCCGCTATCCGCTTTTATCGCCTTTACCCATTCGTTAGGCTTTACAATTACCTTAAATTGTGGCGCAGGCAGAGAATCATCTATTTTCAATACTTTTATTTCCAAAAGGAAAAATCCTATACTGTCGTCTGTGTGGTCATTTAGCCATTCGACTGCTTTTGCGTGTTCTTCTTTGGCATCGCGGACAATCCATATCGCAAGGGCTGCATCGTGCCCCGCCGCATATGTTATAACTTTCCCAAGATGGTCGTGATTGGTTGGCTCAATTTGATTTTCAATTACGACTTTTCGTTCGGTATTTGATTCTTTTGCCAGAACATCTACGCTATATCGCCCGACATCGGCTTCTGTCTTTATAAGCTCTAAATCGACGCCTACAGCTTCCGATAGCAGATTTAGATTTTCCTCCTCAGCAAGCCATTTTGTAAAGTCGCTTGCTTCGTTTACCCAAATTTCGCGAAGATTTTTTATTTCACCAATTCGTCCCAATTTCTTTGCCATGATATTTTTTAGGTTAGGATAATTTCGAGATGCTTCAAGCTTTAACATTTCGCAAACTTGTAAGAAATTAGATTTGTGGCAAATTTTAAGACAGCGGGAAATAGAATTTAGAGCGCCATAAATGTTGAATTGCCACGAAAATAACACCGCTTTCTTTATTGAAAAATTCATAGTAGCGATTCTTACAAGTGATCGTTAGAGCTGCTTCCTATTGCGAGAAGATTTTTCAAATGTCCAATTTTTCTATTCAAGCTGCTATCAATCACTGTAAAATAGCTGCATATGATGGAATTCTTTTGTGTGGTATATCCGCAGGAACTTTTCATATCCCGCGACAATAAACTCATAGATGTTGGAAATTAATTAAATAGAAAAGTATGTATATTAATCAATATTGATTTTTTGTTTGATGTATTGAGAAATTAAATCTAAAGTTATGGGCAAAATCTTAATGAAAACAAATTTAAAAATAATGTTTATTATGAACGTTTGAAATCGTCTCAATATAAGTATATTCTAGTGCGCCAATATTGTATTTCTCCATTTTATTTTAGATAAAGTTATAATTCGCCGGATAAGAATATCTCCGAAAAAGGAGTGATAAGTTGATTGAAAGACTGAGTGCAAGTTTTTTGACTTCTATTTTCACAATGTACCTTTTAACTTTATCTACATCTCAGTTTTAAAAAGTATTCGTCAACTTCTCTTATAAATTCATCTTTTCTCTCTCTCGGTAGAAATGAAGCCTCAAAGCTATTTTTTGCCAATTCGCACAGTTTAGATTTGTCAAGTTCAAAGGTTCTTGCGCAAAGTTCATAGTTTTCATTTGCGTAGGCCGAAAAGTAGGCGGGGTCGTCCGAATTTATTGTTAGAAGTATTCCTGCTTTCATAAATTCTCTTATTGGTAAATTCTCCGCACTTTGCACATTTTTCAATTTTATATTTGAGATAGGGCAGAGTGTTATTGGAATTCTAACTTCGCTTAAATACGACATAAGTTCGCGCGATTCAAAAGCTTTTAAACCGTGGTCAATCCTGTCTGGTCTAATGTTTTGTATAGCCTCTTGTATGCATTCAGCAGAAGTTTCCTCTCCGGCGTGCACTGTCGTTTTTAAGCCAAGCTCCTTGCAGCGCCTAAAATATTTGGAAAAGCCTTGCGTCGGATGGCCCTTTTCCGCCCCTCCCATTCCAACTCCTCGTATTTTACTTAGCCAAGGTCTCATTTCCTCCAGTAATTTAAAGGCTTCTTCGGGCGGGCGTGTGCGCAATACGCTCGGTAAAATATATGAGGATATTTTGTCTTTTAAACATTCTTGGGCTGCAAAAACACCGTCGAATATATCGTTTAAAGATACGCCCTTATCCATAAAACTTTGCGGCCCTAAAAAAATTTCAGCGTGTCTTACATTTTGAGAAATCGCCTTCCGAAGGTAAAATGTCGCAAGCTCAAAAAAGTCTTCTTGCGTTCTTATTACTTCGCAGGCCTTGAAATACACTTCCAAAAAATCCGATAGACTCTTAAATTCTAGCCTTTTTCTGAGCTCGTCCGGAGATTCCCACTTGAGCCTAATCCGGTTTCGCTCCGCAAATTTAAACATTAACTCCGGCTCAAGTGCTCCCTCAAGGTGAATGTGCAGCTCCGCCTTGGGGAGATTTTTTATAAAGTCTTTTAGTCCGCTAGCCATATTAAAATTTTCTAATTTGATTTCCCCGCAGTTAAGTTGCAACTCTAAATTATTTGCGGGAGGCTTATCTTGCAAATGCGTGTGGGGCAATTTGCAAAGCCGCATCTTTATTTTCCCTTACTTATTTATTATGGATAAGTTATAAATATATAGTATATCTTGTTGACTTGCGGTTTTGCATCCGTTTAACTGTGCTAAAATCTCTCTAGTTGATTTCCTTTTGCTATGAAAAAGACAATTTTAGTTTCAGTTTTAATTGCTTGCGCTAGTGCTGTGATTTGTTCGCTCATACTTGTAAAACCTTCAATTCTATTTAGAAACGAGGGCTCCATACGGGTAAAGGGCAGCGTCTCAAAAGTGGTTGAGTCGGACATCGCAATCTGGAATGCGAGCGTTGTAGAGCGAGATGCAAGCGCCTCAAAAGCCTATGATAAAATTCAGAAGGCCAAGAGCCTTGTTTGCGATTTTCTCAAATCAAAGGGCGTAAACATAGGCGATGTGGATTTCTCGCTGAGCTTTTCGCAGATTTTTAAGCGAAGCGACAAGGGCTATGTAACTGATGAAATTGCGGCGTATTCATATGCTTTAAACATGTCTTTTAGCTCGTCAAATGTAGCTCTAATTGAGTCTTTATCGCGCGAGGCCTCGGCTCTAGTTCAGCGCGGAATTTCCATAAATTCAGACAATCCTCAATACCTCTATTCAAAGCTTGAAGACTTGAAGTTGGAGTTGCTTTCGCTCGCCTCCGAAAATGCCAAGGAGAGAGCGAAACTATTGGTTTCAGGCAGTGGCGCAAAGCTCGGCAAGGTCGTTTCGGCTTCGCAAGGTGTATTTCAAATAACCGCTCCGCTTTCTACTGCCACGAGCGACTATGGAATTTACGACACATCATGTCCCAAAAAGCAGGTCACTTGCGTTGTAACTATTCAATTTGCCGTAGAGTGATTCGTGGGCAGATTCTTTATTGCCAATTTTTTTGCCTGATTTTGCAAAGGCATCTCTTGATTTTGATTGTGCATGTTTCTCAAAACGCCTGACAAGGTAACTTATCTTACTATTTGCGCTTGCCTTCCAAAATCAAAATTGTTGATTTAGCCTTAACCTAGTGTAGATATGGAACTCTTACGATATGGCAGGAAAGTCTAAAATTTCAATACGCGCCCAGGTATTTTTTGCGCTGATGACCATAGTGATAATAATGGCCGCAATATTTTCGCCCTACGGCTTTTACACGAATGTCCATTCTATAAGAAAGTCGGTTGACGAATGCCTGCTTATAGCGGCAAACGGAGCTCTTGAAATCCTGCCGGAAGATTACCATCAAAGGCTGAAGCGCGGAGAGGTGTCGGAGTCCGAATACGCGCAAATACAGAGAAAATTCTGCGATTTTAAAGATAGAATCGGAATAACCTACGTCTATGCAATGCTTCGCGATTCCGACGGCAAAGTTTACTTTAGCGCCGATACGGACTATAAGCCAATGACGCTCTACGAAGAACCTACGCCTGATGTAATAAGAGCCTTTGAGACGGGCAAGATGCAGGTGGGGCAGGGGGAAGATCCCGAATTTGCAATAGTGTCGCGCAGCGTTCTCATACCGGTCAGGATGCGAGATGGCGACACCTTTGTAATAGGGGCCGATTTGAGCGTATCAAAAGTCTATCCCATAATTATGGAGAGCTTGCGAAACTTTATGCTGCTTCTTATGCTGGGGGTGGCCTTGGTATTTATCGTCACCGTAAAACTTACGCGCAGAATTTCAACGCCCATTGCAAAACTTGCGGATTTCACTAAGAAGCTTTCCGACTCCGACTTCTCGCGAGAACTTCAGATGAAAGACTATGTCTCAGACTCTATTCTAAAGGCGGGCGAAGTGCAGGCCTTGGCTTCAAACATATCGCTTATGCGCTCCAAGCTCGAAGAGTACATTGGGAATCTCGAGCGCGAGGCAGAGGCTAGAACTATGGCTGAAAGCGAGCTTGAAATTGCCGGGAAAATTCAAAAGAGCTTTCTGCCCGGCGGCGCATTTGAGGCCGGAGGCATTCGGGCAAGTGCCGCTATAAGGCCTGCAAAACAGGCGGGCGGCGATTTCTACGACTTTTTCACTCTGTCCGACGGGCGACTTTGTTTTGCTATAGGCGATGTGTCGGGCAAGGGTATGCCGGCTGCCCTCTTTATGGCTCGCGCCATAACTTTGGTTAGAGCCGCCTCAAAAAGCACTTCAAAGCTCTCTGATATCGTAGCCTTCATAAACGATATCCTTGCAAGTGGCAACGACTCCTGCACCTTCATAACCTTTTTTATATGCGCTTACGATTCCCAAAGCGGGGAGTTAGAGTTTGTAAATTGCGGGCACAACCCTCCAATTTTAAAGCGCTCAGGTGCGCCTGCGAAATACATGGAGCTTGAGCGCAATTTGGTTTTGGGCGTATTTGAAAAGGCACGATTTAAATCGCAGTCTATAAATCTAGGCTCTGGCGATACTATTTTGCTTTACACTGACGGAGTTAGCGAGGCGGAGTCTGCCGATGGCTCATTCTACGGAGAGGAGCGCCTCTTGCTCTTTACAGATAAAACTAAAGGAACTTCTTCTGAAATTGTGGAAAAACTGATGGGCGAAGTGCTAGCCTTTGAAAGCGGCTGCCCGCAGAGCGATGATATTACCATTATAGCGATAAATCGCATTGGCTAGGGCCCAATAAAAAAGCTCCCGAAATATTTTTTTTTAGGGAGCTTTTTGCAATTATTGCAGATTAGACTCTGCCGGGCAGAAATTCCTTTCGGTATTCGTAGCGGCTTTGAATCAGCCTGTTTGCGGCCTTGTTGTTTGTAAACAGGCCCGTTTTTGCGTCAAACAAAAGCTTCTCGTTCGGGAAGTCAACCGGTATTAGACCCAGCAGCACAACCTCTGTGAAATCCGCGGAAAATCCCGCTATATTTGAGCCCGGCTGCGTGCCGCTTAGGCAGGCTCTAATCCATTCGACTTGCGGGCTGCCGTCCACCCTCGGAATGCTGGGCGCCGGCAGCTTGCCACCTTTCAAGAGCTCTCGCATTAGCTCGCGCGGCATAATCGTCGGATTTGCTCCGTAGGGGTTATCGCAGTAAACAGTGTAGTTCTTGCAGACTATAATCGTGCCGTTTGAGGCCTTGTCTATGACCTCTTGGCTCATACCCTTAACGTCCTTTGGCTTCTGATCGTAGTCGTACCAGTATAACTTTATGTTATCGCCTCCGGGCTTCTTTGGGGCAAATTCGTAAACAACCTTGCACCTTTGCGGCCAGGAGAAGTCGTTTGACTCCGTTGGAGAGGCCTGCACCGAAAGCGGCATTCCCAAGTCGAGCGCCGAGTAGGCAAGGTCTATGAAGTGGCAACCCATATCGCCTAGAGAGCTAGTCCCAAAATCGCGCATTCCACGCCATTTAAACGGAACAATTCGGCTTGAGTAGGGCTGTTGGGGCGCAACATTTAGCCACAAATTCCAATCCAGAGAGGCCGGGACTTTCTCCTTGCCGTCCGGCCTTGGAAGTGCGCCTTGGCTCCACCAAGCCGGAACCGGCCTATCGGTCCAGTTGTGAACCTCAATTACATCTCCAAGCAGCCCCGATTGGTACCATTCCTTGACCTTTCGCCAACCGTCTCCGGCCTGGCCCTGATTGCCAAGCTGCGTTGTTAGCCCCGTTTTCTTCGCTATGCGCTTGAGCTCGCGAGATTCCCAAACTGTGCGCGTAAGCGGCTTTTCAACATAGACGTGCTTTCCATTTGCCATAGCCCATGCCGCCGCCGGAAAGTGAACGTGATCCGGAGTTGCAACTACCACGGCGTCTATATCTTTTGCCATTTCGTCGAACATTTTGCGGTAGTCCTTAAAGCGTTTAGCATTGGGGCATAGCCCAAAGGCAGGTGCCGCCCTCGCGTCGTCTACATCGCAGAGTGCGACAACTTGGGAGCCTCCAAAATTGTGGGCGGCCCCCACTGAATCAAAGCCCCTTCCACCGGCTCCAATAACCGCAACATTCAGCTTCTCGGACGGCGCCGCCTTTTCATTCTTGCCAAATGCGGGCAGAATTGAAAATAGCGCGGCAGCGCTTGCGCTAGTCTTTACAAAACTTCTCCTCGATAGGTTTTTCATATACTTTCCCCTCCAGACGTTTTCTAATCTACAAACACCTGCTTTATAAGCAGCTTAGGTAAGTATAATAATGCTTTGTGCCTTCGACTGTCAAACAAAAACTAAAACAGTGCAAATATTGCCAGTATAAATACGAAAAACCACAGCAGGCAACAGTTGCAGCCCGCATTTTGATGCGTTTTAAAGACAAATGTCGGGCGCGGCCTCCGGTAGTCGCGAGCTTCGGAGTAATCTTCGCGCGCGTAGCTCTGCCCACCGCCCTCGTCTATGTCGTGCACGGTAGGGCGCTGGCGCGGAATTTCCACCGCCTCAAGCTCTATCACTTCCTCCGAATTTTCCGGGGGCTCTTTCGGGCTTAGGGGGGTGTCGTCTGTATCGTATTTTGACATTTGTTTTAAATCTAGGAAAATAAAGCCATCTTGCAAAGTTTTTTTTGCTTTAAGCTAAAATCTTTAAATTTCCGCAGTTATAGAAAATTGTGCCGTACTCGATAAATTAAGAAATTTGCCGAGTATTAGCTAGAGCTCAGCGCCTGTCTTTAGAGTAAGTGCTCCAGTTTAAAACTAAACAAAAAAGCGCCTCAAAAAATTGGGGCGCTTTGCTATTGTTAAAGTACTCTAGGCCGAAATTAATTTCTATATTTCGGCGGGCGTTAACCACCTAAACGATATCACCTTGAACTTTCTGCCAAACTCGCTCTGCGGCGCGAGTTCGTCGTCAGTCGGGTCAACAGGCTCGGTAGTGCGCTGCACTATGGCCTCGCAATAGGCCTTCGATGAAGTGCCGGTCATTGCGTTTATTGCCTCTCCGTAGGCGCGGACTAAGAAGGTATCTCCGCGAACTGTTATGAGAGAGCCTATCTGCTGAAGTATGTCGGCATCGCTCAACAAACCTGGCAAGCACAAGAGTTGGTTTACCCAATTGTCGCCGAGAATAGGCGAGCATATCGCCTGTTCCATATACTGGGTTTCCGCTTCCTTAACTTCCGCACCCAAGTCGCGCTTCCAACTGCCGCCTCCGTTTACATTGTCAAAGGCTCTTATCAGATTTGCAGTGTAGACAAAGGACTTGCCGTCGTTGCTGTCAATTCTTGCTATATTTTCGTCAAAAGACTTGTCGTTAAAGAACGAGGGCTTGCGAGATTCGTTTAACTCCGCCCTGCGTATGGCTGCAGCGAGAGTTCCCATCAAGCTTTGGTAGCGTATGTTTAGCGATTCTTCGTCCTCGCCGCTCTCGTACTTGTATAGCCTTCTATTTACAAAGTCGGCCAAGCTAAAGAAGGGGGCGCGACGCTTTACTTCCGCGACAATCTCGCGGGCAAGCAAATCTATCTCGGACTCGCTTATGGTTCTTCCAACAATAGTGTCAACCCAGGAGTACTTGCCGTCGTATGGCGTTGTGAGCGGATAGATATCGCCGGGATTGGGCATCTTAAGCTGGTCTGAGTCTTTAGAGTCTTGAGACTTATCGTTTATGTAGTCTCCTATCGTAGTCATCTTTTTTGTGCCCAGTAGCCCACCCAAGAAGGCGCGCCAAGCTTCGTAGGAAGTCGAATTTACATTGAAAGCCCCATCTATTCCAACATACTTTGCCGAGTTTTCAAGAGCCTCCGCAGAGCCGTAGAGCTTAGACTTGTCTTCGGGCACAGACGTCAAAAATAACCTTGTATTCGGCAGTCGCATTCCCGCGTATATCTCCTGAGGCATTTCGCTTTGTGGAATTGAGCTTAAATAGAAGCGGTCCCACATAGAGGCGTTTAAGACGTAGGATATGTCCAAGAGCTCGTTTTCGTTTATATGCTTTGGCTCTATTATGTTTTCGCGGTCAAGATATGGCGAGGCGTAAGACTGCGCGAATGGGAAAGTCGGCTGCCACGTGTAGGGCGACAGATTTGCGTGGTTAAATACGCCAAGCGACATCAAATCGTACTTCGAGCGAGGGTAGTCAAATGGGGCACAGACCGTCCAGTCGTACTGGTAAAGCTGCTTTCCACTTAGGAAGGAAAGCTCGCTAAAGCGATTTGGGTGGGAGTCTGCGGCGCCTCCAGAGTACCTGCTCTTTAGGTTGTTCATTATGGGGGTAGTATCGTTTGGCTCCGTGCCGGTTCTGTACGAGAAACATGCCGGTATGTAGCCCGCCCATGCCTGCTTGCCAAAGAAGACGTCATACGAACCGCTTCCCGCTCCCGAGAAGCGCTTGCCAACTCCAAACTGCAAGTCCAAATTGCCGCCGGGGCGCTTCAGCGAGGAGGAGTCGCTAGCTTGGTCTAAACTTCCGGTATCCCCAGACCAAAGCCCACTAGCCAACATATTTGAAGATGTAAATATTCTGGCTCCCGTATCAAAGGGGTTCTGAAGCTTTATTCCCTGCATTAAACTTCCGTTAGAGTAAAATAGGTCTGAATTGTTTATCTCGTTCCTTGTGGAATATACAATTCTGCCGCTGCGAATAACATCTTCGTCACCCATGTCGCTATCAAAAAGAATTTCTTCCGGATTTATAACAAGCCTGAGTTCAGGTTCAAAAGGTACTTCTTCGTTGTCCGCATTCTTTTCTTTATCTTTAAAATTGCCAACAGTACCCCACTCCAATGTGACTTCACCATTGCCGTAGGCTTGCTTTCTATTGGTGATGGAAGTGTTATAGCTACTTGCACTATCCCACTCTGTAGTATCGTCCTTTACGAGCCTTTGCAGACCATTTTTATTTGTAAATAATTCGTAGCCTATGCGCTGTGGCAGTTGCTTATTCTTGTTTGAAAGAAATAGTTTCCAGCCTCTGTAATTTTTATTATTTGAATCTTCTTCATTTGCTAGCTCAAGGTACGGAGCGGGGTACTTATCTGCGATATTTTCGCTATTTGATGCTATTTCCCACGACATGGGCTTATAGATGCGCTTTCCGTCCTCGCTCTTCCATGTGTTGTTTTCAAAGCTTAGCTCTGATGGATTTGGCAAAGTTGTTCCCATGCTTGTAATTCTGAAAGTGTAGCCGGTGTCTATCTTTATGCACTTTCTCTCAAGCGCAATGCAGTTTGAATTGGGGCCGTCTTGAGCCGTTATTGACCCTGCCTCAAGTAGGTTGTCATTGCCGCCGAGCGAATTTATATCGACATCCTTGTATGTCTGAAGCGACCCTCCTGTGGTTCTTATGTTTAACTCCACGGACTCTCCGGGTCTGAGCGCAAGGTTCTTTACTTGGAACGTCATGACAGGCATTCCGTTGTCGGACTTTTGCTTTAAAAAGTAGCCGAAGTGTCCGTCGTCGCGCATAAATTGCTGGGCTCTCCACATAACTTTGTATATGTCTCCCGCCACTTCCGGTCCGCCTTCTTCCTCAACAGTGTACTCCCTCCAACGGGTGAAGAATCTGTAGTAGTTGTTGTAAGGCGATACATACAGCTTTAAAGGCATATAGATTCTTATAAAGTAGTCGCTGGCTTCAAGGCCGACATTGTGCGGATTCCATATTACAATTCTTGGATAGAACATCAGCGAAAGCCCAACTGTCGGAGAATTTCCGGGCGTTATCTCCCAAATATTTTGCCCCTTGGATTGCGTTACAGAGTAAGCCGGCATCATTACCCACTTTATCGTCTTTATTAGGGGGTAGATACCGTGCTGGGGAGTCCTGTTCGGATCTATTACTCTGGCTTCGGGGGCTACGGAGTCATTGAAAGACGTCTTGTTCTCTGCGAGGGTTGCAAAGTCTTTTAAAAGGCCAAACATGGGCAGTCCCTTGCTAAAGTCCTCTATCCCGAACGTAGTGCCGGTGTAGTTTTTGTCGTCGCTAGAGCCTCTAATTATGGGGGTTTTATCGTTTAGACCAACACCTTGTTGCAGGTACACTGTCAGGTCTTCCTTTAGCCTGCCTTGCGTCACATCGACTGCGAGCCCCACTGACGATGCCGTGTAGTCGCCTATATTGTCCTTTGCCCACTGCTCGTATTCGGTTGAAACTAGCGGAAGTTCACTGAGGACACTTATTCTCGATATTCTGCTTGCATTTTCCTCATTGTAGTCTGATAGGAAGGGATTTATGCAGAGCGTCTCCAAGTCGTTTACAAAGCTTAAATTTGAAATTTGCGGCACGCGGCTGTCGGAGGGAGCTTCGCATTTCTCGGCATCTTCCGTATTTGTGTCCAGGTACTTCTCGGGCCTTGTAAGATTTATCTTTGCCTTCATTGATTCGTCTGAAATCCAGAATGCGTAGGCTCCGGAGTCTGCCTGACCGCCGTTTGAGAGCGACACTTTACCTGCTCTAACTTCAACTTCCTCGCTCTTTAAATCCGAAGTTACCTTGCCGCCAAATAGGGCGGGATAATCTATCAGGTTTTTATAGGTTGCGAGCGTCACCGCCTCATCGCTCAGTTCGTCGGGCGATTCTATCACGGGGTTTTCCATGCGCTTCTCGCCGGATATAAGCCAAGTTACATCGTCGGAGCTGCCTCCGTTTTTAATTTCGTCTATGGCGGCGCGCTGATTTTCCTGTATGTCTATAGGCTCCATTGAGGAGGTGTTTTTCTCTATTTTGTAAACACCCAGAGCATAGGGTGTTCTGACGCTCTCTATGCTGGGCGTATCAACGTCCATATCGAATATGGAGGCTTGGAAAGAGATTGCATTATCCTTGCCGAGGGTGCGCTGCAAATCTGATATTGCCACGCTCATGCCTAGCAGGGCGTTGGCTCTCGCCTGTCTGGCTTGCTTTTGGGAATTTAATATGCGCAATTTTGAAGAAACTATGGACGATAGCGTGAGCGTAAGCAGAACCATAAACGCCATAGCGCCTATTGCCAGAACCAGGGCAAAGGCAGAGCGCTTCGTTGTTTTAGCTTTGTTTTGCATTATTTTAGATGAAGTAAGGTTTGGAACGTTGAATAACAGCCGTTGCGTAAGTAAGATAAATAGTAAATGTTCCTTGAAGCTATGCATCTTTCGACTTTATTGCAACTAAAAAGTACAGAATAGTCTTGATTCTGGCAGTTTTAGCTGTATAAATATTCAAATTTAAATTTTACAAACATCTTGCTTTGATATATATATGGTAGAAAAGTGCTTGCTTAAAAAGTTCGGGGTATTTTGTCTCTTTTTTGTGGCTCTCACACTGTCTCTGTTGGGTCAGGAAGCCCAGTCGGGAGCTGCTGTGCTCACGGGGCAGGACGCCCCTGCCGATTTTAAATGGACACCGGCTAATGAAAACCAGGCCTCTTATGGGCTCTTGTCACTAGACGGCAAGGACAGGCAGTTCTATGTTGATACAGGAACATTTTTTGCTCCCGTCAAGGCCTCTGCCAGCCGAGACCTGTACACCAGATACACCTCAAAGCCTGTGAAGGAGCTTAAGTTTTACGATAGAAAGCAGGACGGCAAGACGGTTTACTTTAACGAGGTATTCAGTGTAAACGTCGAGGATTTGCGCGACTTTATCGTGCTTATTTTTGCAAATGAGGAGGGGAAGATTCTCGCAAAAGCTGTTGACATCTCCTTAAAAAAGATGCCGCTGGCAAGCCTGTCTGTGGTGAATGTATCGCCCTACAAGCTAGGGCTTGCGGCAGATAAGAGCTTTGCAAAGCTCGATCCTTTTGAAAGTTATTCTAAGAAGTTCAGCGGAGATGCCGACGAGATAAAGGTATGCACTTTGAGAATGTATGATCTAAAGAACCCCAAGGCCCCAAAACTTTTGCTTACAAAAAGTTACAGCTTTTGGACCACAAAGCGCATAGTGGTTTTCTTCTTTGAGCTTCCAAGAATGGAAAACGCAAGCGAAAGGCCTGCAAGCCTTGTCATGTACGACAGGGGGCCGAGGTAGTTTGCATTCATACGGATTTCGATGCGCCGCTCTTTTGGCGCTTGCAAAAAATGTTTGACAGCAAAAGTTATTGAGTCATAATCGCGAACTTAAATTTCTAATTAATCCATAAAGAGGAAACTAACATGGCAATTAAAGTAGGTATTAACGGATTCGGCAGAATCGGGCGCATGGTTTTCCGCGCAGCAGTGGAAAACTTCTCAAAAGACATTGAGATCGTTGGCATCAACGACCTCCTCGACCCGGAATATTTGGCGTACATGCTCAAGTACGACTCAGTACACGGCAGATTCCAAGGCGACGTTAAGGTTGAAGGCAACTTCATGATTGTAAACGGCAAGAAGATCCGCCTCACAGCTGAGAAGGATCCCGCAAACTTGAAATGGAATGAAGTTGACGCAGACGTTGTTGTAGAATCCACAGGCTTCTTCCTCACAGAAGAGCTCGCTTCTGCACACCTCAAGGCCGGTGCTAAGAAGGTCATTATGTCGGCTCCTTCTAAGGACGCTACTCCGATGTTTGTATATGGCGTTAACGACAAGACCTACGCAGGCCAGAAGATCATCTCCAACGCTTCCTGCACGACAAACTGCTTGGCTCCTATCTCTAAGGTCCTCAATGAAAAGTTTGGCATTAAGCGCGGCTTGATGACAACAGTACACGCTGCAACAGCTACTCAGAAGACTGTTGACGGTCCTTCCAAGAAAGACTGGCGCGGTGGCCGCGGTATCCTCGAGAACATCATTCCTTCCTCGACAGGTGCTGCTAAGGCTGTTGGCAAGGTTCTCCCCGAGCTCAATGGCAAGTTGACCGGCATGTCAATGCGCGTTCCCACTTCAGACGTCTCTGTTGTTGACCTCACTGTAGAGCTCAACAAGGCTTGCACATACGAAGAAATATGCGCTGCTATGAAGGAAGCTTCCGAAGGCGAACTCAAGGGCATCTTGGGTTACACAGAAGACTCTGTTGTTTCTACAGACTTCCGCGACTGCCCCAAGACTTCAATCTTCGACGCAAAGGCCGGCATACAGCTCGACCCGACTTTCGTCAAGGTCATCTCTTGGTACGACAACGAATGGGGCTATTCGAACAAGGTTCTCGAAATGGCTCGCGTTATCAGCAAGTAAGTTGATTTTTCAAACTTTAAAAGGGGGCGCCCGAGGGGCGTCCTTTTTTTTGCGTTTTAATTTCTTTTTTTTGGGGGGGGCAATTTTAATTTTTAAAAAAGCGATGTGTATAGTGGTGCAACCATAATAATTTGCCGTTAATTTTTTACATTTCATTAGAGAGTTAACTTGAATTTGCAGTTAAAAGTTAATGGGGCTTGTACACCTTGCTAATCTCGAAGTTATCAAAAGTTTCTTGATGAATCTGCTTTTTTTAAGTCAAAGCATAAAACTTTTCAAATTTAGGAGCTGTAATCCATAAAAGATATTTTTACATTCTAGCCCAGCGTTCTTCATATTGTCATTCCGCAGCAGAACTAACCTTTGCAGAATTATGCAGCCCAATTTTGCAATTGCGTATCTAATACAGGACATCGGTAATTTTTTTGCGCCTTGGCGCACAATAAGTTAAGCTAGCTATTATGCTGTAAGAATTCACATTAGAGTGCTCTTTGGGGTAAAGTTTGCGGATAAAGATGTTGCAATATTGCCAAATTAGTTCATTATCGGGGCATTATTTTACTTAAAAACAAAGCTAAGAAGGTAAAAGCATGAATAAAAAAACACTTCGCGACGTTGACTTAAAAGGTAAGAAAGTTATAATGCGCGTCGATTTTAACGTTCCCGTAAAAGAGGGCGTTATAAAGGACGACACAAGAATTAAAGGCGCATTGCCTTCGATAAAGTACGTTCTTGAAAATGGCGGAAGCCTTATTTTGATGTCCCACATGGGCAGGCCCGACGAAAAGGGAATCACGCCCGATACGACGATGAAAATCGTAGCAGACTACCTATCTAAGCTCTTGGATAAGCCCGTTACATTTGTAGACGATTGCGCCAAGGCGGACGCTCAGGTTGCCGCTATGAAGCCCGGCGACATCGTAATGCTCGAGAACACCCGCTACCACAAAGAAGAGCAGGCAAAGTGCAAGCAAAAGGAAGGCGAGAGCGACGAGGATTTTAAGGCTCGCAAGGCCGCATTGAAAGAAGAGCAGAAAGTATTGGCAAAGAAGCTTGCCTCCTACGGCGATATTTTCTGCAACGACGCATTCGGAACTGCACACAGAGCCCACGCGTCCACAGCGGTCATAACAAAGTACATCGGAACCTCTGTTGCGGGCTTCTTGATGGAAAAGGAAATCGCTTACTTGGGTTCCGCTGTCGAAAATCCGGTTCGCCCCTTCGTTGCAATTTTGGGCGGCGCGAAAGTTTCAGACAAGCTTGCAGTTGTTAAAAATCTGCTAAATAAGGTTGACACGCTCATCATAGGCGGCGGCATGGCCTACACTTTCCTAAAGGCGATGGGGCACGAAATTGGAAACTCGCTCTGCGAGAACGACCAACTCGGCTACGCTAAGGAAATGATGGACTTGGCAAAGCAAAAGGGCGTAAAGTTCCTGCTTCCCATAGACAATGTTGCGGCGGATAAATTTGACCCGAACGCAAATACTCAGATTGTAGGTCAGGATATCCCCGCAGGTTGGATGGGTCTTGATATCGGTCCCAAGACGGTTGAGCTTTATAGCGACGCTATTAAGAACGCAAAGACAGTAGTGTGGAACGGCCCCATGGGTTGCTTTGAAATGGAAAAATTCAGCAAGGGCACTTTTGGCGTTTGCGAGGCAGTTGCGAGCGTAAAGGCAAACGGCGGCATTTCCATAATAGGCGGTGGCGACAGCGTCGCTGCAGTCAACAAGAGCGGTTTGGCCGACAAAATGTCGCACGTATCGACAGGCGGCGGCGCTTCATTGGAGTTCTTGGAAGGCAAGGAATTGCCGGGCGTTGTCTCTCTGAGCGACAAGTAGTATTTTTAAGAAAGGAATAAAGATGGCACGCAGATATTTTATAGCGGGAAATTGGAAAATGAACAAGACTTCGTCTGAAGCCGCGGCGCTCGCAAAGGGCGTTGTAGAGGCTGTGGGCAAAGTTGAGAGCGTCGATATAGCGGTATGCCCCACGTTCACCTCCTTGGAGTCGGTATCGAGAGAGTTGGCAGGGTCGACTGTAAAGCTCGGCGCGCAGAATATGTACTTTGAAAAAAGCGGCGCCTTCACCGGCGAAATTTCCGCAGATATGCTAAAGGAATTGGGTTGCACCTACGTCATCTTGGGTCACAGCGAGAGGCGCGAGTACTTCAAGGAGTGCGACTGCCTGATAAACAAGAAGGTAAAGGCCGCCCTATTAGCCGGCATTAAGCCTATATTGTGCGTTGGCGAAACCTTGGGGCAGCGCGAGGCCGGTCAGACCATAAATGTAGTTTCCGCGCAGACTAAGGGCGGTTTGGAGTCGCTAACGAGCGCTGAGGCTGCAAACGTGGTAATCGCCTACGAGCCTGTTTGGGCTATCGGCACTGGCAAGACTGCAACTCCGGAAATGGCTCAGGAAGTTCACGCAGAAATCCGCAAGGTTTTGGCTGGAATGTTTGGCGATGAAACTGCAGAGGGAATGCAGATTCTCTACGGCGGTTCTATGAAGCCCGAGAATGCAGACCAGCTCTTGGCTCAGAAGGACATCGACGGTGGCTTGATCGGCGGAGCGGCTTTGAAGGCAGATTCTTTTGCGGCTTTAGTAAAGAGCGCAGAGAAGCTCGCTTAAGTTCCTTTTGAATTGAATTTCTAGAGAGTCGCTCCTATGGGGAGCGGCTCTTTTTTTGTTAAAAATTTTTCGACTCTATGGAATGGGCAAAGCTCTGTGTTCTTCTCAGTTTTTACCGTCTCGGATAATATTTAAAATTTGTTCCAATTTACGCCTGTCTTTAGGTGGGTTTTTCAGCATTACAGACACCAATTCATCTCTTAATTGCGGGTAGTTATAGGCAATTTTTACTGCATCGTCGCGCATTTCAAACTCGAGTAGAACAGCAACTAGAAATGGGATATAAGTTTTTAAACCCTTATAATTAACCTCAATAATCTCGTCGCTTTGAGCCTTTGAAATGTAGGTTTGCGCGATATTGTCGTATTTGTATAGCTTTGCAATTAAGGCCAGTGTCGGGTAATTGAAACCTCTCAAGGTTCCACATTCCCAAGCGAATCCATATCTTAGCGGCATATATATGAGTTGCTCGCCAAATTTATTCACATCGCCACTTTGAAGACTCTGTTTTGCAGATAGAAATCTGAGCAGATATTTCTTGTCGTTGGGCATATCTTTCCGCTGCTTTATGTAATCCGCAAAATTCTTTTTAAGTAGCGCGTGAAATGAGATGTTATCCAATTCAAAATTTGGAAGGCTGTCCTTGAAAGCTCTGTAGAAATCTTCCGGCTTGTCCGCACTAAGGCTCTCTTTCATAACTTCCATGGCAAGCTCCGTTTTATAGTCGTCTTTTGGAAGGGAATCCAAGAGTCTAAACGCTTCTGACTTGTAGCGCTCACCCTTTAGCCCAATTTTTTCCCCAAGTACATACAGGGGTAGTATGCGATCCTCTATATTGGAAATTTCTGATATGCTATCGACATATTTGTATTCCAATAGTCCGGCCATAAAATCGGGTTCCCTGCCTATGTCGAATACGATTTTTCGCTTCAAAAAAGAATTTTTATCAAAGGGTTTTGCTTTATTTGCGAAATCGAGAGATGCCTTCGGCGAATCCTTGTATATACTGAAGGCAATGCTCGCATTTATATTCGCCTTGTGCTTATCAAAATTTGCGTACTTTAAACTCTCAATTGCCAAATCCGTGAGGCCGGCTTCCGCAGCTGCGTAGGCAAATGCTCTGGCGTTGTCTGAAGAACGCGAGCTATTTGGACAAAATTCGTTGTGCATTGCCAACGCTAGAAATGCAAGCACAATAAGCGAAACTAGAACTTTAAAAAAAATAGCTCTCATATTTGTTTGCACAGGTTCGACACGCTTAGTGAAATTAGAAGCACGAAGGCGCACATAATGGCCGGTATGTGCAGGTGTATGTCAACAATCGATGACGCTCCAACTATGGCAAGACCCAAGATTATTAGAAAATTGCCGTATGTAAGCCAAGTTCTCCGCCTAAAAATAGCGGAAATCCAAAGAACTACTGCATACGCAATAAATGCCGCGCCCAAAAGCCCGTATTCGCATAAGTACTGGAACGGGTCGTTGTGGGCGGCGTTTGAAATTTTTCTGACCTGTCCCAAAGTTTGTAATTTCCCGGAATTGACCAACATGGCTTGGACCCTTATTGCGTATGTTCCTCCCCCAATGCCAAATATGGGATTTTCCTTGAACAGTTCCAGCGTATATTCGTTTAGCCTGATTCTGGGTGCCAGAGATGCGTTTACGTTTGTCAGCTCAAAGTTTATTCTGTCGCTTATCTGCCGCTGAAATATGAAAGCTGTGGAGCTTGTTGCAATAGTGAATAATATCAGAGTAGCGATAAGTGATTTTATGGGGCCAAGAAGGCGCTTTAGGAAAATGTAAATAATGGATGTGCATAGGAACACCGCGAACAAGAATACAGAGAGCACTACTCCGGCACTTCCTGAAAACGTCGCCGAGAGCGCGCAGGAGACTGACATTATCCCCCATATGATACCTTGGGCAATTTTACGACTTCTCAGAGCCAAATATGTGCACGCAAGATTTGCAGAGCAGGCCAAAATCAACATGTATCCCGCGGAATTCTGGTGGAAAAACGAACCGTAGAAAGCTAATTCCGAAGGGATTATTCCATACATGCTTTTTAGACCTAAGCACTTTTGCACTACTGCAAATATCGCCATTAAAAAGCCGTTTGCCGCAAAGAATCTCAAGGTTAGATTTGCAAAGTTTATTTCCTTTAAAAGCGTCCATGATACCAGCGCGAAGTACCATGTTGCGAGGAGGCCAAGCAGGGTGTAAAAGGTGTCATTATACCCCCAATCCCTAATTATTCCGCTTGGTAGAAAGCTGACATGAGCCATGTTTTGCACCGTCTGGTGGCCCATGTATTCGTAAACAATTGCGTCCGGATTTAAAAACTGGACTATCGTGACTGCAAGTATGGACAGGCCTGATATTAAAAATGGATTGCGCGATATTTCCCTCTTTGTAAATATAGACAAATCCGGTTTTCTCCTCCATAGCAGGGCTATAAAGGCTGCAGATGTGCATGCTAACATTGCTAATAGCGACCACGGGCGCGTCCCCGATGTTCCCCATAGACAAAGAAAAATCGAAATTAGGAATAGCAAGTGCGAGGGGCTTGAAAGGTAGGCAGTGCTTTGGCTTGCGCAAGCTTTCCGACGCGTAAATTCATATTCTGCTTTCATTCGCAAAGACGATACACATACTCAACGAGCGTTATGTACGAAAATACACCATTAAAATCAAGCATAAAAGCACGTTTACTTAACATGTCGCTTTCTCTCCTCTCGGAAATCAGTTACAAAGTAACGCCTGATTCTTGCCGTGAGCTTCGCTATGATTGCAATATAACCGTGTATCTCAGATATGTTGCGTCGCAACTATCTTGAGATTGTAGAAATCGACACGTGGTGATTGGGCTATCTCTTTCTGGAATTTTAAGGCCTTGCACATGTTCATAATTAAGACCAGCTGTGCCAAGTTGTGCGATGATAGCTCTTTCTTTGTTTTATAGATTTATTCTTATATAAAACATCTTTGGGCAAAATTTAAGTTCCTCACTTAAGCCTCTCTTTATCTTTTTGCACTGACTATCGGAATCTACCTAAAATCAGTTATTATGAGTTATGATGGTAATCGTGGTATTTTTTCTCAATTTTTATGCTATAATTTCTAAGTTTTGTACATTCAATAAATCAAGATATGCAAACCTTATGACGTGCATAAAAATAAGATTTTGATATATAATTATTTCTTCATAGATTTTATTTTCTCGAACTTTTAGAGATCGCTTATATTATAAAACTGTATATGTGCATATTTCTGCTAACTTCTCTGCTAGATCTATGACTCTTGTAAACCGTATGATTATATGCTGCGATATAAACGCCCCACGCTGTTTTTTATTGTATTCTGTATGTATAATAATGAAAATTCGTGCATGTCATGATTTTATTTCGGTGTGTGATGTATCTAATTGTTATTACATGCCTTTACATCTTATGCCTCATCGCCTGCTTCCCAGCAAATCTTCCCAATAAAAAGGCGTATTTGTCTGCAGCCAAGGTGGCTGCTTTTCGGTAATAGCGATGCTTTTGCTTGTTGTTATTATGCCTGATTCGTTAACTAGACTTATTCTTGTTGCGATAGTGGCAGTCCTATCTTTTGTCTATCCGCATATTTATTGGTGTGATAAGGTTTGATGAGCGCATCTACTAGAGTCCATAGAGCAAATCAGAAGAAAATTGCGCATATTAAAAAAGGGAGACTGCAATCAACAGGCCTCCCAATAAACTCCAAAATAAATAGATAGTTTGATGTTAGCTGAGTGGTAGTTCGGATTCTGCGAGCTTAAAGTCGTAGTCGGTCATGATTTCTACAAGCTTTTTGAACGTAGTCTTGGGCTGCCAACCGAGTTCATTCTTCGCCTTAGTTGGGTCGCCCAATAGCAAATCAACCTCCGTGGGTCTGTAATAGCGCGGCGAAACCTCTACTATTGTTTTCCCTGTTTCCTTACAGACTCCTATTTCATTCGCACCTTCGCCCTGCCACTCTATTGTCATTCCAAGTCTTGCAGCGGAAAGTTCGGCAAATTCGCGGACTGTGTGGGTCTCGTTTGTGGCAAGAACAAATTCGTCGGGTTTGTCGGCCTGCAGTATGCGCCACATGCCCTCGACGTATTCGGGGGCGTAGCCCCAGTCGCGCTTGGAGTCCATATTGCCGAGCACGAGCTTGTCTTGCAGGCCCAGCTTTATCCTACCCATTGCTCGCGTGACTTTGCGCGTCACAAAAGTTTCGCCGCGGCGCTCCGATTCGTGGTTAAAGAGTATGCCGTTTGAGGCGAAAATCCCGTAGGCCTCGCGGTAGTTTTTCACAATCCAAAATGCGTACTGCTTGGCGACTGCGTAGGGGCTGCGCGGATAAAAGGGGGTGGTTTCGCGCTGCGGAACTTCCTGAACGAGCCCAAAGAGCTCGGAGGTTGAGGCTTGATAGAACTTTGTGGTTTTAACAAGCCCCACATCCTTTATTGCGTCTAGGAATCTGAGGGTTGCGATTGCATCGACATCCGCCGTGTATTCGGGAACTTCAAAGCTCACCTTTACGTGGCTTTGGGCGCCGAGGTTGTAAATTTCGTCGGGGTGGGTCTTTTCGAGGATTCTGTTTAGGTTGGAGGAGTCTGTTAGGTCTCCGTAATGCAGGAAGAATCTGCCTTCAAAAGACTTGTCATTATAAATGTGGTCGATTCTGCCGGTGTTAAAAGAGCTTGAGCGGCGGATTATGCCGTGTACGGTGTATCCTTTCTCCAAGAGTAGCTCCGTTAAATAAGAGCCGTCCTGCCCCGTTATTCCTGTGATTAAAGCGGTTTTCATATTCGATGCGATTTTGTGCGAGTCTTCAATGTTACATATAAAAGTCAACAATAAATGGAGTATGTGAACTTACTTCGGCGTTTTAATGTCCCGGGTGCGGAGATTAAATTTTCTACCTTGAATGTATTCCTTGGGAGTGGTCGAGTTTCCGGAATTTAAGGTATGTTCTTCAGTGTTGAAGTTTGGATGGCGCTTCGGAGCATTTTTCGAGCGAGAATGTTAATTTTAGAACATTCGGAAGAGCGTGGGCCGTGCAACACTATTCTGAATTTACCAATTCAGATAGATTCCCGCAGCTTTATTTTAAACTTTACGCGAAGTGGAAATTCTTTCGACGCAGTTTCCGACGCAATAAGAATTAAATACACGCCGCCGGGAGGTCGCATGTTTTTCTCTGCTATGGCTGATAATTCCGCGGCGCCATGCGATTTTTCTTAAACGAAGCCGCAAGCATGAACACTAAAATTATTGTTGACGACCAGTCGTATTTGCTTACGAACGGCAGTGCTCCAAAGAACATATTATAGACAAAGTACATTATGGACAAGAGCGCCAACCAGTAACTGTACGGGAATTGTTTTCTCAGTTTCACAATTTCAATGGCGCAAAACAGGCTGATTATGCAAATAACGTTCATTGTTATGCCGAATAAAAACCCCATCGAGGCAAAGTGGTCCATAATCGCGGAGTGATATCCCGGCAGGGAATACTGCATTGTTCCAAAAATCGGATGTTCGCAAAAGTCTTTCCAAGCCATGGCGTACAGTTCAAGTCTGCCGGAGGAGTCGCCGTCAAACAGGAAGGCATTCATTCGAGCTTCAATAGCCGGCGATATGTATCCGGTCAGAGTCGTCAACTCAAATCTAAATACGTATACAAAGATTCCTGCGAATCCCAAGAGGATCATTCCCAACAGGAGGTTGATTCTATTTATAAATAAGAAAATAAAAGTGACAAACACAAATGCTATAAGCGGCGAGCGGCTGCCGCTTTTTAGCATGGTATATATCCCAAACAATATTCCAAATGCCGCTATGACTCTCAGCACAATATTAAAGCTCTTCTCAAGAGAGATTGTCAATCCGAGTAGATATAGCGATACTCCCAGATAGCCTACGGCGATCGTAAACAGGGCAGTAGAACCGGTTCTGATATCAGTTGCACTGGTAAAAATTCCAACGTCGCTTACGCCGAAGAATACGGTGAAAATAGATGTAAAAAATATGAGAAAGAATGCCAATATAAGTGTGAATCGAATATTTATGCGCCTGAAACTAAAGAATACCGACAGGGGAGCAAGGAAGCCGTAGAATAGAAAGTAGAAAGTCTTTCTGGGATCTCCTTCAATCTGGAAAAAGCCGGCGGACTGCGACAACACTAAAGCCCGTATAAGAAACAGCGAAGCGCAAATAAAGTACAGAACTATTGGTATTGAAATGTCTTCCCTCTTTATTTTTGGCGAGAACAAATTAATCAAAAGTACGCAAGATGTGACGGCAAAGGCGAAAATTCTGTACGGTATTGTAACCAACTGGCTGCTGGCTCCAAAGCCCAATGGTATTAGCAAGACGGTTGAAGCTTGGTAACCGGCAAATATTAAAACCAAGTTTAGCGAGCACAGGAAACTCAAAAAGTTTATTTTGGGAGTGTTCAAATACACTCGACTATCAATTGTGGCTTGTGTATATTCCATAATGTATTTTCTGTTGATACTCCATACTTGCCGCAGGCGCGGTGAAAATTTGCGAAATCTTCAAAATTTTCTACATAAGCTTGCGGGGTTAGATTCCGTGCTGCGACTTGTAAAGCTTTGGCTTCTTTCACGCCACGTTCCGGATTGGCTGCCGGTGCTTCTAAAAATTGACAAATTTTTCAGGAATCGTTGTTCTTTCCTCCTTCTGACGGCAAATTTGCGGCTACTATTTCAACATTCTCGTCTTTTGTGGGTATTTCCATCAAGTTTTAATAAAGTTTTTGAATGCGTTTTTTATTGCTGCGGAAAGATTGCAGGGGTGAACTTGGATACGCCTAGTGCTTAAGCTTCACTATTTGCCTTCCGCTTTCAATGTCAACATTTCACCAAAGAGTTTTTCACCGGCGGGCAGGTAATTGCTGTCCAAGCATCCGCAGGGGGTAAGAGTCATCTCTCCAAAGTATATCTTTTCGCCGGCGTTGTATAGATCAACGCGAACAAAGGGAAAAGGTTTGGATAGTTTGTCGGCCAAGTCGAACATCTTATCCATGTCTTTCGGTTTTTCAATCGAAAAGCCCTCGGGAGCCTTGGCGCCCGCCGGGTTTATTCTCAACAAGTTCCACTCTCTATCAAGCAGGTAATATTTGGCTTTTCCCAAAAATCTGTCCAGACATACCATGACGGCTTTCGCCTTCCCGTTGAAGCAATAGAATTTATAATCGCGCGGCAGCGGATAGTTTTCGTCCCTTATGTATTCCTCGCAAACAATCTTTCTGTCTATATGCTTGTACTGCATCTCGGAATATCGGAGGTGAAAATCTTTGCGCATCCATGCGTCCAACTTCCTCCGTGCTTCCTCTTTGTCCAACTTTGATTTGTCGGGGCAAATTATGTTTGAACCGCATCCGTGGTTTGTCTTTATCGCAAAACTGTCGGGAAGTGCATTCCAGTCTATGTCGGAGGCCTTGTCGTAAACAGCTATTAGTCTTGTAAGAATATCACCCTCTCCTATGGATTTTACATATTCACGTACTCTGAATTTGTCCGCACACTGCCAGGCCAATGGGTTGTACTGGTAATTATTGAGCTTCAACCACTGCAATTTTTCATTGAAAGACTGCGGATTTTTGAGGTTGAGAGGTCTTCCGAAGGCAAAATAAAAGCGCAATTTCGAATTTAACGTTGGAGAGATTCTGGTTATCAGCGAAAAAAACCGGCGATCAAACCAGAAGAATATTGCCCGTGTCAGTTTCGATTTAATCAGTATCTGCTTTATTTTTTTAAAAAAAGTCATGATCGAATATGCAAATGAAATACTAAGAACTATGGCCATGGCGTTGTCAAGGTCTAAATCCTCCTACCGCCTCGAGATGCTCGCCGGAATCTTGCTCTTCATAAGAGCGGAGATTGATTGTCTTTCGCTCGGCGCAAGCATTGCGAATGTCAGTATCAGAAACAGTGCTATCGCCGCCGAGCTGCCGAAAAATAGCCGCACAGGATCCCCGGCTTTTGCAAAGGAAAATTCTACTGCGCACCAGGTCAATGCAAAGGCGAATGTTGTTTTAAATACACACGAATAAAAGAAGCCCAGGGCTGAAAATCCCAATTTGCGCGAGCCGTACACTATTCTAAAAAGCATCAGCAATAGTCCCATTAGTATCTTTATGTAAAATACGTCTACCGCCTGGAAACCGAGGTCCAGCCACAAATATGCTAGCAAGATCACGGAGGAATTTGCAAGCAGGGCGACAAGTTGATACAATTTTATCCTTCCGAAAGCCGACATCCCCATTGAAATAGGCGCCGATATGAGGTCTACCATCGATGATAGGAGAATCAGCACGAGGAAGGGCGTCGTTATTTCGGGGAATTTTCCAAGCCATAGAGACAGTACATAGCGGCTGTTGATCAAAAGGGGAAGCGTTACTATTGATCCGAGCACAAAGGAGAATTTTGAGGCCCAGAATATGTTCTCGACAAAGAGCGCGTGTTTGCCGCCTGTCCAGTATTTTACTATTTGCGGGCGGAAGGCTGTTTGAAAATTTGCTATGAATGTCGATGCCGCCCCCCCCGCCTGCATCGCAAGCCCGAACGCGGTGTTTACCACAACACCGAAGAACGTGTTTAAGAGCACATTCAGACCTTGAATTTTTATAATGGACGAGACGCTGTCCATCAAATTCCATATGGCAAAGCTCGTTATTTCTTTAAAGAAATCTCTGTCCCAGGTAAACTTGTATCTTATTTCTCTAAAGTTTACCTTGCAGAAACATATGTTTATGGCAAGAATCGCGATCGACGATAGAAATATGAAGAGGGAATAATATATTACCTTTTGCGAAGCGAGAAAAACCAGTAGCACCGTCGAGCCGAGCTTTAGGAGGGCGTTTAAAACGCCTGAAAGGGCCAAAAATTTCATTCTCTCCGTCGCGATGACAAGGGCGTTGTATGGAACGGTCAAAATGCCTATTATAGTCGTAAATACGGAGAATTGATAGACTATGTTTGCCGCGAATTTTGAGTTTTCCGGAATGTCTATTTTTGCATTGAAAAACCAAAGTGCGATTGTCTCGGAGAGGACGAGGGCTATCAGCGATATCGCACAATGCAAAACAAGGCTGAGGTTAAAGGTTTTTTCCACAAGCGCGCTGTCATTTTTTCCCATTGCGAAATTCAGGTAGCGCTGGGTTGCAATCACCATGGCCACGTTTAGGAATGAAAATAGTACTACAACTCCTCCGACGACACTGTAAACTCCGAAATCCTCCTCTCCGAGTTCCCGCAGCAGCAGTCGAGAGGCGTAGAGATTTATGCACATTACCAAGAATGTGCGCACGTAAAGATAGATGGTGTTTTTTGCTATGCGCTTTTTATTCGCACGCGATAATGATTTATCGTTCTCGTTCATTTAACCTTTTTGTAGCGGGATGTCACAAGTGTATGTTTTGGATTCTATTGTAAGCTGTATTTTATAAAATTTCACAGATTTGTACGGCAAGCCAATTCCTCAATGATTTCTCATATATCTGTACTTCTTTTTTTTAGGATCTCGTTATTTTTTGCAGATTTGAGTAAAATGACGCATAAGATTTCGCCATTTGGCGGCATATATTTTAAGGAAATATTAGTACATTTACAATTCAATAAGTGCCGATGTTTAGAATGAATATATATATCATTATGCCTTTTTTTACTCTTTTTTTGGGGTGAATTTTATGAGATCTTTTTAAAGATTTCGTCTCTGGTTTTAATTTTACAGACGAAATCTAATAAAGGTCAGTCAAGGTCGAGCAAAATCTAGCTGTTAGGGTTAAAGCTATCGGAATAGTGTTGCATATGAAGAACTTCTCGAAGCGATTTATTCCGTTCTTTGGTAATATATGATATTAATATGGTATTTACTAATTAGAGTTTGCTTCTAATTTTTTTTATCTCTTGATAACTATTCTCGGGAATTATCCACCAGAATAGAGGTTGAAAAAGGAGCTACGTAGAAATTACAATGGATGATATTTCGAGTGTTCTTAAAGAATCCATGTTGTTACCATCATTGTTACTCATATATGTATTATCGCAAGTAATATAGAGTCTCTGATATAGGTAGAAGTCTTTATGATCATATTCCTTTCACTTGTTTGAAATTAAGCGCTTTATATTTGTTCTCAATTTGATACTTTTTATGGAGGCGTTTTGCGACAATGATTTTGTACACAAATTCCAGCTATTCTAATATATTGTTTTCTAGTGTGTTGAAAGCCAAATGTAAATCTATCTGCCAGTGTATTTCTTATGGAGAATTTTTGAAGTTACATAGAAACTATCTACATGAAAATTTTTAAGGCATAAAGCTCGAATCTTTTGGCAGTGACAAAAGTCATGTCGCATTTGTACTTGCAATGCTTATGAATTCTAAACGATTCATAGATGAATTTCACAAGTGTTGACAGAGATAAGGCTTTTTTTTAATAGGAAACGTATTATTTAAGAATAAAATTAAAGTTCGCCTTGGGCATAGGGATAATATAGCGTCCTGTGCTCTAAATCGCATCGTGAAAGCAAGTATATTCTATTTCCTATGTGGTTCAAACGGATGTGATAACGTGGAAGCGCAATACCTTAAGACTTATAAAAATAACTCAAGTTCGAAAAGATGATTTTTTGTATTGCGCCGTAGCGTTAGCTTTGAGATTATACGGATGGTTTTTTAGAAGTGGAATAGAATATGAACATAGCTATCGTAGGAGTGGGATATGTCGGTCTTGTGACCGGGGCTTGTTTTGCGGAGATGGGGGTTAATGTGTTTTGCGTGGATGTTGACGCTAAAAAGATAAATGCTCTGCTGAAAGGCGAAATTCCAATTTACGAACCCAATCTCGATAGTCTTGTGGAGCGCAATGTAAAAGCCGGCAGGCTTCACTTTTCCACAGATTTGGCTTCTGTCTTAGACGATGTGCATGTGGTATTTTCCGCAGTGGGAACTCCACCCGATGAAGACGGTAGCGCGGACTTAAAGTATGTTTTGGACGTTGCGCGCACGATAGGTAAGAATCTAAAGAAATACGTCCTTGTAGTTACAAAGAGCACAGTTCCCGTAGGTACTGCCGAGATGGTTCGAGGGGCGATTCAGGGGGAACTAGACAAAAGGGGCGAAAAGATAGAGTTCGACGTTGCCTCAAATCCGGAATTTCTGAAGGAGGGCAGCGCCATAGAGGATTTTATGCGTCCCGACAGAGTTGTTGTGGGTGTGGATAGCGAGAGAGCTAAGGAGCTTATGACATCACTTTACAAGCCGATTCTAGTCCAGAATTTTAGAGTCATATTTATGGATATAGCGTCGGCTGAGATGACAAAATACGCGGCAAATTCGATGCTTGCAACTCGCATATCGTTTATGAACGACATCGCAAATCTCTGCGAGCTTGTCGGGGCAGACGTGGATATGGTAAGGCAGGGGATGGGCTCAGACAGCCGTATAGGTTCAAAGTTTTTGTACGCGGGCTGCGGTTATGGGGGCTCCTGCTTTCCGAAAGACGTAAAGGCTCTTATAAAGACTGCGCACAAGTACGGCCACCCGTTAAAGGTTTTGGAGGCGGTGGAGGAAGTTAACGAGGCGCAAAAGAACTTGCTTTTCAAAAAGTTCAAGGCTGAGTTTGACGACAATTTAAAAGGTAAAAAAGTTGCGGTTTGGGGCTTGTCTTTCAAGCCGGGGACAGACGATATGCGCGAGGCTCCCTCGCTAGTTTTAATAGATAGCCTCTTAAAAGCTGCTTGCGAAGTTACGGTTTACGATCCCGTGGCAATGAATGAATGCAGGCGCAGGATAGGCGATGTGGTTAGTTACGCGAAGGACATTTACGACTGCTCAAAGGGCGCGTGTGCGATATTTCACGTTACTGAGTGGAAGGAGTTTAGAATGCCCGATTGGAAGAGGATACGCGATTCTATGTGTGAGAATCCCGTAATAATAGACGGGCGCAATGTGCTTTCGCTCTCGGATTTAGATGGTTTTAAATACATAAGAATAGGCTAGAATGAGGCGGGTTTGCTGCATATCAAATTGCGCGTCCCACTATCGGGAGTCTATTTATAAGAGGATAGACGAAGAGTTTGATTGCGCATTTGCCTTTGGCGAAAAGCCTGTTGGAGTAAAGGACATATTAAGTTTTGATACGGGCAAGCTTAAGCGCTGCCGCAGGCTTAAGAATAAAATTTTTATTCGCGCTCCGTTTTATTGGCAAGAGGGCGTCTTGCCTTTGCTTTGGGAGGATTGCGACGATTACATAATACTGGGCGAACCCTTTTGCATCAGCACATGGCTGTTTTTAATACTGTCAAAATTCTACCCGAAAAAGCGCGTATTTTTTTGGACTCACGGTTGGTATGGAAGAGAGGGGTTCTTAAAGAAAATATTAAAAAAGATATTTTTTAAGCTTGGAGCCGGCGTTTTTTTATACGGAAACTATGCGCGGGAATTGATGATTAAAGAGGGGTTTGACCCCAAGAGCTTGTTTGTAATCCACAACTCTCTAAACTATGCGGTGCAGCTTGATTTGCGAGAAAAACTTTCCGGAAGCGATGTTTACCGAAATCATTTTAAAAACGAGAATCCCAACCTGATTTTTTTGGGAAGGCTTACAAAGGTAAAATCGCTGGATATGATATTGCGCACTCTTGCTATTTTAAAGTCGGAGGGGCGCATATACAATTTAACTTTGGTGGGCGACGGCAGTATGAAATCCGACTTGCAGGCTCTGAGTCGGGAACTTGGCTTGGAAAATCAAGTTTGGTTTTACGGAGCTTGCTATGATGAAAAGGTAAATGCCGAGCTTTTATATAACGCGGATTTGTGCGTTTCGCCGGGGAATGTGGGGCTTACGGCGATACATTCGCTGATGTTTGGTTGCCCCGTTTTAACCCACGATAATTTCAAGATGCAAATGCCCGAATTTGAGTCTATCGTAAGCGGCAAGACCGGGGATTTTTTTGAATATGGCAATGTGGATTCCCTCGCGCAGAAAATAGGGCAGTGGTTCGACAACTCGAAAGATAGGGAGCTTATCCGCAAAAATTGTTTTGAAGAAATAGATAATTCCTGGAATCCGGAGTATCAAATTGATGTATTCAAAAGAGCCCTGAGTTGAACCGGGGAGATTATTTTTTCAAGGTGAGTGCAGTCTCAGGCATTCTTTAGGATTTCGCTGTATAGATTTATATATTTTGAGAAGGCAAGTTCCTTTGAAAAGTTATCTTTTGCCCTTTTTAGGCAGGCATCTTTGCAGGCGGCTTTGCCTCTTTTTACAATTTTGATTGCCTCGTTTACCATTCCGCGGACATCGCCGACTTTTACAACTGCCCCCGTATTTTCATCTATAGATTCGGGGCTCCCTCCGGTGTTGTAGGTTACTACGGGCGTCCCGCAGGCGATGGCCTCCATATTAACCATTCCTAGAGCCTCAACATTTGTCGGATTTAGAAACACGTTTGCAAGAGAATACAAGCCCGCCAATTCGTCAACGTTTTCCGTGCGCAATATTGGAATTATGCCATGCAACTTTAATTCGTCCGTCTGCTTTTTTGAGGTTCCTACAACGATTAACTTAACATTGTGTTTATTTAGAAGGTTTGCAATTTTGGGTAAATCCGCATAACCCTTTGAAGCTCCCCAGACATTTGCGACGCATATCGCGTACTTTGGGGCGGTAAGTGAATATTTTGCCCTAATTGCATCGAGGTTTTTTGGCGTCTTGAAAGAGTTCAGATCTATACCATTTCTTATTGTCGTTGAAGCACAGTCCTTGAAGTGGGATTTTTCTAGCTCTGAGCGTAGCCAATCGGATACGGGCACCAGATGCAGAAAATTGCGAGCCTTTTGAGCAAATTCAATTTTTATCGAATGGTTTTGCCCTGAATTGTCGAAGAGGTATGAGGCCGGATAACTCTTTTTTCTGGGGCAATCTGAGCAGTGTTTTTCCCACTTGCGGCAATCGAAAAAGTAGCAGCAGTGCCCGGTCATAATCCAACAATCGTGCAGTGTCCAGACTACGGGTCTGTTTCGTTTTACAAGATAATCGAACAGGCTCGGAACATGGAGGTAATAGCCGTGTAGATTGTGCAGGTGGATTATGTCGGGATTTATTTCATCTATGGCGGATATCAGGCGCCTTGTGCCGAGCTTGGAGAAGGCGCCGTCTTTGTCAAATATTCGCGTATATAGCACATTCGGGTAGAGCTCCCAACTCTTGCAGAGTTGAATTGTCTTTGATTTGCTAGGGCGCGGGTTTCTTCCAAATGCAATGTAGGACTCCCAGCCATTTTGCATTGCAACTTCGCCTATGCCCTCGGCAATTCTTCCGGTTGAGCCAGAATTGACGACAGTGTTTACCTGCAGTAGCTTCATTGATTCTATATTTCCTAGTAAAGTTATTTTAGAGGCCGAATCTTTATTTGAGAATCTATGACAAAATATGTTTATATTGCAACAGTAGTTTGATGCGTGCATAAAAATTTTTATATATTGAAGATTCTGAGGGATGTTGATATGGAATCTCCAAAGACAATATGTACTGTCATATCTTATGACTTAAATCTTTTGAATTTATGTAGTTCTGCTTTTGATGGTATATTACGATTCTTATAATTACTCTTGTTTATATTTGCGCAATGAGGGAAAAAAAATCTTGAAAAGAGGCGAAGAATCAATACTTAGAAAAGCTTAGAAAACAGTCTGTTCGTATGAAAAGTATAGGGTTTCCGAGAAGTCACAAAGAAAATGAAAAAAGAATAGCTCTCTTGCCTGAGCACATAGCCAGGATAAAGAACAAGGGGTATATCTTAGTTGAGACAAACTACGGACGTGATCTTGGTTTTACGGATGCGGACTACGAAGCCGCAGGAGTGAAAGTCGCGAGTAGAGAAGAGATTTTGATGCAGGAGATAATATGCGATCCTAAAGTCGGCGACGCTGAGTATTTGGAACATCTCAGAGGGCAGACTGTTTGCGGTTGGATTCATGCCGTCCAAAATAGAGATATAACTGACAAAATTATAAACGGAGGGTTATCCGTCTACGCCTGGGAAGACATGTATGATAAAGGTAGGCACTGTTTTTGGCGCAACAACGAAATTGCTGGAGAGGCTGCAATACTTCATGCGTATATGTGCTACGGAACTTTCCCCTACAATACGCGGGTCGCTGTACTAGGAAGGGGAAACGTCGCTCGGGGGGCAATTAAGACGTTGGATTATATGGGGGCCTCCGTTATTTGTTACAATCGACACACAGAGTCTCTCTTGCGGGAAGAGATTGGTAATTTCGACGTAATCGTAAATGCCATATTGTGGGATACAAGAAGAAAGGATCATATCGTTTATAGGGAGGATCTTAAACGAATGCGGCGCAACAGTATGATTATAGACATAAGTTGCGATAGACATGGAGGAATAGAAACTTCGGTTCCGACTACGATAGAGTCTCCCATATACGAGGTTGATGGGATAATTCATTATGCGGTGGATCATACGCCCTCCATCTTTTATAGATCTGCGTCAGAAAGTATAAGCGACGAATTAACAAAACATATAGATGCCCTCATAGACGGAAATGGCGATGAAATCCTGAATAAGGCTATGAATTTTAGGGAAGGTAATATTCTTGATATAAGGATAAACATGTTCCAAAATCGATAATTTTATGAATATATATTTCTACACTAGCTTTATTTGAAATAATATTCGTATTGGCTTGTCTAAACTTGCGAAAGGAAGTAAGGTAAAACCATGAAGTTTGCATCAAATATTTTATTGGGCGTATGTGCTTATGCAGCCGCCGCCGCTGCGGCATTTGCGCAAGGCGATGTTTTAAAGAGCGTAGAGGAGGCGAGGAATTTGTCCGACTCCGCCCTAAAGCAGTACAATCTGGCCTCGCAAAAATTGGACGAGGCGGGCAAAATTCTAGATGAAAATCAAAATAGACTTGCAACCCTAAGTGGAGAGCTGTTCTCGCTAAATATGCGCACAAATTCTAATGATAAGGATATAAAGGCAAAACTAAATAGCCTTTCTGTTCTTAAAGAGGATTTTGCGGACGCGCGCAACAGTCTTGATAGCGTTAAGTCAGGCTTGGAGTTTGCATCTTCAATTTTGCCCTTGGGCAAAGAGCGAATCGCGCTTGGCGAAAAGCTTTACAACGAATGTTCGGATCTTGTTGCAAAAAATCCCGGCGAAAATTATGCGGATAAAAATTACTTTGATTTTACCGCTTCCGAATTTGTTCGCGCCAAAAACTCATTCTTGAAGCTTCAGGCGGAGCTTACTCAGGAGTTGTCGTCTGTGGGCATCGCAGGCCCGAGAATTAAGGGAATAGAAAACTTTTTGGAGCTTGGCAATTCCTATTTAAAGCAGGCCTCGGAAAAATGTCGCACTAATACGGATTCTGAACTTTCAATGGAAAGTGAACTGAAAAAACTTATTGATAGTTCTATGGCATCGATTTCCTCTCTCAACAAGCAATACGTCGAGCTTAGAAGTCTTAAGAATTCCTATGTCAGGTCTCGCTTGGGTCTAGAGGCTTTTGTTATGAACAAGCTTCCGAAAATAGAAGGGGGCAAGTATTTTGATTGTGTATTTAAGCCTGGTATAAATTTATTGGTGCAATCGCAAATTTTGACTAAGAAAGCTATATCTAAGAGTCCCGATATGTGCTATTCCTTTCCCCAAGGCCTGTCTGGGACTTTCGTATCCAAAGGTAAGGCTAAAAACGAAAATGTGTATTCCCCTGCGGCTGCTTCGGGAGGAGCTCTTGGATTTCAAAGAGAAAAGGCTAACGATAAAAAAAGTATAAGGGATGAAATATTGCAAAGATGCACGAAACTGTCTTACTTAACGGCGGAGTTGATGGGCTGCTCTAATATGCTTTCCAATTTACTAAATGAAGTTCATGCTTCATTGAATTCAATCTCAGCTATAGAAAGCGAAAGTCAGGCGGGCTTGCGCGGGGCGATACGGGCGGCCGCAGATTCGCAGAGTATAGCCTCCGAAATAGAGATTTTAAAGAGCAAGGTTGAAATTGCAAAGGCTCAATCGGACGTTGCGGCAAAGCACTTTGAATCTCTGGGCAAGGAGGCTGCGCAGACCAAAGAAAAGTCGCTTGAAGATATCAAGAGCTTGGATAAGATTGTGGAGGAGCTAGATAAACTTGAGTAGTTCAAGGTTTTTCTTCAGCTAAATTATCTAGGATATATTTTAAGGGGCGGAATTTACCGCCTCTTTTTTATTGAAAGAATTTTGAGAATCTTCCGATAAATATAAAGTGGGAAACTTTCTAAAGTTTGGGCTTTGCTGCATCTCGCTTGCGCTAAAAAAGCGCGGGCCTGGAATGCGCGCGCTCACTTACAAAAATTTTTGCGCGCTTGAAATAGGATACGCCCTCTCTAAGCTTTCCGAAATTTGTCTAAATAACGCAAACTACGTTTTGGAAGCTGTGAAGTTTTGCGGGCAAAGCGGCATAGCGCACTTTAGAGTTTCATCGAGCATCTTTCTGCTTTTAACCCACCCGAATTTGCATCTAAGAATTTCGGATTTAAAAGATTCTAAGCAAATAATTTCAGGTTTAAGGCGGGCGGGGAGGCTTGCAAAGTCGGGCGGGATATCGCTCTCATTCCATCCGTCGCAGTACGTTGCTATCGCTTCGGCTGACGCCGAAGTGAGGGAGGCTGCCGTGCGAGATATAAATTTTAACGCTGAAATTTTGGATTTGATGGGGGCTAACAAGAACATTTCAAACCCAATAAATATCCACATAAATAGAAGCCCAAAGTCGCCCGATTTTATTCGCGATTTTGAAAGCGGGATCTCTCTTCTTTCAAGCTCCGCAAGAAGGCGCCTAAGCATAGAAAACGAGGACAGGGGATTTTGGAATACGGCAAATCTTTTAAAGTTTTTAAGGCCTACAAAATTCCGCTAAGTTTTGATATTTTGCACGAGCGCTGCAATTCATCGGGTGTTAGTGAATCTGAATTGGCCGATTTGTGCGCCAAAACTTGGGGCGGGCACACTCCGATTTTTCATTACTCCGAAAGTGCCTCAAAATTGAAGCCCAGAAGCCATAGCGAATTTTGCAAACATCTTCCGCCAAATTACGGCTTTGAGTATATTTGCATGATTGAAGCTAAGGCAAAAGACCTTGCAATTAAAAAACTTCAACTTAAAATTAAAAGAAATGAAAATAGTAAAATTATTGAGAACACTGTCGCTTAGCTTGCTATCCCTCTTAGGGGTTTCATGCGCAACTGAAACTGCAATACCGACTGCAAAGAACGTCGATATAAAAAGGTACATGGGCACTTGGTATGAAATTGCCCGCTACGAAAATTCCTTCCAAAAGGGTCTTAAAAATTCTAGCGCACAATACATACTAAACGACGATGGCACAGTGACTGTCTTAAATTCCGGCGAAGATGCAAGCGGCAAAAGGACCTCCGCCAAGGGGCGCGCATACGCTCCAAATAAAGGCGATTTTTCCAAGTTGCGCGTCAGCTTCTTTTGGCCATTTTACGGCGACTACTACATACTCGATATAGACGATAAATACTCTT
>URYY01000004.1 GCA_900552245.1 uncultured Opitutales bacterium | reverse complement strand
CCCTTGCAGCGGGGCAGGGTGTCGAGCCACTCTCTAAAGCTAAGAGGGCTCTTTTGTCCGCGCCAAACAAAAAGCGTCTCGCAAAAGTTAAGCGTCACTTTCATGCGCCCGCCTTTCTAAGGCGCGCAAGGCGCATACATGCGCTTCGGCTAAAATAGTGGCTGCCCTTGCCCGCGGGTTTTAGCTCCGGATAGTCCGCAACTAAGTTTGTGATAGCCCTTCGGCCAAGACCCAATATGCGTTTAACCTCGTCAATGCGTATGTTGTCGCTTGGGTTTTTGTTTAAAGCAGCCACAACGCCGTCAACGATAGCGCGCACGTCGTCTTTATCGAGCGTCATTAGCTTGCCCTCCTCGCGCGATCGCTTGGTATCACAAGGTTGCCGTCGCTATCTATTTTTGCGCGCGATATTGCGCTTTTAAACGCCTCCGCAATCTTGCGGATCTTGTCTGCATTAGGCTCGTTTGTTTCGCTAGCGAAGCGGGCTACAGCGTCAAGCTGCTTTTTGGCCGCATTCTGCACGCGGACTAGCGCCGCGTTTTCTTTGTTAAGTTTGTCCTCTGTCATAAAATCTTAGTTTATGAAAGTGTACATTGTGCACTTTTTGAAATTTGTAAAATAAAAAAATTGACATAACAAAACAATGTGTCAAAAGTGTACATTATTAAACTTGAAATAAGAAAAAGGACACAGAAAATGAAATACATGAATACATATCTTAGAGCGGCGCTTGCCGAAGTTTGCGCAAAAGAGGGAACAACACCATCTGCTTGGGCTATGCAAACAGAGGGGATCTCGCATCCACAAATCTCAAGACTATCTTCAATGCGTTTGAGAAAAGAAGCCTTCCAAGCTCTTTGCAAAAAAGAGAATTGGCGCGACCCGAAGAGCTCGGCAGACATCGTAATAGCCTGCATAAACGACTATTTAACAGACGTTTTAGGGCGCTCTCCCGAAGAGTTTAAAGTCAAGGCCACCGGCAAGGATGTCGATTTAGAGCTTGAATCAAGCTTGCGCACTCTCGAAGAATTTGCCCGCAATTCAAGCGGCGCAATCGAGCTTATAAAAACAATGGCTGCGATTGTAAACGACGCGCAAAACCCGTTTAAAGGCGCCTGCGCTAACGATCTTAACTTAGGCGCTCCAGCCAAGCGCAAGCCGCATAAGGCGGCTAAATAAGCCGCCTTAAAACCCTTATTAAAAGGCAGACAAAATCCCTAAGCTCATGCGAGCTTAGGGATTTTAAGTATGCGCACAGTTCGCCGTTTGATAGCTTTAAAATGCGCGCGGCGCGCATGTAGTCGCGCTCATCCTCTCCCAAAAACCTATTAGCTTCATTTTGGCAATTATAAAAAAGCTTGCTTTTTTTAACAATAAAATAATGATTATAGCTAATAAAAATAATTGTAAGCCCCTATGCGCCTAATTTTATTAACAAGCATAATTCTTCTTGCAAGCCTTTGCTTGTGGGCAAAGTCGGAGCGTATAGAGCTAGAATTTGCGGATTTTAACGGCGAATTTAAAGAGGCAAATTGGCGCGACGCTTTTGCAAAATTTTTAGAAAATAAAGGCGCTAATGTAAAAATCGAAGTCTCTTGCAAGGGCGGGCGCTGCGATATTCTAACGGAAGATTTTGCGATAGAGGTTGACTCGGCCGCGAAGTGGCATGAAGCGATAGGCCAAGCCTGCCACTACTCTTTAATGCTAAAAACTCCGGCTGCGATTGCGCTTTACGATTGGCAAGATCTTTCAGCGGATAAGCGCGAAGCCTTGGAGCGCACCGCGGCGCACCGTAAAATCAAAGCATTTTTTTTAACAATTAAAAAGTAATAAAGACTATGAATGAAAACAACCCCAACATAAACGAGCGCTATGCGGCTGCAATGAAGTACCAGTGTCCCATCTGCAAAAGAGGCTTTGACAAGCCAAAGACGGTAGTGCCGGGATCTCTGATTTTAGAACTTGGCGCCCTCATTCTGTTTGTCGGCGGCGGTTCTTTGCTTCTCGGCGGAATAGGTTTTATAATAGGCATTATATTGGTTATATTCGTCTCTATACTTCGGCGCTTAATGTCCTATAAATGCTGCCCATTCTGCGGCAGTAAAAACATAATAAAAAACCGATAATTAGTCGGGATAGATTTCAAAATAGGCCTTGCAATCCGCTTCGGGGGCAAGGCCTTTGTAGTGCCTAATATAAACGTTGTAATCGTGTCCTAAAATCTCTATGGCGCGCTCAACACCAAGCGCGTAGTAGGCGTATGTCGCGAAGCTGTGGCGCAGGGCGTCGTGAGGTATTTTGTGCGGCAGGCGCCTCTTGGCGGCCTGCCACTGCTCGTAAACATTCTTTGTAATCCCGCCCTTATTCCAATTTAAAAACTTGATTTCTCGCGGGTATATCGCGCCCCAATTTTTAATTGGCTCAAGCCATGGCCAAAGATTCTTTACGCCGCTTACAATGCGCATCTTTCGACACTTTGCAACACTTGGCCGAATGGTGATTCTTTGATTTTTAAAGTCGATATCATCAATCTTTACATGGTCCTTTTTTGATTTTGAAATAAGCTCTTCGGGACGGATTCCCGCAAATGTCATTAAAGCGTATAGCGGTTTAAACTCCGGCCGCAAGGCGCGCAGGTTTTCGCGAGTGGCCTCGACCGACATAAAAAGTATTGGCTTTTGATCGTCCAAAAGAGACGGTATTTTTACGCTTAAAAACGGATTCTCGCTTAAGAGATTTTCGCCTTTTAAAAAGTTAAAAAATGGGCGTAGCGCGCGGCGCGCGTGGTCTTTGGATTTTACGGAGTTTATAAATTCTTGCGCAAGGGCGGGCGTTACATCTTGGAGATTATCTATTCCGCAAAGATTGAGCCAATCGGCGAACTTGGCCAAGTGCCACTTGTACTGGTTGTAGGTCGCAGGGCGCGCATTGCGGGCCTCCAATGCGTCTAAAAATCGAGTTATAGCGGCGGCGGGTGCAATGGGCTTGTTGCCGTTTTTAAAAGCAGCTTCCAAGACTTTAAGGGCCTCGTGGAGAGTGCGATTCTTTTGCTCGCAAAGAGCTTTTATGCGGGCAAGGTCGGCGCGATCGAGCGCATTAAGTTGAATTTCAAGAGGCATTCGCTTCTCGGCCTTTAGTGACTTTTCAAACTCTTCGGCTTCGGAGCGGGTGGCAAAGGTGGCGGATACGGGCTTGCCGTCGGCATCTTTTCCTCGGACTAAAAAAGGCTTGGATTTTCTATTTATTTTTTGGATACTCATTGCGTTTGGCGCTAATAGGGCAGGGGGCTTAAAAACTCGATAAAGTGTTGCAAGGTGTTGCAATTTTTCAAGTAAAAAATGCTCATTTTGGGCTAAATTTTGCGCAAACTGAGCATTTTATTAAAAAACCTACGCGCCTCTGAGAGCCTTTAAAATAAAGGCTTTCCAGTAAACAAAAGGGCTTTCAGCCCATAAACACCCAATAATCCCTTTTTGACTTTACAACAAAGTGATCTTTCTCAGAATCGCAGTAAGATATAACGTCTATGGCGTTTTGTTTTGACTTTACAACAAAGTGATCTTTCTCAGAATTTGCGGCCTTGTACGCCGAATTTAATAGATGTTTTGACTTTACAACAAAGTGATCTTTCTCAGAATAGTACTATTGCAACGTATTGCAATACAGGAACTTATTTGAATATTTGTCTGTAAAGTCTTAACTGATTTTGCCAAATTTGAAGCTCTACATAGTACCTTTAAATTCGGCAATTTTTTTTTAAAAAAGTAGAAAGTTGTTGTTCTCATCAACTTCGTACTTGGGCTTTTCTTCCGTAAGTTCACTAAAAAATTCCACCTGCTCAGGCACTTTCTCAAGCTTTTTCTGTGAGCGGCTCACAAGCTTGCTCATGCCCCACTGCTTGTCCGTAAAAAATAATAGCCGCACTTCGCCGGTTTAGAGATTTATCTTATGATCCCAATTCCCCTATTAAGCTTTAGGTAGAGAGGGTTACTTATAAAATTTTACTTTTTGGAAGTCTTTTGTTCGAAGGTCCATTTCAAAAATGTAGATCGCTCCGAATCTTAGCGAATCGAGCCAATCCCATGAATAATCATAAGAAAACATCAATTCTATATTTTTATAATCTTTTGATATACCCAATGATTCAAGATATTTTGCGTCTAACCCAAAATCTTTGTTATATTTATTTTCTATAAGGTAATTGTTGAATTTATATATAACGTCAATAAAATCTTCTATAGAAAATTTTGGAATTTTTTTCAAATTAGGCACATCGGCACTAAGCATGTTTGCAGAAGCAATTAAAATATATGTTTTGGGGTCAAATAAAAATATTTTATTTTGTTTTGAATCACTATGGTTTCGGATACGAACGACAACATATCCTTTTTTTGAAATCTTATTATCTCCGTAAGTTTTAAATTCAAGGTTTTTGTAATTAAGATTTCTCTTTGTAGGATTATAACTTAACGAAACATATTCTAATGAATTATTGTCAAGTGATACATTTATTTTTTCATTGTTGGCTCTAATGACTTAAAAAAATCCAACATGTTGAGCTCTTTAGCAAAGGATACGCTGCTAAAAATACTGCAACAAATACAGAGATAAAGAAAAAGTTTATTTGTCATAAAGATTCTAGCTGTTAACACTCCGTAGCCTGAATATATTGTTTGAATGCGCTAATACTCGCAATTTCGATTTTTCAGTACAAAGCGTTTGTGAACAACTTTGTAGATTTATACTCTCAGATTGTAAAGATAAAAAAAGATAGTTAGTTATGCCACTCATGAGCGTGTGATTTTAATCGCTTCAATTCCAAACTATCAACCTGCAAGCGCCCATATATCATTTCCGCTATATTTTGGAACTTACACTAAAATACTTATTCAAGACGAAGTCAAAAATTTTAAGCAATGCTATATAAAATATCGAAAATGGATATAGTATAAAAAGGGCAACAAGAAACTGGTGTTGAAAGCCTAATGTAAAGAAAATTATGCCGCTTAAAATCGTTCCCATGAAAAATCCCAAAACAGCCAACTCGAAAAAAGATCTTTTGCCTATTTTATGAAGGCTTTTGTTGTAGGTACCGGAATTAAGAATTGCGAAAATTTTCTCACCTAAAACAGATCCAAAAATAGCACCAAAAAGGCTCCCAGAAAATAGTCCCCAAAGGTAGTGTGGATTTGGATAGGCATTTTGAAAAGCTACTACAAAAAAGATATAATAACCATATATTCCACCAAAGGTCCAAGCAATTAACGAATCGAAAATGTTAATAAATTTCCAACTATTACTTCGATATTTCAAATATACTTTTGTAAAAAAATAGAATACATAGCTTATAATTATCGAGAGTAAAGCCCCCAATGCAAAGCATACAACATTAAAATCTTTGAATAATATTGCTAATCCACCATATCCCAGAATGTAGTGAAATAGGCAAATAGATAAGATTAACATGTATTTTCTCTTATTCCTACATTCAAATTCAACACATACGTCCATGCGAACATCTAAGATTCCAACTCTTAGAATGTCAATATTAGAAATATTATTATATAAAAGCACATCGCCTTTTCCCAAAAGCCAGTATATAACTAGCGGTTTGAAAAAGTATCCAGACATAGGATTAAAACCTCAATGTACGATGACAAACTTGTTAAGAAAATAAATAAAGGCTCAATAATTTCAAGTGAAGTTCAAATCTCCTTAATCCGTGCGAATCCACCATCTAATGAGAGAAAGTCAAAAGGGGAATTCAAGATTCAAATGCGAGCGCTAACAAAATAGAAATTCAAGAAGTAAATTAGTTAATTTTGTATACGGTTTTTGTAAGCTTTTACTGAAAAATTTGCCCCTTCCCAATAAAGTACGATAAATTTACCTTTTGCGGGATTAATATTTAAATCAACTTTAATTTCTTTATATGAAGCGCTTGCGTCCAGAACTTCTAATGAAAAAGGTATTTCGCCAGGATTAGCATCAACTATGGGATTCATGTTAAAGGAAAGCTCTTTAAACAAATCCTTCTTAAACTCACCCAATAAGCGTTTGGGAGATTGCAACATAAAGGTTTTACCATTCCATCCGCTTCCCTTGAAAATGAAAGTTACATCGTTTTGTGATTCCTCAAATGACTTTAAATAATCATCAACCAATGTATAGCTATTGTGATTTATTATTTGATGCGCATTGCACACAAAAACATTTATACAAAAAACTAGTACGATAAGGGTTGTTAATTTTTTCATCTCTTCAGCTCCTTGTTTTAAGTTAAAATATATACATAGCCTTGATCATTCATGCGAACAAATACAATGAAGGAACTTTTGGCTAAGCCTACTTTTCATACTCGCAATTTGAAATTGAAATATATGTGTAAGATTTATTTGCGCGGTCTGACTCATCCTCACAAAAGATTTTAACTTTTATAGAGTTACTTTTATATGCTAATAAGGATTCGAACCTTACCATCTTTTCCAAAGAAAAAGCACTGAAACGAAATGGTATAGCTTTGTCCTTAACAAACGGCAATATGTAAGTTAAAAAAGGTTCATCGCTACTTTCACCTTCTTTTGCTACAATACTACAATTACCAATATCTACCATACATTCAAAATTCTGCAATTCGGAGAAAAAATCTATGTACATATTTTTTCTCTTAGCATTGGCAACAATATCTTCGGGATTATCTGTGGAGCCCGAGTTTAGAACATAGAAATCCTTAGACTCCACAAATCTACGCCAAAGCTCTTCCTTTACGTCTAGGGCAAAGCAAAAGGCTGAAGTATAGGCAAAAAATAAATAGAATAAAAATTTTTTCATATATCCCATTAACATTGGTTTAAGGAATTCTTATAGGTAAGTTATAAAATCCAGTGCAAAGAGCTAACAAATGTTTAATAGTTTGATGCTCTTGGTTTGTAAAGATTAAAAAGATAATTTTTATGCTTCTTATGCGAGGCGGGCAATCCGCCAAAATTCAGATGGTGAAAGCAAACTTCGGGATCTTTTAAGTTTTACACTTTTCTTGGTTTTGCGTTTAATTCCACTACAGTAGCGACAAGTTCGTCTGCGCCCGCTTTGCGCAAATACAATTTCTTTGAGAAACATTGCAAGCTATTTTGATAGCATTCTTATTTGCGTTCAAAGCTCTTTCCTGTGGACGATGCGTGTGCACAAAATAGAGTTCTAAGTTTGACTACCGGCTTAAGCTTCACGTCCGACGAGTTCACTTCGTCGTGGGGAAAATTCCAAAAAAATCCTTCTTAGCTCCGATTATTGTTCCTTTACTTTTTTCGGTATTCTTAGACTTTTGTTTGTTCGCCAGTAGATAAGTGGGGTGGATAACAAAAGTAATAAACATGCGGCGGCCGGCTAAAGTCAGAGTGCGTTATTGCCGTGGGTGAAGTTTTCGGGTATAAGTTCTACATATGCGCTTTTATAAATCAATCTTTTAAAGTTTTATTTAAAAAATTACTACAGCGAATAAACTTTACAGGGCAAGGCTTATTATTTCATTTTCATTTAGGAAGTAAAAAACTTCTCTTTGTTTTTTTAATATTTATATTTCTTTAATTAGATAATTTCTGTCTTTAAGATTGTCTAAGCACTCAGTACATATAAAATGAACTAGCGTAGTAAATTATATAAATTTTAACTTGGTCTAACTATACCGATAGGTGGGTGATCTATTAGCTTACGCTTCGTGTCATTTGAAACGTTTCCGACTTTTATAATACGTCGAGGATATCCCGCATTATTTATTGGCTCAATTTCGACAGCGTTATTCCCTTGTGAGAATGTGGGAATTTCAGTGTCTTTTAGAAAACCATTCTTTTATTCAAAATCATCTGGGGCGTACGAGCATTCTCTTTATTGCGAGCCTTTTGAAAATCCCACGTATCAAGATAATGTAAAAGAAGATCTATTTCATTCAACCTAACCCCATAAATTAGCTTTAGAATCGTAAAAACTATAAATTTGAATAGTGAAATTTTTAGTATTTCTTTCTGGTCATTTTAAAATATTTGCCGCTAATTAGGTTGGTCTATATAAAATTTCTCTACGGAGACTATCTATTTTCTGCTCTTTTTAAAAGGTTTATTCAATCGATTACATATGGAAAAAATCTAGATTCTTTTTGTCCAATTATTGTTAATAAGATTCCACCGTTAAAATTTTTTTGAGGGTCCGGATGCAATATATTATTTACGACGGCATTAACCTTTCCATCAATAGACACCAAATCTCCAATTTTTAAAGCAGTTCCATCTTTATAATAGAATTTATTAGCATTTTCATTATAATTTTGAGGCTTAATTGATTTGCAAAGCAAAATCTCAGATGAATTTTTGCGAGATACTAAATAGCATCTTTCATCGGGAACTTTGATGTGGAGTTCATCTTCCACATCTCTTAAATTCTGGAATTTCACAAAACCATTATTTATAGAGCGGACAAAATACATCGAATAATATATATCTTTTATATGATAAAAAACAATGTCTCCAAGCTCGACTCTATATCCTGAAAAATAATATATATCCATCACAACTTTTGCTTTGATACCAATTTAATCTCATCAATAACATATGGGAAAAATCTCACATCATATTCTCTTTCAAATTGAATGAATATTCCACTATCAGATGATGTATTTTTTGTTCTATCCGAAATGTAAGAAATTTTACCGATAGCATTTCCCATAAAAACGATGTCGCCTACTTCCGCAACGCTTCGATCTTCATAATAGTAAATGTGTTCTGTTTCATTATAACGTTTTTTTTCACCAAATGTACCCAAAAGAATCTCAGGCGAATTTTTTCTTGAAACCAAAAGAATGTGTTCATCTGGAATTTCTCCCGGATAAAAATTTACATCAGGGTTTAATGGAATAAAACTCAAATCGCCATTTGTAATATTTGCGCGATAAATAATAAATTCCGGAGGGCACAGATACAAAACTGTATCTCCGTCCTTTACTAAATGACCTGAATAATAAAATATTTTCATTAGACTCTTTTTTTTAATCAGCGCACAACTGAGGGTACATGTTTTTTATTCTGCCGCAAAGAAAGCGTATCCGAAATATCAAAAGTGTAGCTATTCAATTCGGTCTCTATCGATATGGAATTTTCCTTAATGTCAATGCGCGAGAATTTAAAATGAAACTTCCCTTCCAACTTAAAGACCTCTAAATTTCTCCCATTTACAAATAGAACGAGTAGCCCGTCGGAATCCCTTTCGGGATCGTCTAAGCCATAGGGTTTCGAGGATATAATAAAAACGTCATAGGCACCAACTTTTATATTTTTTGTTTCAAATGTATTCCATTCATTTAAAATCCTATTTGTAATTATATAGTCGCCAATGTCCGATGACTGTAAAAATATGTATTCCTTAGATAAAGGGCGTATTTTATAGCGGCTGTATACGGATGCACGAGTGTTGAGATCTAAATTACCTATTTTAAGAAACAATATTCCATTTTTGTGCTCTACGGAATAAATATTTTCTCCTTGGGGACTTGTGGAATAGCAACTATTTTCCTGCAAATCTTTATTTTTGTCAGTGCATGAAAAAGTTAAAAAAGCAAAAAATAACGCTATAAAATATTTCATTTTATATTCCTCAATTCTGCAAATTAAAGCCGCTAGTGCATGGGAGGCATAAAGGAGTTAGACAAGCGGCTTAGGAAATGTAGAGTAGATGTCTTTAGTCCGTGATACATATCAAAACCACTTCTAGTTGTGTATAAGGTTCTTTCATTGTTTTGCAAGAATAGAATTATTTGTTTTTTAGCTTTGCCTTGGTTTGAGAAATTTCTTTTTTTATTTCATCTTTCATTTTAGACGCTTTAAGTCTGTCGTCGAAGTTTAGTTTTAATGATAACATCGAAAGATTATTTTTCTCTGGCTCGGTAAATTTATATCCGTTTTCGCCTGACGCCGAGTACAAATCCTCTAGACAATATCCATCTAGCAAAGCATTGCCGGAGCCGGAGTTTAGACTTGCCTTTGCTAAACCGGGACTATCAACAAAATATTCATACTGCCAATTCATAACAGCATCTCTACATCTCTCGCTAATGGAGCTATTTAACTTATTATCGCTTGTCAAGTTATATTCTAGCTTTTTTAATTCGCTTGTCCCCAACATATAGCTACTTGAGGATATGCGCTGCAAGTCGTCGTAAGTATTTACTATCTTGGACTCACCGATTAGATTGATTTCGCTAATACTGCTAAGTGCGTTATATGTGTAGGAAATAGTCTTGTTCTGCGCCGAAAAGCTCGGCAATTTAACGCTTGCGCCGTAGGCGTAGTTAGCCTCGTAAAGAACATTCCCCTGCGTGTCCTTCAACTTAACGCGAAATTAATCTTTTTAAAATCATTATCAAAATATGGATATATAAGCCAAGCTTCCTCGCCAAATTCTTTTAAATAATCAAACCATACGTATATCCCATTTTTATCAGAATGGATTACAGTTCCTTTAAATCCATGAAATTTTATTCTATCATTTTTACACACTAAAGTTTCGTCTGAATAAAAATAGACATTGTTTTCGTGATCATAATTCTTTTTTGACAGTTTGCTAGGAAGAGAACCATCTTTTCGTTTTAATAACTTAATCTGATCGTCAATCGAGAAAAAATTAAAGTTGTTTATTCCACGCATATCGGGAAAAGTAAAATAACAACCTCCTTTATTATCTCCCAAAATCGTTTTAGCTTCTTTTGAAAAAGGATAAAAAATTTGTTTTAAGAAGCCATATTGATTTTCCCATGAAACAAAATCTCCTTCTTTTGCTTCATAACCTGAAAAATAATAAAACATGTTCATAACGTACCACCTTCGCCCTCAGAATTTATCGACACTTTCTTTATGCTTAGCATATTGTTAAAATACCCATACTGATCCGCCAAAAGATCAGTTCTAGTTACGATACCGTTAAAAATATTGCAACATTGCTAATCGCAAATAATAAAAACAATATTCTATTTCCACAAATCATTTTCGTATGCAGCCATTTTTCATTTTTAATTTTCACATAACAAATAAAAATGAAATACAACAATGGAATTACTACAGTGCACAAAAATGCCAAAGAAAGAAGCCCTCCCCAATGCAGTAGTAAAGAAAATAATATAGGATCCGGTTCTGTAGCAAGAATATAAGGAGTATATAAAATCAGAGGAAGAAGTAATCCGAATATAAGTAAAGAAAGCTTAGACGATGCAATAGACAATGCAAGTTCCCTCATGGAGTAAAGCAAAGCGAATGTAAAAATATTTAATGCTACAAAAGAGGTAGGAGATTCTGGACCAATAAAACGGGCCACATATCTACCCTGTATTACAAATGATGAAATCAATATAACTAGAGCATAAATATTCTTTTTCATATTAAGTACATTATGAATATTAAAGCGGGTATATGATTGGTTTTTCATGATTGTATTCCTAGTGCGAGTTAGCTCTTTTATTTCTAAGGATAGTACAACAAAATGCAGTAAACTATTTCAGACAATGGACTAAAAATAACTCCGTAGAAAACAAACTTCGTTGTCTTATCATTTTCCATTTCAAGAATTAAAGGATAGGAATTTCGGTATATAAATACCATATTGTCATGGTACTTTTCTATAAAGTTTAAAAATGCTACCTTTGCCTCAGAATCCTCCGACTTTGAAATTATATGCAATAATGCTGCCTGTGAATCTTGAAATAGTTTTCTATCCTTTTTCATAGACAACTCGCTGACTTCTTCTAATTTGAAGTCTTTTAAATTAGGCTTATTTTTTAGTTTAAAACAGGCGTATCCTAATACGGATGGATTCTGCACTTTGTAGCTTTTATCAAAACTATAAGGTTTTTCATATAGACAAATTGCTTCGTCAATTGTCATATACCGCTTAATCAATTCTTTGAAATCTACTTTTGTATCATAATATGTACATGAAAAGCAGAAAATCGTTGTAATTAAAAGAGTTAATATATTTTTCATAATCAATTCCTTTTACTGCAGACCGAAAAACCTCCAATGTATCTCTTGCCCGGGTGGCGCAATATCTCTATAAAAGTCTTCATTCTACAATCCCAATGCAAGTTACAAAATCTAACACACGTGTTAACAAGTTCCTTATAGCCTAGTAAATTCAGGTTGTAAAGATGAAAAAAGAATAATTATCTACAATATCAATGGCGGGTAATTTTTTGCAATTCAGATGCTTAAAGTAATAAGTATGTCTTTTTAAGTTTTGTGCTCTAACTTGGATTCAGTTTCGATAAGTTCTGTGGTGATCTTAATGTAAGCACGCGGATATCTTGCGGTGTAATTTACGCAATATCATAAAGATTAATCCAAGCTAAAGCCTAAATTCTTCTGCAATTTTAAAGCACAAGAGTTATTCATAATATAGATTAGCTTGGCCAAGTTAGCCTCAGTAGTTTTTTCTCTGCTTTATAGATTTATTATTCCACGGAATATCTTAGCGCAAAGTTAAAACTCATGATATCAGCATTTCTTTTTCTTTGCCGAGCCTTAGAATCCGCATCATCTCACAATTGGGGAAAGCTTTGATGTTATTCCTTTCTCAAGACCTCCGTTACGCAAGATGTCTCAATATTGTAAAGCAATACGACTTCTCTATTCCCGCTAGATTTCCCTCCCAAATCTCTCCAAGCATTCGACCAGCAAAGCAGTATGGACGAATTTACATCAACATCGTAATATTTTTCAAAGGGTCTAGATTTTGTAAGCTCCGGCGTATTAAAGAAAATCTCACAGACCTCTATATTATAAAACCAATTATAATAAAAACTTAGTCTATCCAAGTAGTATCCCGTATATTGCAAACTTTTTCTAAATACCGATAATACATCCGAATCCTTAGATATCAAAGGCTTTAAGAGTTCCAAATCCATTTCCGATTTGACCGCGCAAGAGCCTAAATATTCAAAATTTGCCGCCCGATAAATTACATATAATTTTTCCTTCTTTGCGTAGTTGTACAAAAGAAGCTCTATAATTGAAGCATCGGAGCTATCATTGGAAAGAAGTTCCTTTACCATTTTTAAGTCCTTCCACTCATAATTATTTTTTGCCACGTCTGAAGGGTTTACAAAACTAATAGACAGCGCTAGAAATTCTTTTGGCGTTATGCCATCAGCCTTAAAGCGAAGCTCAAGTGCGTCGAAAAATTTGTACATGCCGCCAAATGGTATTACAGTTTCCGCATACTTTTCCTCGTCGGATTCGGGAATAGCCAAATCGTAAACAATATTGCAAATGCCCCATAGTTTGTCGTATGCTTTCTCGTCGGAAAGAATCATTTTCGTGATTTCTCTGGAGAACTCAGTTGAATTCATTATTTTTTTTACGCTTCTTGAAATAAAAAAAGCAAGTAGCAGCACTATAAGCAATAAGCCCGCCAATAAAGTATATTTTCTCATAGCAATTATATTATTAAAACATTTCAAATACTACCACTCTCTACACACTTCCGTAATATAACCTGACTTCAAGTTGTACGATAGAGCGAGAAAACCGCCAATATACTGGTCCTCCAAATTGAGCCAACTATTCGACCATGACCAATACAGCAATATAGACTCTCCTTTATCTATGCTGTAAACTTTTTCATTAGAATTATCAATATATTCAACAAGAGATTTATCCGCGCTAATCATGGGCGTATTGAAGCATATGCTGAATACATCTTCACCAAGAAACCATCTGTGAGCGAACCCAATCCTTTTGAAATAATTTTGTGCGGCTAAAAATGCCTTCCTAAAGGACTGCAATATATCTGAATTTGCATCAAGTATCGATTTGTATTCGTCAAGTTCCGCTTTGTATGCAACTTTGCACGATCCCATGTACTCAAAATTGCTCGCCCTATAAATCATGTAAAGCTTTTCATGTTCGATATAATTGTAAAGAATGACTTCAACAATGTATCCATTATTATAGGTGCAGGTTCTGCATAGCTCTTTTACGCTATCTAAAGTCTGCCATGCCGGAGGATTTTTCAAATTTTTTTTAACATACCTTAAGCTTAGCGAAAGCAATACATATTTTTTAGATGTAATGTCCTCTTTTTTTAGATGGGCATCCAAGGTGTCCAGAAACTTTGGCATACCTCCCGAGGGTATATTATGCATTCCCTCCTCTTTTGCGCAGTCATAATCTAAAAATGCCAAGCAAATTTTATATATTTTGAGATCTAAAGGCATTCTTGAGCAGCTCAACGACGCAACTTCGGAATAAAAAGCATTGGAATTTACAATATTAAATATCCAAGCACCAAACGCACATATAAGTGCTGCGGCAATGACTGCAAATAAGGCAACTTTCTTTCTAAAACTCATGGCAAGCTCCGATAGAGTTAAAAATTTTCAAGAGTAAAACAAGCCTTGTGCAATTCGCATTTTGCAAAGCTCAGCAAAACTCTCGGCAGTCGTACGATAGTCTGGTGGCTTATAATTGTAAATCCCAAAGTATTTACTCTTGCAAAACATTGCCTTGCTCCGGCAGGGGAGTGCATAAAATCCATAGGTAGATTTGCGCGGTTAAATTTCAAAAAAATTGTAAAGTTTGTAAAAAGATGTTGCATTTTGGGCAACTTACAGCAAAATAGCACCCTTTATCTTTAAATGAGTTTTACTCCTTAAAGAGCTTTGGTGCACGGTGCGCCAAGGTAAATTCAACAATAAAATTCAACCCGCCGGCGGCGCACGGTGCGCAGTTTGGCGATTTATAAGGAAAAAAATGAGTAACATAATGGAAGAGCTGCTCGCAAACAGCAGTTTCGCCGATCTAAAACAGGGCTCTATTGTAAAGGGCAAAATAATTGAAATACGCCAAAACGAAGTTGTTGTCGATATTGGCGGCAAGAGCGAAGGCGTTGTGCCCGTAAGCGAATTTGCAGACGTAAACGACTTGCAAATCGGCGAAGAAATCGAAGTGCTGCTTGAAAAGCTCGAAGACCGCGAGGGCAATCCGGTAATCTCTTACGATAAGGCCCAGCAGAAGAAAAATTGGGAAAATATCCTCGCGACATGCTCTGAGGGTGCTATCCTCCCCGGCCGCGTAAAGGGCAAGGTCAAGGGCGGTTTGGTTGTTTCCATAGGCGTAGATTCTTTCTTGCCCGCATCGCAAATCGATATCCAGCCCCCGAAAAATCTCGACCAGTACATCGGTCAGACCTACGACTTCAAGGTCGTTAAAATCAATTTGGAACGCAAGAACATCGTTGTCAGCCGTCGCGAGCTAATAGAAGAGCAGCGCGCAGAAAAGCGCCGCGCATTGCTAAGCACAATCAAGGCCGGCGATATCCGCAAGGGCGTTGTTAAGAATATTACAGACTACGGCGCATTCGTTGACCTCGACGGCCTCGACGGCTTGTTGCACATCACAGATATGAGCTGGGGCAGAATTTCACACCCCTCTGAAATGCTGAAAGTCGGCGAAGAAATCGATGTTATGATAATTGAAGTCGACACCGAGCGCGAGCGCGTATCCTTGGGCCTGAAGCAGACTATGCAGAACCCCTGGGACGGAATTGAGCGCAAGTACCCGGTCGGCGCACACGTCAAGGGCAAAGTTGTCAACTTGGTCAATTACGGCGCATTCATCGAGCTTGAAGACGGTGTTGAAGGCCTTGTTCACATTACTGAGTTCTCTTGGACAAAGCGCATTTCCAAGCCCTCTGAAGTCTTGAAGGTTGGCGACGAAGTTGAAGCTGTTGTCTTGAGCATATCTAAGGAAGAGCAGAAGATCTCCCTTGGCCTCCGCCAGCTTGAGGAAAATCCGTGGGAAATGGCTGTTCACAACTATCCGGTTGGCGCTCACGTTTCCGGCAGAGTTCGCAACCTCACAACTTACGGAGCCTTTGTCGAGCTTGAAGAGGGCATTGACGGTATGGTTCACGTTTCCGACATTAGCTGGACTCGCAAGATCAACCACCCCTCCGAAGTTCTAAAGAAGGGCGATTTGGTTGACGCTATCGTCTTGGTTGTAGATCCGGAAAATCAGCGCATCTCGCTTGGTATGAAGCAGCTGACAGTCGATCCTTGGGAAGAGATTGACTCTATCTTCAAGATTGGCGACCTCGTAGAGGGCAAGGTAAGCAAGATTACCAACTACGGTGCATTCGTTGAATTGCAAAACGACATCGACGCCCTTGTTCACATAAGCCAGATTTCCGAGGACCACATCGACAAGATTAAGGACGTTCTCAAGGTTGGCGACGTTGTAAAGGCAAGAGTTGTAAAGATCGACCGCGACGAGCGCCGCATCGGCCTTTCTATCAAGGCTGCCCAGTACGACGCAGACAAGCTCGCAGAAGAAGTTGCAGCTTTCGACAAGATTCGCAAGGATCAGGACTTGACCTCCCTCGGCGATATTCTCGACGAAGCTACAAAGTAAGTCTTTCAAGCTTTTTAGAGCTTAAAATTTTAGGCCTCAAGGTTTATGCCTTGGGGCTTTTTTTGCTTGTTAAATATTCTAATTTTAGGCGCTTATTTAATTTTTAGGAAGCTCTTGTTTGCGAATGTTTATATTGCGCATTAACTTTTGATTTTTAGACTGTTCAGCGTTTCTCAAGGGGTTGGTTTGTGAAAATTTATCCAAGCTATTCAGTTTGCCCAAGCTCAAGAACAGTGGAGTAGTGGCTGTCTCTTACAAAGACTCTTTGTTATAATTGACCTTGCGTATTCTTGTTTAGAGTGGGATTTATCTTTGAGACTTTAAAGCAATTAAATAGATTAGGATTCTTTTGCGCAAATTCGAGTATTTCTATTTGAGTCTTAAAGAGTTTCTTTAGTGAGTTTTTTAGTCTTATTTACCGCAATTAGGCGTCTTTACATATTAAGATTTTTATTGAAAAAAATAATAAAACGTGCAGACTGTAGGCTATGTTCTGTCAGCATTGTGGTAAAGAGGTAAACGATAAGGCAGTGGTTTGCGTCCATTGCGGCTGCCCCCTGTCAGCTCCATCTAAGAGCAGGGCTCTATACGTGGTTCTAGCTCTATTTTTTGGGTGTTTGGGGGTTCACAACTTTTATGCGGGCTACAACGGCAGGGCTGTAGCGCAGCTTTTAATAACTATCTTGGGCGGTATTCTCATAGTTCCTCTGTTTGCAGTGGGAATATGGGTGCTTATAGAGATTTGCATAGTTAACAAAGACGCCCGAGGTGTTCCATTTAATTAGGCCCAATATAAGTCAGGGCAAATGTTTTAGCGAGATTTGCAGAATTTCCGCGGGTTTGCCTGCATGGTGTGGGCTTATTTTTGCCTCGCACAATCGAATATCGCAAAGTTGCGCTAATTTCGCGAGGCCCTAACCATAAGTACGCTGCCCAGCGCTATAAATAGCAAATTGGGTATCCAAATCAATATGTCCGGGCGCATGTGCGGGAAGTTCTCAAGCCAAGTTATCACTACCGTCATAAGGTAGTACGATAGCGCAAGTGCAAGCGCTATTCCCAAGTTTGCGAAAGTCTCGGTTCGCGAGGCCTTTATCCCGAGGGGAATTGCGAGAACCACCATTGAGAATATGGAAAAGGCCATCGCAAAATTCTTCTGTATCTGGGTTTGGACAGCTATGCGGTTTTGGTAGGCAAGCTCAGGCGTTTCCGGCAGATTCGGATTTTTGCGCCACGTGTAGCGCGCGTTCATAAGCTCGCCGAACGTCAGTAGCGACAGCTTATACTTTGTCATTTTAAACGAACCTATTATATCCGAAAGCCTGAGCTTTACGGAGGCCTCCTCAAATTTGGAGGTGTAAACCGGTTTTGAGAAATCTTCGGCATCGCCCTTTTTCCTGTAGTCGGCGGAGGCATTGTAGAGCGTTAAAACAATTTCCTCATTGGGTTCGTCGTAGGTTATTTTTGCAGTGCGCGCTTGGGTTGCAACGCTTACTTCGCCATCTTTATTTAGCTCCCAAATTCTAAATTCCTTTAGGATATCGCCGTCTGCGGAGTTTGCGTAAATTACGTAGCCGGGGAAGTCGCGTATAAAAAAGCCGGGGCGTATGAATTGGAGCGGATTTTCGCGTATCACATTTTTGAGTGTCGCCTTGTAGGTGTAGTCGGCAAGCGGCGCGTAATAGAAATTTATGGCAACTGAAAATAGAGAGGCTATTATAGATAGAAAAAATACCGGGGCAGCTATGTCGTAAATTGAGCGTCCGGAGGCCTTTATTGCAACAATCTCGCTTTGCGCAGACATTCTGCCAAAGACTAGCAATATGCCCGTTAGCATTCCAAGCGGAAGCGCGTAGGGAATCACTCCCGGAATGATTAGCAGTATGATTTTTACAAAGAGCCAGAAGTCGAGCCTGCCCGCAGTGAGGTCGCCCATAACTTCCTTTACGACGTTTCCTACCACCAAGACAAATACAAATAGCGCGACAGTCATAAAAGCCGCGCCGAACACTTGCTTAAATATGTATTTGTGCAATGTACCCATTTGCATTAAAAGCAACAGATTTCGCGAAAAAAGCAACTTTTTTTAGAGTAAATATTTTATTTGCCGCTATAAAATTTGCACTTTTTACGATACATAGACGCTGTGGGCTTGCATAGCCCTTTTCTCTCTTTTTTTCCTACTATAACATTATAAGGGTTGACCTTGAGTGCTAAAGAGACAAAGTTTAAGCCATATTTTTTTTAAACATTTAAACCAGCAGTAATCGATTATGAAAAAAGCGGCAATACTAATACTTTGCGGATGCATTGCGTTTGCGATAACAGGCTGTAAAAAGCAGGAAAAACAGCAGATGATGCGCCCGCCGGCAGCGGTTGTTTTAAAGCCCGCCGAAAGCAGAGACGTAAACCGCTTTATTGAGACTTTGGGCACGACGGACTCCGCCGAGAGCGTAAATATAATCCCTCAGGTTTCGGGGCAAATTGTTTCGCTTAACTTTAAGCAGGGCGACATGGTAAAGGCGGGGCAGGTGCTTGCCACTGTCGATAAGCGCCCCTATGAGGCCGACGTGCTTGCGGCAAAGGCGGCTCTTGCGCAGGCAAAGGCGCAACTTAGCATAGATTCGCTGGAGGTTCAGCGCAATAAGAAGCTTGTCGAGCAAAATTATGTGGATAAGCAGACTTTCGATTCATATCTGGCTAAGGTGGAGTCCGACAAGGCTCAGGTTGATGCGGCAACTGCACAGCTTAAACTTGCCGAGATAAACTTGGATTGGTGCGATATTAAGGCGCCCGTTGACGGGAAGGTGGGGCTGTTTAACATAGATAAGGGCAATATCGTAACGGCAAATTCCCCCTCGAGCATGATAACAACTCTGGAGCGCTTAAATGAGCTTTACGTGGATTTCTTTGTTCCCGGAGACAGGCAGCTTGACGTTCGCAAGCTTATGCAGCAGCGCGGCGGCAGCTTGGATATAGAGGTATCATACATAGATAAAAAGTTGAACTCTTACACTCGCAAAGGGACTGTATCCATAATTGAAAACCGCAATCGCTACCAGTCGGCAACTCTCGTTTTAAGGGGTGTTCTAGACAATAAAGACGGAATGTTCTGGCCCTCGCAAAGCGTGAAGGTGAGGCTTGAAATGGAGCTTTGCAAGGGCGGTATTCTAATATCATCTGCAGCTGTTATGGTCGATAATGTCGGCAAATACGCATATATTGCAAAGCCCATAGGAAACGCCCTGTATTCCATTCAAAAACAGCCAATTGAGATAATCCAGCAGTTCCCCAACGGCGATTACTTGGTAAGCGGCGTAAAGGCGGGCGATTTGGTCGTAGAGCGCGGGCAGCTTATGATAGCTCAAGGCGCAATAGCCTACGCTGCAACTCCGCAGGGCCTGCCGCTAGATGAGAATCTAAAGCCTATAAATCCGGCGGAAACCAAGAATTTTATAGCAAAGGCAACGCAGATAAAAGCTGAGCTTATGTCAAAGGCCGCGCTTCAGGCGGGCGGAGCTTCGCAGCCCGCAGCAAAGCCCGGCGCTCCGGCTGAGTCAAAAAAGAACACTGAGTCTCAAAAATAGTCAGGCTTTAAAATGAGCGTTAATTTAAAAGAAAAAAAGTCGATTTCCGACATTTTCATAAAGAGGCCGGTGATGACCGTGCTGCTTGCGCTGTCGTCGCTTTTGTTCGGAATTTACTCTTACACGCAGATGCCGGTAAACGACCTCCCAGGCGTCGATTATCCGGTCATTAACGTAACCGCGACATATCCCGGTGCGGACCCGTCCATAATGGCTTCAAACGTGGCTTCCCCCTTGGAGCAGCAGTTCATGCAGATTCCGGGGATTGACATGATTACTTCCAGCAGCTCTTTCGGCTCGACGAGCTTAGTTTTGCAGTTTAGCCTGTCGAAGAGTTTGGACTCCGCCGCAACCGACGTTCAGTCGGCAATACAGCGCGCCATGGGTAACTTGCCTTCCGATTTGCCCTCGCCGCCGTCGTTTTCCAAGAATAACCCGAACGACATGCCCATAATCATATACACCGTATTAAGCGATGCTATGACGGAGGGCGAGTTGTACGAATACGCCTACACGGAAATTGCCCAGAAGCTCAGCATGATAGAGGGCGTTTCAAAGGTCGATGTATATGCCTCTCCGCGCGCAGTTAGAGTTGAGGCGGACACAAAGAAGCTCTTTAGCTTGGGGCTTACCATGACTGAGCTTAAGGCCGCCTTGGCGCAGACTACCAATATGTACGGCGCAGGCCAGCTTGAAGGCCCTAGCAGCCTATTTGTGCTCTTGCCAAAAACGCAGCTAAGCAGAGCCGCCGACTATGAGAATATAATTATATCCTATAGGGGAGGGATTCCAATTTTCTTGCGCGATGTCGCAAAGGTCGAGGACGGCCTGCAGTACGACACTCTCAATAAGAGCTTTTTCACGCGCTTAAATACGGGCATAAACACAAAGACTGCAAGTAATGTTATTCTTGCTGTCAGAAAGACTGCCGACGGAAACGCTCTCACTACGGTTTCGGCCATAAGAGATAAAATTGACGAGATAAATTCGGAGCTGCCGCAATCCATAAAGGTTTTGCAGATTTACGACCGCTCGCAGCTCATATTGGATAACATTAAGGACGTAGAGGAGACTATCGTAATAGCTTTCGTACTTGTTGTGATTGTCATATTCCTATTCTTGGGTCGAATTAGGGACACTATCATACCCGCAATAGCCCTGCCGTTTTCGCTCGTCTTAACTTTTATCTTTATGAAGTCCTTCGGCTTTTCCATAAACAATTTGAGTTTGATGGGGCTTACAATGGCGATAGGCTTTCTGGTTGACGATGCCATAGTGTTTCTCGAAAACACGGTGCGCCGAATGGAGGATTTTGGAGAGTCGCCAATGGCTGCAACTTTTGCGTCCGCCCGCGAGATAAGCTTTACGATTTTAAGTATGACGCTTTCGCTTGCGGCGGTGTTTATTCCGCTTGTTTTTATGAGCGGCATTATTGGGCGAGTTTTCAAGGAGTTTTCAATTACTATTGTGACGGCCACGATTATGTCGGGCATCGTAAGCCTTACGCTGACACCTCTCATGTGCTCGCGCGTATTGCAGGCCAGAAAGAAGTCTTTAGACGACAAGACCTTCATCGAGAAAATGGCTCATAAGATTGAGGCCTCCTTCTTAAAGTTTTACAGCCCAACTTTGTATTGGATGTTAAAGCAAAACGCTCTGACAGCCCTGATACTCATAGCCTGCTTGGCGGGAACTGTTTATTTTGGAATGGTTTTGCCAAAAATATTTTTTCCTATAGGCGATAGCGGATTTGCCACGGGCGTTTTTGTGGCCAGCACCAAGAGCTCTCCTAATGAGATGAAAGTCTTGCAGGACGAGGTCTACAAGGTTGTTTCGGGCACGGAGGGCGTACAGAGCGCCATTATGGTTTCGGGTGTTACGGGCTTTATAAATGCGAATATGGGCATTACATTTGCCGTTATGCAAGACAAGCAGAGCCGTCCGCCCATTGAGCAGATAGTAAACCAGATAAACCAGCGCGCCGCTATGATACCGGGCGTTATGATGCTTTTAAAGGCTGAGCCAACTCTGGAAATTTCGACGGGTGCCGTATCGACGCAGCAGGGCAACTACCAGTTTGCGATAACCTCAATGGATTCGCAATCGCTGTACAGGTCGGCCGGGGCGCTTCTTGCGAAGATGTATTCTAAGTACGGGGTTTACTTCTCTAGCGTTTCGAGCGATATGTACTTGGATAACCCCACGCTCAATTTGGAATTAGACAGGGAGAAGGCGTCTATGCTGGGGCTTAGCGCAAACAACTTCTCGGCCGTCTTTAGAGATACTTACGCGAAGTTCTACTACTATTTGATAAAGTCAACCTTCAACCAGTATTGGTCTATTTTGGAGGCGGAAAAGACGCAGCGCTACTACACTTCCGACCCGCAGTCGCTATTCTTTACGCCCGATAGCATAGTTACGGGAGGCGTCGGGGTTTCGCCGATTTTTGGGACGGATGCAAGTTCGCAGGCCTATGAACTTTCAAATTTAATTCCATTTAGTTCCATAGGCAGCGTGTCGGCAACCTTGGCTCCGGTTTCGGTAAACCATATCGACAACTTCCCCTCGGTCACAATATCCTTTAACCTCGCCCCGGGTGTAGCCATAGGCGATGTCATGAATTGGGTGGATTCAATTGCGGCCGAAACTCTGCCTGAAAACGTCACGGGCAAGTTTGTGGGCGAAGCTGTTACATTCTCGCAGACGATGTACAGTTTGCTTGTACTTGCGCTAGTGGCAGTCTTTGTAATGTACGTTATTCTCGGCATATTGTACGAGAGCTACATACACCCGATAACTGTTTTGATTGCGCTTCCTGTTGCGGTTGTGGGCGGATTTGCATCGCTATATTTCTTTAATATGGAGCTTTCGATTTACTCCGCAATAGGCGTATTTATGCTCATGGGCATAGTGAAGAAAAACGGTATCTTGGTGGTGGACTTTGCAATAGCCCGCGAAAAGGAGGGCGACAGCCCTTACGAGGCCGTGCACAAGGCTTGTATGGACCGCTTTAGGCCCATTATCATGACGACCTTTGCGGCTCTAATGGGCATGTTGCCCATAGCTTTGGGTTGGGGCAAGGCCGATGCGGAAAGCAGAATACCGCTGGGGGTTGTCGTTGTGGGAGGTTTGATATTCTCGCAGCTTATAACTCTGTATGTAACGCCCGTTGTTTACCTTTGGTTTGACGCATTGCAAAGAAATGTCTTGGACAAGATTCCATTCTTTGCCAGAGGCGACTTAAACGACTAATTTTGGAGGCTAAATGCTATGAAAAATTCTTTGATTTGCATCGCAGGCTCTTGCGCCGCACTTTTCCTGGCTTCTTGCGTATCCGTTGACGATGATGTCGCGAAAACTCCCACACGTTACTGGAAGGCTCCGAAGGAGGCTTTGCCGGAAAAGTACATAGCCCCTTCCCAGATAAAGACTGAGGAAATTACCGAGCTTGAAAAATCTTTAAGCGCCTCCGACAAACTCGTATCGGGCAGGAAACTCACTCTCGAAGACTTGGTTGACATAGCCCTTGAAAACAATACTTCAACGCGCATGTATTGGTTTCAGGCAAAGGTTTACGCGGCGCAGAAGGGGCAGGTGGATTCGCAGTACTTTCCGTCAATTAGCGTTGGAGCGCAGGTTACCAGGCAAAAAAGTAGAAACGTTAGCTTTTTCCCGCTAGGGGTGGGAACTTATTGGGCAACGGGCTATGGGCCGTCTTTGCAGATGAATTGGCTCTTGTATGACTTTGGCAAGCGCGAGGCGATGTCGTCGGCTGCCAAAGAATCCTTGAGGGCGGCTAATTTCGACTACAACCAGAGCCTTCAAGATGTGGTTTTAAACGTTCATATGGGCTACTTTAACTTGTATAGCGCGCTAGCATCGGTAAAGACCGCCATGGCAAATCTCGAAGATGCGAGGAATTCCTACGAGGCCTCAAACGCGCGTTTCAAGAACGATGTCGGCAACAAGCAGGATATGCTAAGGGCACTCGCGAGCGCAAAGAATGCGGAGTTTGCCCTTGAGCAGGCTAGGGCAAATGTCGAGAGTGCGAGGGCAAACCTTGCGGCTTACTTGGGTATAGAGGTGGATCAGACTCTGCAAATTTCGGAAGACTTTGTCCTGCCAAAGAGCAAGGAGGCGGAAAAGCGCATAGAGGAGCTTATGGCAAGTGCGCTAAAGCAGCGCCAGAGCGTTCTTGCGGCCTATTCAAACTTGGCGGCGGCCAAGTATAATACGCAGTCCAGCATACGCGATTTTCTCCCGAAAATAAGCGCAGTCGGAGCGATGGTTTGGACAGACTATACGGAAAACGAATTCTACGGAACACCCGCAAATCAGTATTCTTTGGGCGCGCAGCTCACATGGGATATTTTTGAGGGCTTTAGCAGGCAGTATGAGCTGATAAGCTCAAGGGCAAAGGAACGCGCGGCGGCTCAGCAGCTTAAGGAGACTGAAATTTCCATAATTTCTGCAGTTTGGACATACTACTACGCCTACAAATCGGCGCTAAAGCAGTTGGATAGCACAACGGCGGCAGTCGAGGCAAGCCAAGAGGCCTACAACGCGACCAAGGCCGCCTACGATAACGGCGTAAGTACGCTAACTGACTTGCTAAACGCGCAGTCGCTATTGTCTCAGGCGCGCTCGCAGAAAGTTTCGGCTGAATCTTCACTCGCGATATCGATAGCGCAATTGGCGCATGCAACGGGCGCACTAACTGCCGGAATTGCCGCCGATACCGAAGAGATGTAATTAGCCGCAGGGCAATTTTGAAGCTTGCAAATAAGCGTAAATTTTTGCAAACTAAAAACTCATGAAACGTTTACTTGCACTGATGGCGGCTGCCGCGCTTACCCTCACAGGTTGCGCAAAGCAGGAGGACTTATTTAAGAAAGATTTGTCGAATTCGACATGCAAAGCCCCCGTGTGGAGCTTTAACGAAAACGGAGAGCTTTCGTCCACAAAAGACGAGATTCTTTGGACTAAGGGCGAGTACGAAAATTTCGTATTGGAGCTTGAGTTTAAAGTTACAAAGGCGGGCAATGGCGGCATCATTATTTACTCTACGAATACCGACAACTGGATTCCCGATTCTATTGAAATTCAGATAGCCGACAACGAACATTGGCTCAAGTCTGGCATATTGAGTACCTGCGGAGCTATATTCGGCTTTCAGCCGCCCTCCAAGGACGTCACAAAACCCGTGGGCGAGTGGAACACACTCAAGGCTGTTTGCAAAGGGCAGTCCGTAAAAGTTTACATAAACGGCGAGCTTATAAACGACTTTGATATGTCGAAGTTTACCGACGCCAAGAAAAATCCCGACGGCTCAGTTCCATACAAGTGGCTGCAAAACACACCGAGGGCAAAAGTTCCGACAAAGGGTAAGATTGGCTTCCAGGGGCACCATGGAAACGGCGATGCAATCTACCGCAATATAAAAATTACACAGGGAATATAAAATTTTGCATTTAGCTCTTAAGCCGAGGCGACTTTTCTCCCCGGCTTTTTTATTAAATGCTTAAGGGCAGAGTTAACCTTTTATTTATCTTTAATTTGCGCTTGCGGGCAGTCAGGATTTAAAAAGCTTTCAGGCTTTTGCTTTAAATTAAAATTTTTATTATGATTAGGTCTGGATTTTTCTAATGGTGCGCTTTCAATTTTTGTTGATTAAGCGGGGTGAATTTTTGAATATCTAGAGATGAAAATTTATCCCGCAATAGACATAAAGGAAGGCAAGTGCGTGCGTTTGCGCCAAGGGCTTGCAAGCGATAAGACAGTTTACTACGAAAATCCCTTAGACGCGGCAAAGATGTTTTTAGACGCCGGCAGCGACAGGATTCACGTTGTGGACTTAGACGGAGCCTTCGCGGGGGGAATTGCCAATTTAAATAGCGTTGCAAAGATTGCCTCCCTTGGAATGTTTGTTGAAATGGGCGGGGGAATGCGCGACAAAACTGCCGTTAAAAACGCCTTAGATAGCGGCGTTTCAAGAGCTATCATAGGAACAAAGGCCTGCACAAACCCCGAATTTATGGACGAGCTTGTTGCGGAATTTAAAGACGCAGTGGCGGTGGGCATAGACGCAAAAGACGGGAAGGTTGCGATAAAGGGCTGGGTTGAGATTGCGGAAAAATCCGCCCTTGAAATGGCTTTAGATATGGCAAAGAAAGGCGTAAAATACCTTATCTATACGGACATTTCAACAGACGGAATGCTCACTGGGCCAAACTTGAAAGCGCAAAGGGCAATGCTTGAGAAGATATCGCCATTTGGAATGAAGCTAATTGCATCCGGCGGAGTTTCAAGGCGCGAAGACATTGTGGCTCTAAACGACTTGCAGGGGCTTGAGGGTGCGATAGTCGGCAAGGCAATTTATGAAAAGCGCGTGGATTTGCGCGATTTAATTTCGATTGTAAGCTGAGGGCGCAATCTTTTCTAAAGGCGCAGTCACGCTTTTGTAGCACTTGGAGCTTTGCTTTTCTTTAATTGATTTGCGCCTTTTTATTTTGGGCGATATTTATAAATCCCAGTATGGTTTACTTCTTTTTAATCCGCTTAAGCACTGAGCTTAGGCGGATTTTTTTAGGCCTTGTAGGGGGAAAGACTTTAGGCTTTTAGAAATTCCGCAACTAATTCGCGGACGGCGTTGGCGGTGTCGGCGGGCTTTAGAACGTCGCTTACTGCAACAATCCTCTCAGCCCCGGCGTCTCGGACAGCCTTTGCCGTTTTTAGATTAACTCCACCTATCGCAAACCAAGGCAAGCGGGCCTTCATCTTGCTTGCGTATGAGACGAGCTCCAAGCCCACCGGCTTGCGCCCGGGTTTTGTCTGTGTCGCGTAAACTGGGCCCACTGCAAAGTAGTCTATAATGCCTGCCATCTTGTCGGCGGCACTTGCTTGCTCAGGCGAGTGGGTTGAAAGCCCTATGATTCTGCCTTCACCGAGAATCTCGCGAGCCTCCGCTGCCGGAGTGTCGTCTTGGCCTATGTGAAGCCCTGCAAATGAAATTGATTTTGCGAGGTCTATGTCGTCATCTATTATGAAAATTGGCGCGTTTTCGCGCTCGAAAAGCGGGGCAATTTCAAGTGCAATTTCGGCTCTTTGCTTTGTGGATTCCCGCTTGGCTCTAAGCTGAATAATCCCGGCACCGCCATCGATTAGGGCGCGGCATTTAAGCTTCATATCTTTGCGCGCAACATAACCTGTATCCAGTATTCCGTAAAATACGCAACTTTTTAAAATTTCGCTCGCCTTACTCATAAAACAAAGCGCAATTTTTGCAGCGAGTAAAACTTTTGGCAAGCGAATTTAGCTTTGCTTAAAGAAGGGATTGTTTTCCTGCCCGTCGTTTGCCGGAGTTTCGTCGAGAGCCTCCAAGGGCTTAAATGGCTCGTGTGGCTTTGAAAGTATTCCCTTAAAGCCTTTGATTCTGACGTCTATAGTTCCGAGCTTTTCCACGCCAAGGTGCTCGCGGCAGGCCTTTGTAAGCTCGTCTTGAAGTTCCGCGGATACCTCCGAGAGCTTCTGGCCCATCTCAAGCTTGAGAGACACTAACATGCACAGCTTCCCGCGCCTTACGTATATCTTAACACTTGGGCGGTTTAGCGCACCCATAGAGTAACATACGCTTTGCACTAGCTCGTCCAAAGCTTTTGGCGTAACGGTAATTACACCCGCCGAATTATTGAAAAGCTTTATTGGGGCAAACTTCTTTCTTATGCACCTTACAACTATTAAGAGCACAATTAGGCAGGCAATTGCTATCAGAATTCCCTTTGCGTGCGGCTGAGCCCACATAGCTTCAAAAAATCTGCCTGTAAGCGAGACTAAACTTTCAATTTTTTCAAAGACTTTATCCATGCTGGCTATCGGTGTAGAATTTATAGGTCGGAATAAATCCTCCCCGCATAATCAAATAAAAACAAAATTCTTTAATATAATCAATATTTTTATTCGTCAAAAACAAGCTCGTCCGGCCACGGGCGGGTGCGCCCGTCGGCGGCGTTTTTCTTGCAGGCGTCAACAAAAATTGCATTTGCCGAGAATATTACATCGCTTGCGGGATCAACGTTGTTAAAGCATTTCCAGAGCATTTTTGAGACGTTTTTTATATCTACATTCTCGTCAAAAATTGCAACTACCTTAAAGAACTTGAAGGCCTCCGAGCTTGAAAATTCCTTCAAGATATCGCGTCCGGAAAGCTCTCCTTTATCTATTTTTATAGCGCAAAATTTATCAAATACTTCCACGCAATCTTCATCGACTCCGGCGGCTTTTGCTATGTCCTTTACATCGCAATCCTCCGCAAATTTTTGCGGCGTGCGGCGAGGCTCGTCGCCCAATTTCGACGTTAGGTCTATGCCGATTTTAGAGCCGAATAACGCGCTGTTTGAGGCGTGGTCCAAAACGTCCAATACGCCCTTTGACAAAATTAAATCGGTGCTAAAATCAAAGCGCTCTGCAAAGATTTCCCAGACTCTCTTTAAATCCGATGGATCCACGTCTTCATCGACTGCGACTATGGCCTTGCAGAAGCTCATCTGCCCCTGTCCCCACAGCCCGCTTATTAGGCGGTCGGCGTGCGCCGGATACTCCTTCTTTATGGAGACTATAGCTATGTTGTGAAAGACGCCCTCCCAGGGCAAAAAGTAATCTCTAATTTCCGGAAAAATTGTCTTTAAAAGCGGCAGGAATATGCGCTCTGTGGCCTTTGCCATATAGCAGTCTTCCATGGGCGGAGGACCCACGAGGGTGGCGCAATATATGGGCTTTTCGCGCCTTGTAATTGCCGTAACGTGGAATACGGGGTACATATCGGCTAGAGAGTAGTAGCCGGTGTGGTCGCCAAATGGGCCTTCCAATCGCAATTCGTCCGGCTCAACGTAGCCTTCCAAAACAAAGTCAGCCTCCGCCGGAACTTCCATATCTATGGTCTTGCACTTTACCATTTTTACGGAGCCTTTCTGGAAAAAGCCCGCCAGTAAAAGCTCATCGACATTTCGCGGAAGTGGGGCAGTGGCGGCAAATATTGTTGCCGGAGATGCTCCTATTGCGACGGCTACGGGCATTCGCGCACCGGCTTTTTTGTATTCGCCGTAAAAGTGCGCGCCGTCTTTATGTATGTGCCAGTGCATGCCGGTTGTGTTTTTGTCGAAAACTTGTAGCCTGTACATTCCGAGATTCCCGACTTTGCCGTCGAGCGATTTTGTAAAGACAAGCGGCAGAGTCACAAATCTGCCCGCATCTTTAGGCCAGCACTTTAAAACGGGTATTTCCGACAAATCGACCTCGTCAAACTTCTTTACCACCTCTTGGCAGGGGGCGACTTTACCGCGATATTTTGAGGGCAAAATCTTGGCAAGAGGCAAAATCTTTTTTGCCGTCTCTAAAATGTCTGCAAAACTTTTGGGCGGTGAAATTTTTGTGAGCTTCTCTATTTCGTCGCCCGCATTTGCAAGAGTCTTTACTCCGAGAGCCATAGCCATTCTAAAGTCGCTGCCAAACAGATTTGTTGCAACCTTAAACTTTGAACCTTTGACATTTTCAAAGAGCAGCGCCTTGCCGCCGCGCGGCTTCTTTGACTCGGCGTCTGTAATCCTTGAAATCTCAATTTCAGGCGACACTTCCTCCGATATTCTCTTTAATTCGCCGCACTCCTCGAGGCTTTCTATAAATTCGTGTATATTTTTAAAGTACCTTCTCATATCACTCACCCCACGGTGCAATTTCATTGTGTTCAAAGCCCATTGCGGCAACGGTTCTTGCCGCCACAAAATTTACGAGGTCAAATACGCTCTCGCTTTTTCCGTAAAATGCGGGGCAGGCCGGAAGGATTACCGCTCCGGCTTCAGTTGCGGCGCACATATTCCTTAAGTGCGTTAGAGCAAGCGGGGTTTCGCGCGCCACAAGAACAAGCCGCCGCCTCTCCTTTAGGGCTACATCGGCGGCGCGGAGGAGCAGGTTTTCCGCATACCCGTGGCAAATGCCCGCCAGCGTTTTCATGGAACAGGGGCAGATTGCCATTGCGTCAAAGTTAAAGGAGCCGCTTGCTATAGGCGCCGAAAAGTCGGACTCGGAATAGAATTTCACTTCGGAATATTTCTCTGAAAATTCCGCGCTAAATCTTCCGAAACTTTCGCCCATCTCGCTCTCGTAAATCGGAAGCGAAGCATCGCTTGCAACTACGTAAAGCTCGACTTCCAACTTCGCCAAAATTTCCAGAAGCCTCCGCGCATACGGCATTCCGGAGGCTCCGCTTATGGCAACTGCAGCTCTTTTTGTCATAGCTTACTTCATAATAGCTTGCGGAAGCGGGGCAAGCATTATCAGTATGGAGCATAGGGCGTTCATGTAGAAAAATACAAGATTTATTTTTTGAAGCCCGGCTCTTGCAAATATGAAAAAGCCCACGAGGTAAATGGAGCTAATTAGTGCGGCACATACGTAGTAAAAGTAATTTAGCTCAAATATTGCGCCCGTCAGAAAGTGCATTAGAATTGCCGCCAAAAATAGGGCAAAGCATATATTGAGAGAGTCCTTTTTGCCGAATCTTGCTGGAATTGAATGGAGCTTGTTAGACTTGTCGAAATCTTCGTCTTGCAGCGCGTAAATTATGTCGAAGGCCGAAATCTGGAAAAATAGCGCAAAGGCAAGTGTGAGTATTCTTGGGCTAAAGCTGCCTGTAAATGCTATCCAAGCACCGATTGGCGCAAGTGCGAGAGCAACTCCCAGCACAAAGTGGCTAAGGCTTGTGAAGCGCTTGCAGTAGGAGTATCCAAAGAGAACAATTAGCGCTGGAAACGACAAAATAAAGCAGAGCTTATTTAGCATGTACGCGCTTAGCACCATTAAAATGGCTGAGATGACTACAAATATGGCAGCGTGGCTTTTGGATATTTTATTTATGCACAGAGCCCTGTCTTTAGTGCGCGGATTTTTTGCGTCTATTGCGGCATCGGCAATTCTGTTAAAGCCCATTGCGGCGGAGCGTGCGCCGGCAAAGGCAAGCGTAACCCACACGAATTTATCAGGCGTAAAATTGTAGCCGCAAATGTAGGCAAGAACAAGCGCGCTAAACGCAAATGGTAGGGCAAAAAGCGTGTGGCCGAGCTTTATCATCTCGGCGTATTCTACTGCTGACTTTGCTATTGACATTTCGATTTTGCGAAGTTTTCAATTTTTTCGCAGAGCTTTGAGAGGCCGTTTCGCCTGTTTGGCGATAGGTATTGCGCGATTTGAATTTCCTCCAAAAATGCGCAGTCAAAGTCCAATACTTCCTGCGGCGTTAGGCCGTCGTACATTCCGCACACAAGAAGCGCAATTCCCTTTGTTATTATGGAATCGGCGTCGGATTCAAACTTGCACTTTCCATTTTCAAAACTCGGCACGAGCCACAAATTTGACACGCAGCCCCTCACCAAGTTTTCATCGGTCTTTTGCGACTTATCAAGCCCTTTTGCGTGCTTGCTTTTTGAAATTATGTATTCAAAGCGCTCCTCGGGATTTTCAAAAAATCCGAACTCCTCGCGAAGCGAATTTTTTCTATCTTCTATGATGCTCATATAAATTTTAAACTCCGAATATTTTTACGCCAAGGTTCTCGGCAAGCTTTAGCGAATGTTCCGGATTCAGAATTATTACCTTCTCGGCTTCAACAGCCGCATTAAAAATTTTTGCCTCGGCAAGCTTTCTTATTGTGCGCTCGCCGACTACGGGAACGTCGAAGCGGTAGTCTTGATTAGGCTTTACCGTCTTTGCAAATAGGGCGTCTTTTGCCTCAAACTGTGCGGCTCGCTCTATCATTTTGTCGGTGCCTTCAAAGGCCTCCACCGCCAATACGCTGCCGCGCGAAACTACGCAGGATTGACCTATGTCTAGGCTTGCGCACGCCCTTGCAATCTTCATTGCGTGCTCCAGATGCTCCTCTTTTATACTCCAACTCTTGCCCGAGTTAAAACCCTTGTGGGCCAAATTCGAATCCAAAAAAGAGCGCGCGTCGAGAAGCTCGCAGCCGATTTTTGAAAGCTCGTTTGCTATGGCGCCAAAAATAGTTTCGGCGTTCTTTTCTTTGAGGGTGGCAAGAATTGCGATTGCGCGCAGGTCGGGCGTAAGCCCTTTAAATAGCTTCTTGGGAGTAATCTGCCCGGCCATGATTGCGTATTTTGCGCCAAATTTCTTGACGTTTTTTAAAAGCTTGCCGAGCTGGCCTATGTTTATCCTCACCCTGTCGCAGTCGTCGAAAGATTCGTATAAATCCTCGTCCGTCTCGTCTTCAAACGCAACAAGCTTTACCTTAATCCCGGATTTGCGCGCATTTTGAAGCGTTATTTTTGGGTACTCTCCCTTGCCCGCAAGCAGCGCAACTGCTGCGGTTTCATCAAAGTTTTGCGGTAGAAATTTTGACGGCGTCATAACTTAATTTTTTGGCAAAATCCTCTCTTGCCTTGCCCAGAAATTTGGCGAAAGTATGCGCCTTGCCACCGGTTTTTCCGGGTTTGTGTAGTCAAAGTAGGTAGACTTCCACGCGTCTTTTGCACTCTCAAAAAAGTCGATATTCTCGACGCTCTTATCCGAGGCCAATTTTTCGCGCGTTAGTTTTATCTTGCCATTTTCGCTCTTTATTTTTGCAAAGTAGCCCATGCCTATGTACTGTGGGCTTGAAGAGTCTATAGGGTAGTAATTTACTGCGGCGTCGTGGGCGTAGATTAAGAGTTCTTTGCCGGTTGCACTTATTCTCAGATTCTCTCCTAGCGCTTCAAAATTTCCAAGTTTGGTCTTAACTATGAATTTGCTCTTCGCCTTCGGCTCGGCGCGCGACATAAACATAGTTCCGCTTTCTATGTCTATTTCAAACACAGAGGGGCAGGATTCCTGGCTCAACTTTTTTTGAGGCTCATCCAAAAGTTCGAACTTTAAAATTTTTGCTTTTGTATTATCCGTAAAAATTAGAGCCATATTATTTGAGAGCGCAAGGCTTGCAAAGGAATCTTTGGGAACCTCTATATTAAGCCCCTCAGCCTTTGAAACTTCACCATTTTTTAGCTGCTTACCATCTTGCGCTTGGATACACGCCTTGTCTCTTGATGTTCTAACGAGCGCAAGCCCGTCGAGTGGCTCAGCTTGGCAAAGCGGCGAAAGCAGGGCGGAAATGAGAGCTATCTTTAAAAACGAGCGCAACATAATGCTATTTTGCAACTATATTTACGATTTTTCCGGGCACGAAAATCTCTTTTACAATCTCCTTGCCCGCAGTGAATTTCTTTACGCTTTCCTGCTCTTTCGCAAGAGACAGAACCTCGTCCTTTGAGGCCGTTTTCGACACCCTTATTTCGGCGCGCAACTTGCCGTTAACTTGAACCGCCATCTTCACGCTGTCGCTTGCAATTTTTGATTCGTCGCAAGTCGGGAAGGGAGCCTTTGATATAGATTCTGTCTCGCCGAACTTTTGCCAGATTTCTTCCGCGATGTGCGGGGCAAAGGGAGCCACAAGCTTTATGAAGCTCTTTGCGCTCTCTTCGGAAATTTGGCTTTCCTTTTGAAGCGCGCTTAGGCATATCATCATTTGCGATATCGCGGTATTGAAGCGCAGTCCTTCTATGTCGCCTGCAACCTTCTTGATTGTCTCGTTTAGAATCTTTAAGAATTCGGGGCTTTCCTTGGCGTCCTTTGAGATTTTTGAATTTATCGCGCCACTTCTATCTACATACTCTCGCCATATCTTCTTTAGGAATCTCGAAACGCCCTCTATGCCGCTTGTGTTCCAAGGCTTTTGGTCCTCTAGGGGGCCCAGGAACATTTCGTAGAGCCTCAGAGAGTCCGCTCCGTAGTCGCGTATGATTTCATCTGGGTTTACGACGTTGCCGCGGCTCTTTGACATCTTGTAGCTTCTGGCGTCAACTAGAATTTTAGGATTGGCCTTTAGCGCGTAGTTTGAGCCGACTTTTACGACGTCCGCCTCGTTCAGCTTCACAGCTTCTTCATCGCCCTTTAACTCGCTTTGGCTTACAAACTCGCCGTCCTTATTCTTGTAGCCTGTGTATTCCAGCTGCCCCAGTATTATGCCCTGGTGAAAGAGCTTTTTAAACGGCTCCGTATTCTTTACTACCCCGCAGTCAAAGAGCACCTTGTGCCAGAAGCGCGCGTAGAGCAAGTGCAGCACCGCATGCTCCGCTCCGCCTATGTAGAAATCCGGAGTTCCCCAGTAGTCTTCGGCCTCCTTTGAGACTGGTGCCGTGGAGCAGTGAGGGTCGCAGTAGCGCAGGTAATACCAGCAGCTACCAGCCCATTGGGGCATGGTGTTAGTTTCGCGCTTGCCCTCGAACCAGTCGCCGCCTTCGGGCTTGGGTTCTTTTTGCGAAATTGTTTGGCCGGTCTTTGCGTTAATCCAGACGTTTAGCCAGTCGGTGGCGTGCGCAAGCGGGCTTTCGCCGGTGCCGCTTGGCGCGTAGGTCTTAATTTCCGGAAGCGTAAGCGGCAAACTCGATTCAGGAATGGGAAGGGCAAAGTGCTCTTTGCCGCCTTCGTCTTTGTAAACTACCGCTTCTTTGGGCAGGCCCGCATATCCGCTTGCCAAAGCCACTTCGTAGGCCTCCTTAGAGACCCACACGATTGGGAAGGGCTCGCCCCAGTAGCGCTGGCGAGAGAAGAGCCAATCTCTGAGCTTGTAGTTTACGGACATCTTGCCTATGCCTCGCTGCTCGAGCATCTTTATAATTTTCGACTTGCCCTCAAGCGAGCTTGTGCCGTCAAATTCGCCGGAATTTACCATGGTGCCGACGTCCGTAAAGGGCAGGGGAATGTCTTTGCCGCTTTCGTCTTTCTTGTCGATTACGCGTATGATGGGCAGATTGTACTTTACTGCAAAGTCGTAATCGCGGTCGTCGTGCGCGGGAACTGCCATTATTGCGCCCGTGCCGTAGCTCATTAAAACGTAGTCGGCTATCCAAATCGGAATTTCACGGCCTGTGAGCGGATTTATAGCGTAAGAGCCCGTGAACACGCCCGTCTTATCTTTCGCAAGGTCTGTTCTGTCTAGGTCGCTCTTTGATGAAATGCTCTTTATGTAGGCCTCGACCGCCTCCTTATTTTCAGGCGTTGTTAGCTTTTTTACAAGCGGGTGCTCCGGAGCTATCACCATGTAGGTTGCTCCGTAGAGCGTGTCGGGGCGGGTTGTAAATATGCGCAGCTTTTCATCAAAGCCCTTTATTGCAAAATCTACTTGCGCACCCTCAGAGCGGCCTATCCAGTTTGCCTGCAATCTCTTTGTGGAGTCCGGCCAATCCAAATCTTTAAGCCCTTCCAATAGCTTGTCTGCATAGGCTGTAATTTTCAATACCCACTGCCTGAGCTTGCGCCTCTCTACGGGGTGCTTGCCCACTTCACTCTTGCCGTCTATCACTTCCTCGTTCGCAAGAACTGTTCCGAGTGCGGGGCACCACCAAACGGGCTTTTCGTCAACGTAAGCCAAACCTTTCTCAAACAGTCGCAGGAATATCCACTGGGTCCACTTGAAGTACTCGGGATCCGTCGTGTTTATCTCTCTATCCCAGTCTATTGCAAAGCCTATGGACTTTATTTGGCGGCGGAAATTATCTATGTTCTTGCGCGTCGTGATTGCGGGGTGCGTGCCCGTCTTTAGCGCGTACTGTTCCGCGGGCAGGCCAAATGCGTCCCAACCCATGGGGTGGAGGACGTTAAAGCCCTTCGCTCTCTTGTAGCGGGCAACTATGTCGCTTGCGGTGTAGCCCTCGGGGTGGCCTATGTGAAGCCCCGCTCCCGACGGATAGGGAAACATGTCCAATATGTAATACTTTGGGCGCGATGCGTCCAAAACCGCCTTAAATGTCTTATTGGCGTCCCAGTAGTTTTGCCAATATTTTTCTATTTTATTAAAATCGTATTCGGTGGAAATGTTTTCCATATCTTTTTTATTTTGTGTGAAAACTTGCAACTATGTACGATTTTGCCCAATCGTCAAACACTTTTGCTCTTTTTGCCACGGCGTTTGCGGAGCTTTTTTTTCGCTCAAATTTCTACGGGGGCAAAATCGCTACTATTATATTTGGCAGGCTTAAAAAAAAGTTGCAAAAATCTTACGATTCGGGTTTCATTTGCCCATTATGAAAAATATTTTGAGAATTTCAGCGATTTTTGGCGCGCTTTTGCTCGGCGCTTGCAATACCAGTGTTCAAGTTGATTCGCAGGCAAATCCGGTAGCCAACTACAATTCTTGCAGCGGCATATTCACAGGCAGCATACGCGGAAGCGTTCCCACCGTATTTAATGCGGCGAGGCTTGCGCTCTCAAATGATATGCACTACTACGTAAACGGTGAAATTACGAAAAATCCCAACGCAATGAAATTGCGCGCCCGAACAATCAGCGACGATAAGGTCATAATAACAATAACTCCCGATCCTAAAGACCCTGCAATTTCTCAGGTTGAAATTGACGTGGACGGCCTGATAAACGGTCAGAAGATATTTAACGCCATTGCCCGCCAGGCTCGCTAGAGCCTGAGGAGCGCTTTTAGATGAACTTCACGGATTTTATTCCGTACTATTCGGACTTGCGCTTGGCGGGATTGCTCGCTTGCGCCTATGCGGCTGCGGTTTCGGGCTTGGTTTTGATGCTGCTTGCGGCGCGGATTTTCAAGCTCAATTTCGGCTTTGAGAGGGCTGCTTGCTTTTGCCTTGTAGCCTCAGGAATATTGTGGATGCTGCCCGCCTTGCCCTTTGTCGAAAAGCAGTATTCAAATATAGAGCTCTTGGCTGTGCTATGCGCCTTTTTGCCGCTTATGCGCTTTGTCTATCAGATTGATTGGAAGGCGATATCGATACTTTGGCTTTCCTATGCACTTGCGCAAGTTTTGCTGTATCTTTACTTGATAAATTAAGCTATGTTTGACGCCCTAGGATTTACAAAAACTTTAATAAAAATTCCGAGCATTTCGGCGGACAGCTCGCGCCGCGAGGACGTTGCAAAGTGCGCCGCAGTCTATGTTGAAAAATTGCGGGAGCTAGGTTTTGATGCGGAGGCTGTAAAGACCGAGCTTCACCCAATTGTCTGGGCTACGCGCAAGGCAAAAGTTCCGCCAAAATTCAGGGTTCTATGCTACGGGCACTACGACGTTCAGCCGGTTGACCCGATTGACAAGTGGCAGACTCCGCCCTTTGAGCCCATCGTAAAGGAAGGCAGGCTCTGCGGCAGGGGTAGTGCCGACAATAAGGGGCCCTTTATGTGCCTCTTGGGCGGCCTTGTAAAATTCTTAGAGAAAAATCCGGACGCGCCAATAGACTTTGCCCTGATGATTGAGGGCGAAGAGGAAATTTCAAGCCCCAGCATGGGCGCATTTTTAAAGCAGAAGGCCGATGAACTTGCGGGCTACGACGTCTTGCTTCTATCGGATACTTCAAGCATTTCTGAAGACCAGATGGTTGTAACTACGGGGTTAAGGGGCGTATTTGCCTTTGACGTAACTTTTACCGGGCCTGCGAGTGACCTCCATTCGGGAATGTTTGGCGGGGCAATTTACAACCCTCTTCAGGCAATGTCCGAAGTTTGCGCATCTTTGCACGACAAGGACGGCTTTGTAAACATAGAGGGCTTTTACGACGGAGTTTTGCCGCTTGCCGACTGGGAGCGCGAGGATATTAAAAAATCGAATTTCGGCGACGAAAGCTTGTGCGCTTGCGCCGGTGTTAAAAAGCTCTACGCGCAGCGCGGATACAGCGCAAGCGAGGCTTTGCGAGTCTTGCCCACTCTGGAATTTACGGGCATGGGCGGAGGCTATCAGGGGCAGGGCAACAAGTCCATAATTCCCTCAACTTGCTTTTGCAAAATTTCAATACGCCTTGTGCCAAATCAAAACGGCGAAAAAATTTACAAGCTTGTAAGAGATGAAATAATAAAGCGCACTCCGCCGGCAGTTAAGGTTGAAGTTTCGCCGCTAGACGGCGTGGGAGATGCCTATTGCGTAATTCCCCCGAACAGGGAGGGCGCGCCGAATCCTTATCCGCAAAAACTTGCGAAAGTATTTGAGGCAGCCGAAGCGGCCGTAGAAAAAAATTTTGGCAATAAGCCCCTCTATTTGCGCGAGGGCGGGAGCATTCCGCTAATCTCGGACGTAAAGAGGATTACGGGCTTGGATTCTGTAATGCTTGGGCTTTTTACGCCCTCAGACAACTTGCATGCGCCAAACGAGTCTTTCTCGCTTAAGATTATGGAGCGCGCAATAAATTCATACGCGCAAATTTTCGAGGAACTTTCAAAATGATAATCTGCACGAAAAAGTACACCGACATTCCCTTCGCCCATCGCCAGCACTTGCACGATGGTCACTGCTCTTTTGTGCATGGCCACAACTGGGATATTTCGCTTGTCTTTGCCTGCCAAAAGCTCGACGAAAACGGCTTTGTCGTGGATTTTGGAAAGTTAAAATTTATAAGAAAGTGGATTGAGGACAATCTCGACCACGCCTGCGTTTTTGCAAAGAGCGACCCACTAAAAGACAAGCTTGTGGCGGCGGCTCCATGCGCTTGGAAAATTTATGAAGTCGAATCCTGCTCTTGCGAGGGGCTTGCGGCGCATCTATTGGACGTCTTTAACAAGCTCGTGCGCGAGCACACCGACGGGAGGGTATGGGTTTGCGAAGTGAGAGTTTCCGAAGACAAGAAAAACGAGGCTAGCGCCTTTAGGGACAAATGACTTACCCCGTAGTCGAGACATTTTACTCCGTTCAGGGCGAGG
>URYY01000003.1 GCA_900552245.1 uncultured Opitutales bacterium | reverse complement strand
TCGTTCTCTTTGCCCTCTTTTTTTTCCACCATTCCACAATCTTTGACGTAGAGCGGATATTTTTATCATCTTTGTCTCCATCTTTTTTTAATTCTTGCCTTGTCTCGTATTTTTTTCATTCCAACTACGTTGATGAAAAATAAAAATTTTAACTAGGCTCAAAACTAAGTAAAAAAATCGAAAATAACAGAACCTAACTTAATTGGCTTTACAAAAACTGATAATAATACTACGAGTTCAGAGTGCTCTTGCGAATGCTTTTGTAACTTGCACTATTTTTGGAGGAATTTCAACTATGACGGAAATAAAATATTATATCGCTAGCATTGCATTTTTGTCTCTGTCGATGCCTATGTTCGGACAACTGGAAGAGGCTGAGTATTTTTCGCCGAGAAAGTGTTTTTCGATTGAAGCTAATGAAAGTTTTTTCACCAAAAACTACTACGAATTTGCCAAGCTCTACAACGCCCCGACGCGGGAAAAAGCCGTCGAAAACTTTAGAAACCTATTAAAAAACGCAAAGACTCAAGAGGCCAGGGCCTGGGCCTTCTTTGGCTTGCAAAACCTTAGAGAGGAACACATTCCCAAAAAAATGGAAAGCGTTAGGCTTTTTACCGGCAATATAGGCGTTCACAAAGATACCGTATTTTTTTATGCCGACTGCGACATACAAATTCCCAACAGGTACGCCGATATTGATATAAGAGATTTTGAACTTCCCCAAAGCTTGGAAATCCATGCAAAAAATGTCCTATGCGATAGCGGAATGTTCTCAACCGGAGCCATATATGAAGCCGGCATACTACCGGCTGAAGTCTGGGCCTTCAACTATCTGGCCAAAGGGAAAAGCGACTCGGAAATTTCGGAAATTGCAAAAGATATCTGGAATAGCTCCAAAAACTTTGAAGGTCGCCTTTATGCGCTATTGCTCTTTAAGAGAGCCGGTAACGAGAGCGAATTTTCCAAGCGCCTGTCTCAGTTGGATCCGCTTGAAAAATTTACGGAGATGGCTGGTTGTATTCTATTTAAAAACGCGACGATAAAAAATATCAAAGACTTGGAAACTTTTTTCAACGTGGAGTACGCCTTTAGAGACGACATCTCCGAGTATCCCCCGTGCGCAAATCCACGAAACAAGGATACAAATCTAATTCCGCTGCGCGAAATTAAAATTAGTTTGCAGGAGGCCGAAATAAAAGAAGACGCACTTGGGTACTTGCCTATGCGATTCCGCTCAGATGGAGCGAATTCTTTGTGCGGAGAAGGACTGCAAAAACTCGCTAGGCAATGGATTAAAACTAAAGATCCGTCGGAAAGAAAAACTTTGGAGAATATACTAAATCAATATCTTCCGCAAAATTCGCCCGCAAAATTTCTCTCAGATTACGGCGATTACCTTTCGCCGGTGTTTGTTGAAAAAGCAAAAAACAGATATCACTTGGTAAGTCGAGAGGTTAAGATCGGCGAGGAACCCTGCTTTGACCCGCTGTTTTACTCCTCGACAAAAATGCGGAAGTTCGAGAAAGAGGTTTTTTACGGCCTAATTAGATCGAGACTAAGCCGCAGTGATGCGGACTATGACGTTTCTTTTGCGAGCTTTTTCAAGCATGCAAATAAAGTCATGATGGAATCTCTAAAACCCTTTGGTCTATACAAAAAGAATATTGAGAAAGAATTTGCCGAAAGATTCAAGCCGGAAGAGATGTCGGGAGAATTTATCGTTTTGTCTAAATTCGGCAACGATATATCCGCTTTTTTATGCCCCATATTTAATGACACAAGCGCAAAGCAGATAGAGCTTCTCAAAAAACAACACAGGCGCTGTTTAAACGCGCTCGATTCCGCCGATAGAGAAAGTTACAATCTTATTGCAAAAAAGTATAAGACAATTCTCGAGTGCGACAAATTCGACTCTAAAAATTAGAAGCCCTCATCTTTTGTTATTTAGTCGATTGGAACTCCTCTGTGGATTCCATGCGCTTGTAAAAGACAAGACATTTTGAAATAGGATATAGACTTCTCATCTGTAAAGTTCGTCTTGCAAGGAGAAGATTGTCTAAAAGTCATATATTCCAAGAGCCTCTAGCTAATCTTTTACATTAAAAAAGAGTAAATAGTGCTAGGAACTGGGGCTTTTATCTATGGGAAAAGTCACGGAAATCTAAAGGTCAGGATTTATGTTTTGCACCGCCGCTTTATTTGGACTTATTGCTGCTATACTTACTTGTAGCTTCGATAGCTGCATTAAAGGCCTTTAAACTCTCTTTGGGCATCTTGCCGAGATTCCAACTAACGTATTTCTTTGCAAGCTCATTTGCATTGCAATTGGAAAGAAGGCTCCAGCAAGCAGACATTGCGGTAGCTCCCAAAAATACCTCAACGTCGCTCATTTCCTCTTTTACAGGTTTTCCGGCGCGTGCAAGCTCAGAAAGTTTTACGCAGTTTGCTGAATTATCAATAGCGCAAGAAATTATTTTTTCTATGGGTGCGCTTTCGCCGCTTCCAAAAAACTCTCCCCACAGAAAATCGAGCACGGCGCCGGAATTTGGTTTTGAATCGGATTTAGGCATGGAAAGGACAATCTCGCGCATTGAGTCACGCAGGGTTTCCTCAGATTTATCGAGGCCTTTTAGCCTATCGCTTGCTCCGAGTATTTCAAAAAGTTGTATTGTGTTTTTGCGTTGGTTTTCACTTGCTGATGGAAATTCTTTTTCCAACTCGGCTAGTAGAAATTGATTTCTCTTAAAGGCAGTCTTGAAAAATCCGCAGACGGCGTAGGCTAGATTTCCATCTCTGTCGAAGAAAGTCATGTGTGGACTAGTAAAGATTGAATAGATCTTTTTTGGGTCAAAAGACGTATTGAATTTTATAATAGCCGCGTTAAATTCCTTCTGGTCTTGAACTGCTTCGGGTTTTACCCACTCTATGAGTTTTATCGGAGTTTTTACTTCTGCTCGCTCGCCTGTTTTAATATTTTGAACTTCAAGGAGTAGCTCGTAAGTTCCATATTCGTCCGAGTCTTCAAACATGTATTTAATAGTCAGTGGAAGCGGAATAATAATACGTTTATCCGGCAACTTCGCTTTGAAAGTATCACCTGCTATGGTTTTTGAGGCCTTGCCGACTTTTGCAATCGATATTTTATATTTAAGCTCAAATTCGTCTCCGTCGTTTTCAACAACTGAAACTACAGTTGGCAGGTAGTACACGATATCGTTTTTGTATAAGCTGCCCGTGGTCGGAATAGCAACCGTATTTGTTGGAACTTTGCTTATAAAGTCAAAATTTGGCCCCGCTCGCGTCAAGGCTGCAAAAGCCTTCATAGGCGGCTTTTCTTCCGCATTCGCAAAGGCTGCAACAAATAGCGTCAGAAAAAAGAATAAAACACGGACCAAGTAGTTGCGTATCATACTTAGATACTCTAGCCTCGCACTTTTTAGTGTCAAGTTTTGTATATGAGTTCGGATAAAAAAACTATGTATTTTATCCAAGAAAGTCACGGTAGCTCTAAAGGTAAAATCGAGTAAAAGCTATTACTTAATCAACTGCTAAAATCTTGGGCAATTCTGATAAGAAACAAATAGCTTCCACAAAAAATATTTATATTGTAAAGCTGTGTGCGCGGAATAAAAATTGAATTTTAATATGTTTTAGTTTATGCTTTTTTACCTAATAAATTTAATATTTAGGCGATACTTTAATAGAAAGCTTAGCGTTAAAAAATATAATTATTTAAATATATAATGTTGAAAATCTCAGCCTTGCGATGTGATAGATCTCTCTTATTTTAAGTTTCGCAAGCGGATAGATTTTGATTTTGTTTTTAGTCAGTTGTATTTATTAAATTTTTTGATATATTTAATAACATGGTAGTATGTTACTGCGCATACTTACAATTGATAGTTAATGCAAGGTGCAGGTGTTTCTATTGATTACTTTGAGATTTCTCAAGAACTCTTGAAAATTTCTCTCGCAAAGTGGCAAAGGGGTCTATTCACTTGTTTTACTATCTATAAAGTTAAAAAATAAAACTCCAATGAATATATTTCCGGACAGCCGCACAAAGAAAGCATGCGAGTATATAGCAAGCTCCGCCGCCCAACTAGGCGGGAGAGCTTACTGCGTGGGAGGCTCCGTGCGCGATGCACTTCTGGGAATTACTCCAAAAGATGTCGATGTGGAAGTTTACGGCCTTATGCCGGACGCGCTAGAGCAGATGCTTGCAAAAAAATTTAAAATAGAAATCGTCGGTAAAAGCTTTGGAGTTTGGATTTTAAAGGGATACAATATTGACGTAAGCATTCCGCGCTCCGAGCGCAAAGTCGGGGTGGGGCACAAGGCCTTTGAGATTGAAGGCAACCCCTTTATGTCGGTAAAGGACGCCTGCGCCCGCCGCGACTTTACGATAAATGCAATGCTTTACGACATCATAAGCGGCGAAATTATCGACCCATATAAGGGCAGGCAAGACCTCAAAGATAAGATCTTAAGGCACACTTCAGACAGATTTGCAGAGGATAGCCTGCGCGTGTTGCGAGCCATGCAGTTTGCCGCCCGTTTTTCAATGAGTGTTGCTCCCGAAACCGTCGAGCTTTGCTCTAAAATAAGCATGTCGGACCTCCCTCAGGAGCGCGTCTTTGAGGAGTGGAAAAAGCTCATACTAAAGGGGGTGGAACCCTCAAGGGGGCTCTTCTTTTTGCGAGATTGCGGCTGGCTTAAATACTTCCCCGAGCTTGAGGCTCTCGACGGCTGCCCGCAAGACCCTCAGTGGCACCCGGAGGGCGATGTGTATAAGCACACTGCCTACTGCCTTGACGCCTTTGCCAAAGAGAGAATCGGCGACGATAAGGAAGATTTAATCGTGGGCTTTGCCGTGCTTTGCCACGACTTGGGAAAGCCCAAGTGCACCACTATCGACTCAGACGGGCGCATTCACTCCTACGCTCACGACGTTGTTGGCGAAAAGGTTGCGCGAGTGTTTTTAGAGAGGCTTACCCGCGAAAGGTCGCTTATAGAGGCCGTTTTGCCGCTTGTGCATAGGCACATGGCAATTCTCGATTTGTGGCGCAATAAGTCGGGCGACGGCGCGATAAGGCGGCTTGCAAACAAGGTGGGCAGGATAGATAGGCTCGTGCGCGTGGATTCCGCCGATAGGGCGGGCAGGCCCCCGCTTCCTGTAGAGCCCTCGCCGCAGGGAATGTGGGTCTTGGAGCGCGCGGAGGCTCTGGCTGTCAAGGATTCTGCGCCGAAGCCGATTTTAATGGGGCGGCATTTGATGAAGCTAGGCTTAAAGCCCTCGCCAATGTTTAAGGAAATCTTGGAGAAAGCTTACGATGCGCAGCTTGACGGCGAAATAGCAAATTTAGACGAGGCTCTGTCTTACATAAAGTCAAAAGGCTTAGTTTAAGGCGAAAAGACTTTCTAATTTTTAGCCCCAAGCCTGCGTATTTTGCGACTCATATTTGCAAGTTGCAAGGCCTATCAAGGTTGAAATTTAATTCTTTGGAGCCTATAACTACTACTCTCTCAAAGAAAATTATTTGTGGCAAGTGGGGTTTGGGTTAGGATTTTGAATTTTAAAGCATATTGCTGAAATCTTGAAGGCCTTGCAGGGGCTGGTAGTAGAACTAAAAGTGTTTATATGGCTATCTTTCCCGAATCTATCTTCGCAGTGCTTTATGGCGCAAGTTACGCTTGGCGGCTGAGAGCTTTGTTTATCCTTAAGTTTTAATTAGTTGCGTACTCGGCTCTCCGCTGGCGGCTTTTGTGAAAGTTTTTTGCGCGGAGGGCGGTATTAAAATTTTTCGGGTGCGGAGGGGCTTTTCCCCCATTTATTATTGGTTTTGCTGTTGGGTTTTGCGGAGTTTAACGCGTATGCGACAAATGCTTTTACTTTGCCGCATTACCAGACTGCCCCACGTCCACATTCCACTCGGCGGCGATTTTTTTTATCACGCGGCGCACCTGCAAATCTAGCTGTGAGCCCGCTCGGTAATCGGCCTTCGCAACATAGTGTACTCGGTTTTCGTTAAGTAACTTTTCGCTGCCCCTTGCCTTGCGAGGGTCGCCGTTGTGCACCGCTATTGAGTAGCCGCCTTGCGTCTTTACAAGTTTCATGGCTGGTATGTCGGTAGTGCCGTCGCCAAAATATATCATGCGCTTAAAGGGCACAGGTCTATCGGCTTCGGGCATATAGTGATTTATCGTTTTTTGTATGTCTAAGACCCCTTTATTTATCCTAAAGAGGTATTGCATCTTTGTAGTGTAATTTATGGCTTGCGCGGGCCACACGGCCTCGCCGTTTTCGTCGTATATGAAGCTTGAGGCGTAGATCTTATCGAATTTAGAGCCGATTTTTGTCCCCTCTATCATCTCCCTGATTCCCGATGAAATAACGTAGTGGCGCACCTCGGCGCCCAAGCTCTTGCCGTAGCTATTTATGTTTGAAAACCAATCGCCATCACCTTCGCGCTCCGCCACAAGCCCCGGGAAAAATTCAACGCTTTTGCCAAACTCAAAAAAGTCTTTTGCCCGCACGGCAATCCCCGCCTTTCTCGCGCGGGAGCACATTAGGTACATGTAGGCTAAAATTAAATCTGCATCGTTTGCCTTTGCGATTTTTCCGGTGTCGCCCCAAAACTTCTCGGGCTTTTGCTGAAGGGCAGGTATGAAGGAGTATTCCTGCATGTTGTGCGGGGTTAGAGTGCCGTCAAAGTCGTAGCACAGCGCTATTGTGAATTTTTTCTGAACTTTAAGCATTCCACAAATGTTCGTAAAGATGGGGCCCCTTTGCAAGTTTCTAAAAATTTTTTAACAAAAAAAGCGTAAAATTTCTAATTTTCTTGCATTTGTAAATTATTTGTCGAGACTTTGCGCCTATGGAAATGACAAGTTACATTCCAGTTTTAGTGCAAATAATCTTGGGCGTCGTCGTGGCGGGCGGGATTATCGTTGCAAGCCATATATTTGGTCAGCGCGGCAAAAAAAACGCCGTCAAAGACTCCGCCTACGAAAGCGGAATAAAGCCATTGGCAAAGCCGCATCCGCGCTTTGGCATAAAATTTTACGTTGTGGCAATGCTCTTTGTGGTTTTCGATATAGAGGCGGTGTTTATCATACCTCTGGCTCTCGTGTATCGCGACTTCATAGCGGCAAATTTGCCGGTAATTTTGCCCGTGATGTTCTTCATAGCCCTCATGGTGGCGGGCTTATTTTACGAAATTAAAAAGGACGCCCTCGATTGGAATATCCCGAGAACTAATAGGTAGGCGGATTAATGGCGCTTGAAAAGTATCTCTCAAAGGCACGCATAATCGACTTAAAGAGCGTCGATTTTGACGATGCATTGAAAGAGATGCTAGATACTGTCGCCGATTCCATCTTGGGCGCGACTTCCCGCAAGCAAATCTTGGACGAGCTCGTGGGGCGCGAGAAGGGCTTTTCGACTTACATAGGCAATTGCGTGAGTATGCCGCATGCGCAGGTGCCTACACTGTCGCAGCGCTATGTTTTTGTAGTAGGGCGCTGCAGGCAGGGCTTGAATTTTCGTGGCAGCGAGCAGTACTTGAGGGTGCGCTTTGTCTTTTTGCTCTTGGCGGCATCTTCTGAAGCTTCCTATTTGAATGTCTTGTCGGCTCTCGCGCGGACATTTTCCGATGATGAAACCATAGCGAAGATAATTTCATCGCGCACGATGGCTCTATTTAGAGAGCGCGTACTGGAAGTTTTTAGGGGGCCCGAGGGCATAATAGAAAAGGTGCGCAGGGAAAACCGCGTATTCCTCACAAATGCCGATAACATAGCAAGGGGAACTCTGTGCACTGCAGTTATTGTTCTGGGGGATACTTTCACTTCAGGCATAAGTTTTGAGGGCTTTTTCAAGGGGCTTAGACTAGTTTTTGTAAACGAGCGCTCCTCGGCTGTAGGGGCTGATAGCTCGGGCGAGTTTGTGAATGTGCGCTCATTTTCAAATGTGAGAATGGGGCAGCTTAAAAGTGCGCTTTTCGTGGCTCTTACCAAGGGCATAATAGGCCCTAAGGACAGAGTCTGCTGCATAGGGGGGCTCAAGGGCAGCGATAAGATAGATACGGTCGTGGTCTTTGATGTCGCAAGCGAGTTTGCCCAATTTTACATAGACAACAATTCCACGCTGCCAGAGGGCGTTAAGCCCGAAGTCTTGGAGCGCGTAATCGACATTGCCATGGAGCTTTCCGTTGAGGGCAGAGAGGGTAAGCCTGTTGGAAGCCTCTTTATAATAGGTAGATACGATGAAATAAAACCCTATATAAAGCAGCTTGTCCTAAATCCGTTTTTCGGTTACGAGGTAGATGAGCGCAACGTTCTAAGCCCCTTTATGGACGAGACAGTGAAGGAGTTTTCGCTTCTAGACGGAGCATTTGTAATTGATGGAGGCGGAACTTTGGAGTCTGCAGGGGCGCTTGTGCACACTCCAGACTTTAACCTGAAGCTTCCTGGAGGCCTGGGGGCAAGGCATGCGGCTGCTTATTCCATATCGCTTGCCGCAGACTGCATTTCAATAGTAGTTTCTTCCAGCACGGGGCAGGTTAGCCTCTTTAGACGGGGTCAGATGATACCTCTAAATGAGCCGCGTAGCTGACTCTAAGAATCGCGCAGTTTCGGTATAATTATTTTTTTTCTCGACAATTTTTAGTTTAGCTAGTAGCTTCATCGCGAGCGTTTTTCAAAGGGCTAAGTATAATTGGCTCTGCTATTTACTTGCTTTACATTTACAACAAACTGTTACAGGAGAGAATATGATGAATATAATATCTCGCCGCGACTTTATAAATAGGGCGGCGGTTTTGGGGGCGGGTCTTGCTTTTAGCTCTACGCTGTTTGGCAAGGACGAAAAAGTGATAGATAAAAATTGGGTTTCTCCGCATAAAAATTTGGTGAGCCCTGATAAAAAGGTTCGATTGGCTGTCATAGGCTGCGGCGGGCAGGGCAATGTCGATGCAAATATGATGGAAGGTCACGTTGAATTTACGGCCTTTGCAGATGTGGACTTTGATAGGGCTAGCAGCAGATTCGCAAGATATCCAAATGTTCCGCGCTACAAGGACTACCGCGCAATGTTTGAGCGCGAGGCCGATAATATCGATGCGGTAATCGTAGCAACTCCGGACCACATGCACTTTCCTGCAAGCGCTTTGGCTTTGACTTTGGGCAAGCACGTCTATGTTGAAAAGCCGGCAACCCACACCATAGGCGAGGCTCGCGCCCTGAAGGCCCTAGCTAAAAAGACGGGGCTAGTTACCCAAATGGGAAACCACGGGCACGCATTTGATACCACGCGCAAGTTGCGCGAGTGGATAGAGTCTGGCGTTATAGGAGACGTAACGGAAGTTCACATTTGGACAAATCGTCCTGTATGGCCTCAAGGCGTGGCTATGCCAGATGGCAGCAAAAAATTTGATGTTCCCCCAACCTTGGATTGGAACTTGTGGCTTGGAGTTTCAAAGGTCTATCCGTATAGTCCGGACTATGTGCCTTTCGATTGGCGCGGAATGTGGGATTGGGGAACGGGCGCAGTTGGCGATATGGCTTGCCACATGCTAGATCCAATCTTTAGCTCCATAGATTTGCGCGGAGACGTTAAAGTTTCCTCAGAGTCCGAGGGGGCTACGGAATTCTCATGCCCGAAGCAGGCTAGGGTAAAGTACGAATTTCCGAAGTCGGCAACACGCAAGCAGCCCGTCACTCTGTACTGGTATGAGGGCAAGCGCAGGCCGGCTCTCGAAGAGTTGCCAAGCGAATACTTTAAGGAGCCAAAGGACATTCCGTTTACAGGAATGCTCTACATAGGCACAAAGGGAGCAATAATCGACACCGACGACTACGGCAGGCAGATACGCCTCTTGCCGCGCGAGCGCATGAAGGACTTTGTGAAAAATCAGCCTCCCGCAAAGTACGCCAGAGTTCCCGACCAGAACGCGCGCTTGGAATTCATACGCGCCTGCAAGGGCGATGTAACTCCGGGCTCAAATTTCGTTGACCACTCTATGGATTTGACTGAGCTTGGTCTTCTGGGCGTTTTGTCGCTTAGAATGGGCAACAAGACTTTTGAATGGGACAGCGCAAGGGGCGTATGCAAAAACCTTCCGGAGGCCGCACAGTTTGTCCACAAGTCTTACAGAAAATTCTAATAGGAGGGCCTTTTAATGAAGAAGTATTTGATTTTATCTATCGTTGCAATGCTGTTTGCGGGCTTTGCCGAGGCTCAAAAGGCCTCTTTTGTTCCGGAAAAGCAAATTATGAAAATCCAAAAGGGTGCAAAGGACGCCGTTTGGCCCAAATCCGAACTTATATTGAGCGAGGATTTGGCAGCTGCCTCTTGCCGCGCGGGTACTTGGAAAGTCGAAAATAAGGAGCTTTCAAACGAGGGGACGGACCCTCTTGTAATTAAAAATCTCAAAGGCGACTTCGCGATAACTTTTGAGTATAAATTTGACTCCAATGAGGATGAGGGGGCGCTGTTTATATGTGCCACCAATAACGATCCCGACAAGGCTCTAAGGATAAAGCTATCCAACGTAAATGCTGCTCGCAGCGAGGATTCCATCGGCTCAATTAACGGTAAAGTTGCGCAAAAAAACAAGTTCGACGAATCTAATGGGCGTTGGATTAAGATGTTTTTGTTTGTCGAGGGCGATAGCATTCGCCTGAGCTCGGGTGACCGCATTTGCATGCACTATGCCGACAGAAACTTCCTGACAACTTCCTTTGATGAAATTTCAAAAAAGTTGGGGCAAGAGATTGACCGCAAGGGCGGGGTTGGCTTTGTCTGCAACAAGGGCAAGATAAAAATAAAGAATCTGAGCGTAACGAAATTTTAACTTATAGTTTTTTCATTCCGGCGGAAGGGCACCCTTCCGCTTTTTTTATTTAGAATAGGTTTGAAAAGTTTGCAAATTGCGTAGAGTATGTAGGGAAATTGAATTTTTGCTTATGAAATTGAAAACACTACCTATATTTTTGGCCTTTCTTTGCATGGGCTTTGGCGACGCGGTAAATTCTTTTGTTGGAAAGGCCAAGGCGCACTTTGAGCTCGGCAACTTCGAGGCTCAATTCGTCGCTTTTGCGGGCTTTATTATGTTCGGCGTGCTCTCCATACCTATGGGGATTATTCAGGATAGAATAGGCAGGAAAAAGACACTTCTAATAGGCCTTGCCGTGGCATTTATAGGCGTAATAACAGTGATGCTTGCGGGTGTTAATGATTTCTATGTATTTCTTTCCACAATTCTGCTTCTGGGGGCGGGTGCAACAATCTTGCAGGTTTCGGGAAACCCCATTATGCGAGATGTCTCCGACGAGGGCGCGTATTCCAGCAACTTGTCCCTAGGCCAATCAATAAAGGCGATAGGCTCTTTTACAGCCCCAGTATTTTTCTTTTTGGCCGCTAGCTTTGGGCTATCCGAGGCTGATAGTTGGACATATCTATTCCCGATTTTTGCCGTTGCCATAGGCCTGTCTTTTGTAAGCGTCTTGGGCCTTAAAATTGAAGAGAAGAAAAGCGACACAAAGGCGCCTTCAATATTTTCCTGCATAGCGCTTCTGGGTAACCCCTACGTGCTTTTGATGACACTAGGCATATTCCTGTATGTGGGGGCTGAAGCTTCAGTGGCAAATGGAATGCCTATTTACTTTAACCAGAAGTTTGCGGTAGATCCCGGGATTGCGAATCAGTACATTATATACTTCTATGTTGCGATAATGGTAGCGCGCTTTGCGGGGGCTGCAATTTTAAGAATGATTAGCCCCAAGAAGTTTTTAATTTTAACTTCAATTCTCACAATGCTCGGCTTTGCGATGCTTTTGCCCGAGCAGAAGATGCTTTCCACAATTGCCTTGTTTGTGATTGCCCTGGGATATGCTAACATCTTCCCGCTAATATTTTCAATGGCTATAGACAGAATGCCGTCAAAGTCAAACGAGCTTTCGGGGCTTATGATTACAGCCATTGTGGGCGGGGCTTTCGTGCCGCTTTTAATGGGAAAGCTCGCGGATATGACAAGCAACCTGATTGGCTTTGCGGTGCCCTTTGTCTGCGTAGTTTACATATTGCTTTTGGCGCTGTTTGCAAAGACTTCGCGCGTGGAAAATTCCTAATAGAAAATAGAAAAATCTTAAGTTTAGAATTTGCTTATGAATTACGAAAATGACAACAGAGTAGTTTTAACCTTGGACGCCGGCGGCACAAACTTTGTGTTTGTGGCGATGAAAAACGGCAGGCAGCTCGGCGAGAGCGTCCGTCTGCCCTCACAGCCCAACGATTTGGATAAGGCAATCGCCACCATAAAGGAGGGCTTTTACAAACTGATAGAAAAAATTGGCGAAAAGCCCGCTGCCATTAGCTTTGCATTCCCCGGACCTGCGGACTATCCCAAAGGCATAATTTACAATGTGGGTAACCTTCCCGCATTTGCGGGAGGCGTCGCGCTTGCGGACATTCTTGAAGATGAATTTAAAGTTCCGGTATTTATAAATAACGACGGGGATTTGTTTGTGTATGGCGAGGCTCTGGCGGGCTTCTTGCCCTACGTAAACTCAAAGCTGGCTGAGGCCGGGAGCGCAAAGCGCTACAAGAAGCTCTTTGGCGTTACTCTCGGCACGGGGCTTGGCGGCGGCTTGGTGGCGGACGGTGAACTTTACATAGGCGACAACTCAAATGCAACCGAGGTTTGGCTTATGCAAAACCCCTTGCATCCGGACTGCATCGCGGAGGAGGGCGCCTGCATTAGAGCCGTCCAAAAGGCCTATGCAAAGCGAGTCGGAAGTCCCGATTACAAGGCTCTATCGCCCAAAGATATTGAAGATATCGCACTCGGCAAAAAGGAGGGCGATAAGCAGGCTGCAATAGAGGCTTACGAGGAGCTTGCCTTTGTTCTTGGCGAGGTCTTGGCAAATGCAGCGACTCTCTTTGACTCCCTAATCGTAATAGGCGGCGGCTTGTCTCGCGGTCACAGGGTCTTCTTGGATTCGGTGGTTGAGAGGATGAATGGAAAAATTAAGAAGTACGACGGCACTGAGCTAAATAGGTTGGCGCAAAAGGCCTACAATCTTGAAGACGAGGCACAGTTTAAAGAGTTTGTAAAGGGCAGCGAAAAGAAAATCAAAGTTTACGGTTCCGACAGGGAGGTTGTTTTTGATCCTGTAAAGCGCGTAGGTGTGGGCGTTTCGAGGTTGGGAACCAGCGAGGCTGTCGCGGTGGGCGCATACTGCTACGCTTTAAACGCCATTTCAAAAAGAAAAGCATAGGGATTTTCTTCAGCTTCTTAGTTGAGCTTTCTAGATTTAAACTAAAATTTATATTTAGAATTTGCGGCGCACTCTAGTTGCGCCGCTTTTTTTTTATTTCAGGCGGCTAAATTTTGCATTATTTTGCCTTTGCGTTTTTGGGCGGATTTTTACCTTTATTGCGCATGGCTTTTTAAAGTATTTGCGGATTTCTAAACTTTAATAAGAATGTTGGGAAATCTCTACGGACTTTCCCATAGACATACGTATTTTCAGAGCGCAATTTTTAGTATCTGATGTTTACGCCTATCTTGAATATGCGCCCCTGACCGGGATAGACACTGTCGCCCCAAGTGCTGTATGTTGCGGTTGAGACGTACTTTTTGTCTGTTACGTTTTCTATTGCTCCAAAAATCTCAAAGTAATCGCAAACCTTGTAAACTGCCTGCAAATCCAGTATCGCGTAAGACGGAATCTGCCTGCCGACATTTTCAAAGTCGGCGCCTTGGTACATGTTGCCGAGATAGCGCGCGCGGGCAAGCAGGCGCAAATTTTCTATGGGCTTGACATAAACTGTTGCATTCAGTGTGTAGGAGGGCACGAGCGGAACGTAGTTTGACTTAAATTCGCCCTCTCTAAACTTTGCTCTTACCACGTTTGCCCCAAAGCTTGCGCCCCAAAATTTATCGTCGTAACTCAATTTGAAATCGACTCCGCAGCGGCTTGTGGGGTCTAAATTTATATTCCCAAGCGTATCCACATATGTGATTTCATCATTTAGTTCCGTTAGGAAGAAATTTAAAATCGCACTCCAATTTTCGTCCTGATACTTAACGCCAATTTCGTAATTCTGCCCGTGTTCGGCCTTGAGGTTTGGGTTGAATGGATTGCCTGTGTAGTAGCCCTGATACTGAGCCATCTCATCGAGGGTCGCGTAGTGGTAAATCTGATCGAACCTAAAGAAGGCGGAGGTGTTTTCGGTGAGTTTGTAGTTTACCGAAAATTCCGCGGCCCAGCCGTTTTGCCATACGGAGTCGTCGTAGTTTATAGGGGTTCCGTAGTAGTCGTCATTGCAGCTAGCGGAGGTGTCGGCGCCCTCGTAGCGGCCTATTGCCGAGAATGTCAATCTTTCCTGAGGAGTGTAATCCGAACCTATGTAGATGCCGTAGGAGTTTCTCGAGGCATCTCCCTTGCCTTTTAACTTTGACATTGCATCGTCGCTATAAGCTCTAAATTCAGCGTTGTCGAAGGCAAGATCTACTCCGCCAAAGAACTTAAATTCATCTTTTGGCGCAAATTCAACATAGGGAGTAAAGGAGGCGTTCCAAAGCTTTGTGTTATTATTTGTATTGCCCCATTGGCTATCGACGTGGCAGTCGGTATCGCGCATAAAGGCACCTCCGCGCATAAGCGCCTGCATCTTGTCATTCTGATATTTTACAAGGGCGTTTACTATGCCGTGTTTGCCCTTGTACTCGGGCAGCCAAGAGCCCTCTTGGCGAGGATTTTCGTCATACTGACTCCAAGTGAGCGCTCCCGGAGACTCCAAGTAATTTTCCGAATAGCCTCCTGAGACTTCCGCCATCAAGTTCTCAGAAAAATATTGCCCGACAGAAGCGTTTACGGAGTTATTCCAAGTTTTGGAGTGCGCGCGCCAGCCGTCGTCATTAAACATTTTTAAGTTTAGCGAATAGAATGTGTCTGTCGCTTCCTGCCCAGCAATACCGCCTGCAACATTGTAGAGCCCGTAAGTGCCGTATATGCCGCGCAGATAGGCCGAGCGCTTCTTTAGTCCCTTTAAGGTCGTGATTTTTATTACGCCTGCTTCGGCGGCGCTGCCATAGCGAGCAGTTTGCGCACCCTTTATAATTTCTATGTTTTCTATATTTTCAAGCGGGATTTGCGTCCAGTCTATCGCAGCCATATCGGCGGGGTTTATTTTTTGACCGTCCACTAAAACCAGCACTCTCGATTGCGAATTGTAGCCAAACCCCCTCATGGCGATATTGCCGGCGCTGGAATTGCCGTCGGTATTTTGGAACATCAGTTCTCCCTCCTTTTGCAGAACTTCCGCAAGATTTGTCGCGGAGCTTTCCAGTATGTCTTTGCGCGTGATTAGGCTTGTGTTAAAAGGGGTTTCAAGCGTTGGTAGCACAAATCTGTAACCCGCTGCCTCTATTTCGTCTAGTTGCCTTAGCTCTTCGGTGTTTTGCTCACTTTGGGAATTGTCGCTTGGGCTTTTTAGGGCTTTATTACTTTCTTCCGCCGCCGATGCGCTTAGTGCAAATAGTAGTGAAAATAGGCAGATTAGATGCTCTTGTGTGTTTTTCATTAAAATAGATGTTTTCCTTCTGTCAATATGCTGCAGAGTGTGGGTTCTGTAAGCGAATATTTTTATTAAAAATGCGAAATTTGCACTGGATACTATTTGATTTAAAGAGATATTCAAGTTTTGAATTAATGAAATTTTTTACTTGCGTACTGTGAATTTCCATCAGTTGCGTCAATTTTTTGCGCATTTATTAAAAATATAAAAGTAAATTTTTGCTAAGTTTAGTTTTGTAGCTGCTTGCGAAGCCGATTCTTAGAAAAATTAGTTTCGCTTTTAAATTTATTTCATTGAAAGATTTTTATTTTGGCGCTATTTATTTGAAACTTTTTTCTTACAAACTGCGTTTTATATTTTAAACTGCTGCTTGTGATTATAAGGGGGTATATGCATAGCTTAACAAGAGAAATAAATTTGTCAAAGGACGCGCGCGAACTTCACTCGAGCATTGTATTTGAGGACTTAGAGGACGCAAGAGCCCGGTTTGCAAGACTCGCCGACTACTTGAAATCAAGAAATGCAGAGCTTGTGGCGCTAGAGCTATTTGGAAAGCTTGGGTACGCTGAGATTGCAGAGTCTTTCAAGCGCACAATGGGGGCTTGCGATTGTCCATTGACGCACGTCTTACCGCTAGATGAGCTCTCCGAGCCCGAGCTTGCAGGTGTGCGCGCAATTTCTGTAGTAGGTGTAAAGCCGGAGTTTAAAACTTCGCAGCTAGGCTCTAAGGGTGTGTATTACAAGGTTGAAAATTACGAATATTGCAGGGGCCTCGGCATAGAAATACAGACAAATTCGGAGTCATTGAAAGATTACACCTTTGCAAATTTAGAGGAGATGGAAGAGCTTTTAAAGCTCTACTCAATGGACTTTTCCGACGTAGTTCGCACATGGTTTTACAATAGAAATATCTTGGAGTGGTACGCCGATTTCAATGAAGGCAGAACTTCTTTTTTCAATTCCCGCAAGGTATTTGAGCGCCTCTTGCCGGCTAGCACAGGCATAGGCTCGCCAAATCCGGCAGGAGTTCCCATTCAAAGCGCGTTTATAGCTCTAAAGGGCGCGGCAAAGCACGGCGAGGTGTTTGAGATAGAAAGCCCGCTTCAGTGCGGAGCTCCAAAGTATGGAAGTTCCTTTGCAAGAGCAGTTGAATTTGATATGCCGAGCTACAAGCGCATAATGGTGTCAGGGTCGGCGAGTATAGATTTTGTCGGCAATACTGCGCACTTCGGCGACATAAAAAAGCAGGTGAAACTCACTATGGATGTCATTGCAGCCATACTGGAGGCGAGAGGTCTTGATTTTGCCGATACGCTTTCCTCAGTTGCCTATTGCATGCGCCCCGAATACATTGAGGCCTTTAGAGAGTGGATGGAGCAAAATTGCAAAATTCCATATGTGCCATCGTACAGTACTGTCTGCAGGAGCGATTTAATGTTTGAAGTTGAGCTTGAGGCTTGCAGAAATGTCTAGCTTGAGCGCGCGTATTACTTTATAGAGTATAAGAACAGAACCGGCGATTTTGGATTGCTTGCGTCGCTATAAACTTTGGGCTTAAATTTTTCCAAGTATTTCGCGACAGCTTCAAATTCCTCTTCGCCACCTTTGTGGCCGCGGTAAGAAAGTACGCTTACGAGGTTTTTTGATTTGTCCAAAAGTTCATTTAGGCTCTCTAAGGCGGCTATGGTGCTTTCCGCCCTTGTAATTACACTCTTGTCTGAGCGCGGTAGCCAGCCCAGATTAAATACGGCTATATTTATCCTTCCAAAAAATTCGGAATCTATGGCTTCTTTCATCTGTTCGTGGCTTAAATTGAAGAATTTTACGCAGTTTGATAAATTGTATTTTGAAAGCAAGTTCTTTGAACTGTCTATTGCGCATTGCTGAATGTCGAAGGCAAAAATTTTAGCCGGGGCTAGGAGCGATTTTGCCAAATTTAGCGTGTCAAATCCGTTCCCGCAAGTGGCGTCTATAGCCGTATTGCATTTAAATTCCGACGCGAATGCCGCTATTGTGTCGTTTGCCTTTTGAGTCAGGTTCATTGGGCTTTTATACCACGCCTTATTTAATTTTTTTGCGAGCTAATTTTTAAATTTTTGGTTGCAGTAATTTTTCTTTTTTTTTATAAGAACTGGCAGAAAGGAAATTGTATTGCTATGTCAAATAAATCGAAATGCCCATACTGCAACGCGACGATAACGCGACTCAACGTAGAGGAAATTGAGCTTGAGCGGGATAACGGAGGCCCATGGAAGGGCGTTAGCTACGCTTGTCCGGTATGCCGTAAAATTCTATCCGTAAATGCGCATCCCGAGCAGCAGAAGCATAGCATTGTGCAGATGATTCAGGCCGCAATTGAGGGAATGCTTAAGAAGCATTAAATTGCATCAAAATAAAAAAGGCTCCTAGACTAAATCTTTAATTTTTTCGCTCTGAGCCCGCTAAATCTAACTTGACGCCCTTAGTTTCCCGCATTTATATTCGTGCGCTTAAGGATTTTTTAATATGGTAGACATGGCGACAATAGAGGGCCTTTGCAAGCGCAGAGGGTTTATCTTCAGATCTTCCGAAATTTACGGGGGCTTTAACGGCTTTTTCGATTATGGTCCGCTGGGGGTGGAGCTGAAGAACAACATAAAAAAGGCTTGGTGGAAAGACTTTGTCCACATGCGCGAGGACATTGTCGGTCTGGATGCGTCGATAATTATGCATCCAAATGTCTGGCGCGCATCGGGGCACGTGGCGGGCTTTTCAGACCCGATGGTGGACTGCAAAGAGTCTAAGTTGCGCTTTAGGGCAGACCAGATATTCTTTGCGCCGGTTTTGGTTGATTCCGAGGTAATCGGCTACGTGAGCGTTCTTGAAGACGAGAATATGCAAAAACAGGCCGAGGACAAGGCCGCGCACTTAAAGCGCAAACTCGCAAAGCAGGGAACTCTCGGCGAAATAGTTCTGAAAAACTACATGGAGGCCAAGCCCTTTGAGTACGATTTGATACCATCTCCCGCAACGGGCAATCCCGGAACCTTAACTCCGCCGCGCGATTTTAACTTGATGTTCCAAACCTACGTTGGTGCGCTCCGCGACGAAACCGCAGTTGCCTATCTGCGCCCTGAGACAGCACAGGGAATTTTTGCCGATTTTAAGAACATAGTGGATACTTCCCGCGTTAAGCTGCCCTTTGGCATAGCTCAAATCGGCAAGGCTTTCAGAAACGAGATTACGCCGCGCAACTTCATCTTTAGAAGCAGAGAGTTTGAGCAGATGGAGATTGAGTACTTTATATCGCCCTACGACGATTGGCAGTCTCTGCACCGCAAGTGGATAGACGATTGCAAAAACTGGTTCGTATCTATTGGCCTTCCGGCCGAGGATTTGGGTGAAGACGTCCACCCGAAGGAAAAGCTTGCGCACTATGCAAAGGCTTGCACCGATATCACATTCCACTTCCCGCACGGGCTTCAGGAGTTGCAGGGAATTGCCGTTAGAGGCAATTTCGACTTGACGCAGCATCAGAACGCCTCAAAGACGAATTTGGAATACTTTGACGAGGCTCGCAAAGAAAAGTATCTGCCGCACGTAATAGAGCCTTCCTTGGGTGTTGACAGAACATTCCTTGCAGTTATGAGCGCCGCATATTCAGAGGACGAAGTTCCCAACGATAAGGGGCAGGCTGAAAAGCGCACATTCTTGAAATTCCACCCGAGGGTTGCGCCGTTTAAGGCGGCGGTATTCCCGCTAGTGAAGAATAAGCCCGAGTTGTTTGAGCGCTCCAGGCAGGTCTTCAAGCGCTTGCAGAGCAAGTGGAACGTATTTTTCGATGCAAGTGGCGCAATCGGCAGGCGCTATCGCCGCCAAGATGAAATTGGAACGCCCTTCTGTGTTACGGTTGACTTTGAGACTATTGAGGGCAACGGCAGCGTGACCTTGCGCGAGCGCGACACCACAAAGCAGGTTCGCTTGAGCGTGGACGAAGTTGTAAAGTACATAGAGCAGGCAGGCGCGTAATTTAAACTTTGCGCACTAAAAAACTCCGAAGCTGAATGCTTTCGGAGTTTTTTTATCCCAAGGTATTTCTTATTCGGTGAAATCTTTCGGAGTGTAAAATTCTGGTTCAAGCGAAAAATCAATCTTGTATTGGAGTTTTTCAGGCGGCTCGAATGTATTTACGTATAAATTAAGCTTTCTATTAAATAGGTTTATCTCATATGGATATTGGTAGCCGCCATTTTCGACAAAGCTATTCAGATATACGTTTCCGTAGCAGTTAGCCGAAAAATAAATGGGGATATTAAACATAGCCTGAGTTAGCATATTTTCCCGCGTAATATCAGCTACAGATTCGTCTAATACGGGAGTTTCCATGCGCATTATAGAACCAATGTAAAATTGCGGATTGATGCGCCGTTCAGGTATTGTGCTAAAATCTCCGGAGAGTTCGCAGAAGTTAAAGTTTTCAACTTGGCCCGAGTTTTCCGACGTAGAGTACGTAGCGCTTTGGTTTACCGTTTCAGATTCGGAATTTTCTTTAAAACTTAGACTTATATTGAGATTGAGCGCCATATTTTTTAGGCCCCATAAAATCTCCACTACATCGCTTAGCTTTAGAGCCTTTAGATAGGTGTAAAGCTGGCCTGAGGAAGCTTCGTGCTGCGCCTGTGTTTTTAGATTGGCAAGGAAATGCGTCTCGAGAACTAGGCTTGTAAAGCTCTTCATACTTCCTCCTCAAAAGCTTCGGTAGTTAGTATATAGGCATAGGCCAGCTTTGCATTGTAAACTACGGCTAACTTGCGCGGTTGCATTACGAGATTATCTACTTCTATGAGCTTTGGGTCGAGTATGATTTCATTTAGTTTTTCGCCGTCTGAGACTATTTCAACCTGATTAAGTTCAGAATTGAAGGTTTGCGTGTCTGTCTGGTTATTTGCGGGCGATAGCTCTATGGGGGCGTCTTTGATTTCCTTTGCGGAATTTCTGGAAGTGTTGGCGGAGGCGAGCCTGCCTTTGGGTATTCTGTAAAGTTCTACAAAGTCGGCGCCCTGCAAGTATTTTTGAGGTCCAAAATTTAGCGTTAGATTCTTTGAGAATAAATCAAGCCTGCTTTCGTAAACTACGGCATTTTCAAATTTGCCTTCCATTTTAAGCTTGCTTGCGAGGTAATTTTCGCCGCTTTCGTCTATTAGGCTCATGGAGCCTTTGTACTGCAAATCGCAAAGGGACTCGTAGAGATTTTTTGCAACTCCTACGGGTGTTGGCTCGCTGTATTGCGTGACCGATACATTTGAATAGGTCTGGTTTGAAGCGTCGGTTGCAATCAGCTTAATCGTGATTTTCTTTGTCAAGATTTTTGAGTTGTCTTTGTATATTGATACATCCGCCGTTATGATGTCCCTTTCTACGCTCTTTAACATCCATTCCATAACGGTTCCGGATATGAGTTCCCTTGGTAGCGACGACACTCTCTTTACATTATCAATAGATATTGTGCAGCCTTCATATTCGTTTAGAAATGGAGCCTTGCTCTTCCACCAGTCGGGGGAGTCTGTGTCTATATTTTCAGCCTCTATTTTTTGGACGAGGGTATTTGATTTTTTGCCCGAAAGCTCCACCGTAAAGGAAAGGCAGTTTTTAAGATTTGCATTGTCGCTTGATGGGTAAGTATCGCTCTCAAAGCTAGAGTAGGTCTCTCCGTCGATAGTGTGGGTGCGCTCATATATGATGTTCACATTTTCCACTTGCAAGTCGCGGCAGGGGGCGTAGTTGAGCGATTTAATTTTGCCGATGGGCGGATTCTTTTCGGGAAGTAGCGAGCGCTTTTTTAAATTTAGAGCCGGAGGATTTTGCGAGTAGTCGAAATAGCTAATGATATCTGGCGACCATTTCAAAATTTTAAGCAGCGCCTGCTCGCATGTTAAGTCGCGTATTTCGTAGGAGGGAAATTGGGTTGAGGCCTCACAGTCTCCCAGGCTTATTGAGACTCCGTTTTTACTTGCGTAGTCTATAATTTCGGCAATGTGAGAGGCGGAGTTTACCCTCTTGCCCTCGTAATCTAGACCGAATAGATTTTTGCTTTTCAGTACGTTAAACGGCTTAAATTCAGTGTCCGACATACCGACGCATAACCACTCTTGCAGAAATGGCATTTCCTGCAAATCAAGCCATGCATTTTTAAATGTGTATGTGAATATCTCGCGCGAGCCCGCAATGCTTGCAGATATATCACAGCAGCTACCTACAAATTTTCTTGAGCCGTCAAGGAAGAGTTCGACGTACTGGTTTATGCTTGCAAAACTTTGCTTTGGAGTGCTTATGACTAATTCGTCGCAGGCGAGTGATTTTAGTGTGAGCACGCACGATGTAGCGCCGATGTCGGAAAGCTTAAAAGTAGCTTCTGAAATTTTTATGGACCAATTCATATCTCGTTTTTTAGGCTCTTAAGTTGATTTTCGGCGTCTTCTAGTTTTGCGTTTATGTCGCTTATTGTCCTTGATAGGGCGTTAATTTGATACTGGAGCTGCTCAATTGCCTGCTCCAGTTCGGCTTCCAAAGTTTTTATATCATCTTCCATATTAGCTTGTGTAAAATTCGAATGAAAATCTTGCGATTCTGCCATCTACTCTCGCGCTGCAGTTTGAGAGAGTGGCGCTTGAGATAGTTTTTGTCTTTGATGCTCCGGAATCCTTCAAATAAAAGTCGAGCTTTGCCGGGGAGTTTTCGTCGGCAAGGCGCAGCGTTTCAAAGATTGCACCCTGCGCTTCGCATTCATTTTTGTATGCGCGCTCTATTTCAAATGAAAGCGTCTCGCGGCGGTTTGACCTGTCCGCAATGTAGGAGCTTTTTGAGTCTATAATGTTTTCAATTTGAACGTTGCGCTTGATTGAGTTTTTCAGATTTATGGGCGTTTCGTTTTCGGCGCAAATTTGAAGTGTTCCAAATATTATTTTCATAGTTAATTCAAAACTGATTGGACTGTGAAGTTTACGGAGATTGCGCTTGAATTTTGAGCTTGGCACTGAAGCTTCTGCCATGGGCTTTGCGTATCAAGCACGAGCTTTCCATAGCAGGATTCAAGCGGAGCTACCCACTTGTGCAAAAGCTTTGAGACGCATTCTGCAAGGCTTGTCAAAGATGGGCTATGTATGGCAATAGAGTGGTTGCGCTCTATAATTACCTTTACAGATACCTTTGAAAAGACAGGACCTGCGGCGTATTTTGAAGCGCTTATTGGCATGGGGATTGCAACTGTTATTTTTACGCCGCTTGCCTTTGAATTTTGGCGGCTTAAGAAGTTTGCGGATTCCGAATGGATTTCCGCCACCGACAAGTCTGAGGAACTTGCGAGCTTGCGCGTGACGGCTTCCTGAAGTTTGTCTAACTGTCCTCTCATAAGCCCTGCATGGTTTTGCTTGTGAAATTAGGTCTGCGCATGCGCTTTGCAAAAATGGCCTTTTTTGAGGCTGCGCTTATACCGTATAGCGGGGCCGACACCGGCAGCGAGCCGCTTGATATTCTAAGTAGCGTGGAGCGTGCGTTTTCAGCGCGCCTGAGTACGGAGTCAGGCATGGGCATATCGGGGATTCTCGATTGCAGCATCTCAAGCGAAAGGGCGAGCGCGCACTCCTTTAGTTCGGGCGGTATTTTTGAGTGATCAGTCGAAAGCCTACTTATGTTGCCCGCCGCAATTTCGGCGCGTATTCTCGACACCACGCTTGAAATTATATCTTTTAAAATGTCGTGTCCGGCGCTCGCAAGGCTTGCGGATTTTAGCATGTCGAGCTGCGGCTTATTCAGCAGGCATTCAAGGTCAGAATTTTTAACGTATATCCAATCCATATTTAAAGTTTGGTTTGCGCGGCGCATAATTTCATGCGCCGCGCATTGTTATTGTTTGTTAGTTTATGAGTTCTTTACGCTTATTGCGCGCACGCCGATGTCGCTTGCAGCGATAATGCTTGAGTAGTGTTCGACTGTGATGTCGGTGTACTTTGCGTGCTCGTCGCAATATACCCTAAACGGAGTTCCGTCCTGGGTCGGGGTGTAGAAGCGCTTTAGGTTGGACGGCTCATCCTTTGACACTCCGTCGAAAGCGCAGAATGCAAAGACCTTGTCGGAGGCGATTTTTGCCTTTGTAGTTGATGTCGCCTGGTAGCGGGCGGAAACAACCTCGCAACCGTCGAGCATAAACTTGTTGCCCAGTTCCTCCGGGCTAAGCGAGCTTGCGCGGAAGGCAACTGATGAATTCTGGCTTTCAAGGCAGCTCATTCTGAAGTTCCAAGCGTCCTCGCCAAAGAGGATTTTATTTGGCCTTATTCCGCTTTCGTCGGCGGCTTCCGATAGGAGCTTGCGGATATCGGAATCGGGGTTATTGGTGGAAGATTCGCTCCAGACAACAGCTTCTTCATCTATGCTTGCTATTGTCTGCAAAGCGGCAACGGCGCGGCGGAGTTCATTTCTTAGCAGGCGCTGGAGGAGTATTTGGGTGTAGCGCTCCTGCCAGTTGTCGTCGGCAACCTCGTCGTGGTCCACTCTTATAGTAAGACCCTTGTTGAGGGTTTTTTCGTTTACGGTTTCGCCGTGATAGACAACTCGCTTAAATTCGGAGCCTATTGCGCGCAAGTCGTCGCTTTCCGAATAGAAGGCCTCTGCATTGTCAGCCCTCTTAAATTCAAACCTCCTGCCGACCGGGATAGACGGGGCTATGAATTCAAGCAACTTAGCGGGCGTATAGTCGCTCCAGCCGACTGTAAATGCGGTCAAAGGCTCCGAGTATGTGGCGGCCTGAAGTTTGTTTTCGTTTGCGATTGTGATATTCTGTGTCTGCATAATTTTACTTTCTTAGGCGTTTCTTACTATCATCCAGTTTATGATGGTGGAGTCGTTTACGCCGTTTTGGTTTAGCGTGAATTTAATCTTTGAGCTTTCGGCGTCTATGCTTGCCGTAACCGATGTGGCCGAGCTTGTGCCGGCATCTGCAATTACTGCGAAGGCGGCGTCGCCAGCCTTTAGGGAGGATATTGCAATTTCGTCTGTCAGCGCCGAGCCTCCAGCCCATGTGTGGGTTCCGCCGGCAAATATCTGGAAGGCCTTTGCCCCGAAGTTCTGGGGGTCTACTTCAACTATACCTTCAGATGAGGTGGAGTTGAGCGCAATTCCCACTTTGTGCGAGTTTGAGCTAGGCAGAGCGCTAACCTTTCCGGAGGCGGCGGTATATACGCAGTCGCCCTGGTTTACTTGCGAAGCTGCAACGCATAGTATTGTGCTTTCCGCACATGCCGGTAGTGCCACGTCCAGAATTTCGCCGACGTCTCCCATATCGGTGCATACGCCAATCGGCGCATCTTCCGCTCCGCACACGCTTATGCCGCCCTCCGAAAACTTTACAAGCAGATTAGACTGCGGTATTTCCGCAGTGGCAAGCATTGAGATGTGCCCGGCGTGAGTACCTTCGGCGATGTTGCAAAACACGCGTCGCGTTATGAGATTGCGAATTTTTTTAAAAAACGCATTTAATAACTTCATATATTTTTTCCTATTTTATATTTTCTTGTTTGTGACTGACGGATTGGCTCCGATTTTCTTTGCGGAGTTGCTTCCGTAAAATTTTCTTCTGATTGCCGCAAAGGCCTCGTAGTAGGCCTCGCCCGTTTCTTTTGAGCGCTGAATGGCCATTTCTGCTAGCTCTTGCGGCGAAGGCTTTTGCTTTAATTTTTCCAGAGCCGCATCTATGCGCCGCATCTTTATTGACTTGCCCTCGCGCGAAATTTCATCTGCGCTTTTAGAAGTTTGCCCGAGTTTTTCCGCTACTAGCTTGCAGCTGGAGGCGGCATTTTTTACCATGCTTGCAGCTGCTGAAAGATTTAGCATCTCAGCTTTTTTTGCGGATAAAATCGTGCCGCTTTTTGGTATGTTTGGATTGTTTGTCATACCAACCGAAATCAGGCGCACGGGTCTGAAGCGCCCGTCCTGCAGCTTTTGCATTTGCCAGCGCGGCGATAGCCACTTAAGCTTGCCCTCCGAAATTTTTTCAAAGGCCTTTTCCGAATATATCGCCGATACAGCAATCCCTTCGTCTGTTACGCATATGCTTTCTATTTTTCCGACGGCTTGCGGCTTTTTTGTTGAGGGTGAATCGTCGGGGTGGCCTATGTAAATTGGCACGCCCCAGATTCTGTCGAAACTTCTCATGAAGGAGTTTCTTATTTTTTCCGCCGATGTCTTATCGACAAGCTGCATACCCTTTGAGTGTTTCCAGTTGCCGTAGGGGCAGAGCAGTTGCACGAGTTCTCTATTCGCCTTCATTTGCCTTCTGCTCCACGCCTTCTTTAGCATTGTTCTCTACGCCTTGATCGACTGCCAGCGGAAATCCGAAGCGCTTTGCAAGGATTTTTTGGTCCGGCTTTAGCCCGAGTTTTGCCAAGCGTTCTATGACGTCTAGTTCCGAAAGATGAGTTTGATAGTCGGGCAGTCGCAACACGAATTTTGCAAGCGGTTTCTCATTAAATAGAATTTTAATTACTCTTGCGTCTAGTTGGGCATTTAGCGTGGAAGATATGTTTTCGGCGTCGTCCTCTTCTATCAGAGTTGACTCGTACCATTGCGAGGAGCTGCCCATCATGGAATCGCCGCTCATGGTTGAGAGGTCTCCGCCGCGCCATAGCGAGCACAGCATTCTGTCCATTCTCTCTACTAGCTGCGGATAAGGCAGTGTTCCCTTGCTCGATAGGTCTATTGCCTCCATATCGGTTCCCTGCGAAAATACCGCGTGAAATTCCGCGCCAAAATCTCTAGCGGCCTGTCTTGCGGCCTCCCATTGCTCGCTGCCTGGGAAGGCGTCTGTCTTTGCCTTTATTCCGGGCATTCCGTTGCGCTCGCTGTAGATTAGCCAGTCGCGCAGAGTTAGGCGCTTGAAAATATATGCAACCGAGCTTGGCAGCATAAGGCCGTCTCCGCTTGTAATTAGCCATTCATCGTCTCTAAGTTCGGTTCCCTCCATTATCTGCCCCTCTCGCTCAAGTATTCTAAGAGAGCCTGTCGTGTTTTCAAAAAGCCAGAGAGGGTAGTGGGTGATATCTGCCGCCAAATCCTCGCCAATTCGCTTAAAGGAAATTTTGTGGGCGCTATAACGCATGGCAACGGCGCTCATCATTTGCGAGATAAGCAGGCGCAGCCCGCCCTTTTGGTTTGAGTCGCAAAAACTCTTAACGCTGAGATTCTCATAGAATCGGCGCAGGGCTTGGGCGTGTAGTTTCGCCTTTCTCGATTCGTCTAGTTCGACTACAGAGCCTTCGAGTCGGGCTACGCATTTGCAGCGCTTTAGGTAGAGGCCGCTTATCAAATCGTCGCGCTTAATAATTGCGTCGAATATTCTGACGGCGCTTCCCAGCCTGCCGGCTTCAAATGCATCGAGCGCCCTTGATAGCGACTCAGGAGTTAAGTTTCTTAATGGATTAAAGTTTTGATTAAAACTTCGAGCCAATATCTTTTTGCTTGGAGTTGCGTTCATGGGCTCGAATATAACAGATTTTTCTTAAAGCGCAAATTAACTTTTGATATTTTTGAATAAATTTAATTTTTTGAAAAATTTGAGCAAAATTTTTGAAATTTTTGAAGTTTCACAAATTTGGGCGCACAAAATTTTTTTTTGAAAAATTGTTTGAGAAAAAATCCAAAAAGGGGGAATATTTGCGCATGGAAAATCCCAAGCAAGAGATTGAAAATTTGCGCGCTAATCTGAGGGAGTACGAGCGTCTGTACCGCATAGAAAACGCGCCTGCAATAAGCGATGCTCAGTACGACGAACTCTTGCGGAGGCTGAGAGATTTGGAGGCGCGCTTTCCACAGTACGCCGATAAAAATTCGCCCACAGTAAAAGTTGGCGACGATTCCGTTTCGGGCTTTGAAAAGCGCGCGCACTTGTCGCGCATGTTAAGCTTGGATAACGCCTTTAATTTTGAGGATTTAAAGGATTTTGACGCGCGTTTGCAAAAGGCCTTGGGCAAGTCCTGCAAACTTGAGTATGTCGTTGAGCCCAAGATAGACGGCGCGGGAATTTCGGCGGTTTACGAGGGCGGGAAATTGACGAGGCTACTGACCCGCGGGAATGGCACCGAGGGAGACGACATAACAAAAAATTTGAGCGTGCTAAAGAATATCCCCACAGTTCTAAGCGGTAAAAATATTCCCGATTTACTTGAAGTTAGGGGCGAGGCCTACATGCTAAATAGCGACTTTGAAAAGCTCAGGGGAAAGCAGCTGCAGGAGCTGTCAATGAAGCAGCAAGAGGAGTTTGAGGGAGAGCTTAGCGAGTCTGATAGGGTTGAAACTCTAAAGCAAAAGAGCCTGTATGCAAACCCGAGAAATCTTGCGTCTGGAACATTGAAGCTTCTGGATAGGCGCATATTGTCAGACCGAGCGCTGTATGCCACATTTTACTCGATAGGAACTATTAAAGGCGGCGGAGTTTCGCGGCAGTCTGAGCTTTCGGGCTACTTAAAATCACTGGGCTTGCCGCATATAGAAACTTCACTGAGGGCGTCTGGGGCAGATGAGGTTTATCGAGCAATAGAGAAGCTCGACGAATTGCGCAGGGGCTTTGACTTTAATACAGACGGCGCAGTAGTTAAGCTTGACGATATGTCGCTTTACACCCTCGCAGGTTGGACGAGCAAGGCGCCGCGCTGGGCGATTGCGTGGAAGTACAAACCGGAGCGCGCAAAAGTGAGGATTTACCAGATTACGCTTCAAGTTGGAAGAACGGGTGCCGTCACGCCTGTTGCCGAGCTTGAGGATGCTGAAAAGTTGGGAAGTAAGGAGGGTGTCTTGATTTCCGGCTCAAGGGTATCGCGCGCAACCTTGCACAATTTTGACGAGATTGCCCGCAAGGATATACGCGTAAACGACATAGCTCTCATCGAAAAGGCCGGTGAAATTATACCGGCTGTGGTTTGCGTTTTGCCGGAGTTGAGAAAGGGAGACTCAGAGCCTTACAAGGCTCCCAAAAATTGCCCTGTTTGCGGAGAGCCTCTAGTGCGCGATATTGACGAGGCTGTTCTTTGCTGCATAAACCCGGAGTGCCCTGAGCAAGTCAGGCGCAGAATAATACACTTTGCCTCACGCAGTTGTATGGATATAGACGGTTTGGGAGAGGCCGTCGTAACGCAGCTTTTAGACAGGGGGCTTCTGAAAAATTTTGCGGATATATACGCGCTTACAAGCGAGCAAGTTGCAACCCTTGAAGGCTTTAAGCAAAAGAGTGTAGAGAACCTAATTGGCGCTATAGCAGACTCAAAGGGGCGCGATTTGTGGCGTTTGATATTTGGCCTTGGAATACCCTATGTTGGCGAGCGCGTGGCAAAAGATTTGGCTTTGGAATTTAAAACGCTGGATAATTTGATGGCTTCGGATGCCGCAGCCCTTTCAAACGTAACCGGCGTTGGCGAGCGCATAGAGCTATCTATTTTGGACTTTTTTAAGAGCGCGGCAAATTTGCGCGTAATAGATAAACTCAGAACCTTCGGCGTAAATTTTGAAACTCGCGCTGGAGTGTCGAGCTCTGAATTTGCGGGCAAGATTTTTGTCCTTACTGGCACTCTTTCCTCCATGGGCAGAAGCGAGGCAAAGCGGCTTATAGAATCGTACGGCGGCAGGGTTGCGTCGGGAGTTTCAAACTCCACCAACTACCTAATTTCAAGCGGGGAAAATTCCACAAAGCAGCGCAAGGCCTTGGAGCTTGGCATAAAAATTTTGTCCGAGCGCGAATTTCTGGAAATGTTAAAAAGCGCCTCTCAAAATTCCCTTGGAAATCTAAGCGAATCCACGCAAGATAAGCAGAGCCCGAAGGATAATGACGGCAAGGACTCGCAGATGACTTTCGGGTTTTAAGCACTGTGTGCCACTAGCAGAGCTTAAGTGCTATTTAGCTTGTTTTTTTATCGCAAATGCTGAGCTAAAATATATGGGCGCTTAAGTTGAGTAATTTTGCATTTAAAAGCAAAGATAAGTTTTAACTTATAAAAAAACGCACGAGCTATTGCTGCCCGCGCGTCTTTTAGGTTAAGATGATGCAGATTTTTTGCTATGCCTTAAAGTCTTCAATAACTTTCGACTTAAGGCCTATCATTGAACAGATAGCATAGACCACGGCACCTGCTACAAAAGCGCAAATGGGAGCAAGCGGAATTTCAACGCCCATAAAGGGGAGTATCCCGACTATGAATCCGATAGCCCACGCAAGCCAGCCTGCCGGATTAAGACCCGCTCTTGGGCCTGACCAATTGCACTTGTTCATAAAGTAATCCACACACATCGCACCGCATATCGGGCCAAAGCTTGCCCCTATTATGTTAAATACCTTTGCAGATTCGCCGGCATAGCCGCTTATTGCAAGCGCTATTGCCGCTATTCCGCCAACGGAAACTGCGAGGGTCGAATTAACTTTGGGAAGCATTGTCTTAAACGAATTTGCCGCAATTAAAGATGAGAAACACGCTGCGGGGAAGGCCGCTATTGCCAACATAAACATCAAAAACTTTGCAGTTCCATCGCCGAGCAGAGCCTTGAAAGTTTCAGTTACTACTATGGGCGAGCCGCTTGCAAAAAGCTTTTGTGAGACTTCCGGATTTGCGTAGGCTCCGGCTAGTATTAGCACGGCTGCAACACCCGTAAATATCATTGCAAGTGTCACACCCACAAGGCCGCCCAATGCCACGTCTTTTGTATTTCTTGCGTTTGTTCCAAAGTCAACACCTGCGGCTCCTGCAGTTGCAAAAAAGCCTATTACAACCGTAGAGATTATCGAGAAAATTGCAAACTGAGATAGGGGTTCGGAAGCTGCCGCTGCGGGGGATGTGGCTGCGGCCGACTTTACGGATTCAGCCACGAGCTTTGCGCTGTCAAAATCGCCCACAAAGCAGGCTGTTTTGAAGATTAGATAAATTAAAATTACAAGCGGAATCAAGGGCAGGTAGGTCGAGATTTTTGCGACATACTGAATGCCCTTTAAGCCTATAAAAGTTGCAGCGGCACCCCACACAATCATAATTACGTATAGAGGAACCATTGAGAGGGTCTCGTGCAGCAGAACTGAAGATGCGAATATGTTAACACCCACCCAACCGAATTGGAGAATTCCCATCAGAAGCCCCGGCATAATAATTCCGCCCTTAGTGCCGAATACGGAGCTTCCTACAACGTAAAGCGGCAAGCCCGTCTTTAACCCGAACATTCCGGGCACAAAGTAAAAGAGGGCAAAGCAGACTAGCGCTGCAAATATAATTGATATTATAGGCAGGCCTATGCCCCAAGCGAGTCCGCCGCCGGGTACTCCGCCGCATTTTGCAATTTCATTCCAAAATACGAACCACAAGATTATACCCGCGTAAGACGGCGCGGTATTTTTAAACCAAGGGGCTCTGTTTGATAGCGGATTTGCCTTAGCTTCCGCGAGATACGATGGTAGGGTTTCCTTATTCATAAACAGTTTCTGCAGTTAATAATAAATGCGCGACACTTAAAAAGCGCACAGGCTAAAGCTATATGCTTTTCAGCGCAAAATCAAGTTATAGTTGCAAATTTTATAATTTTACAAAGCTAAGCTCTGCGCAAAATTTCCCACTTAAGTTGGCGTATATATTTTTTAGAATCCGAATTTAAGCGACACTCCATACCATATGTTGCGCTGCGATGTGGAGTAATTCGGGTCTATGCCTGAGCCGTTAAAGGCCTGCGAGTAGCGCAAGCCTATGCGTATTGAAGAGTAATCGCAAATTCTGTAAGCTAAATCTATGGAAGCGCCAAAATACATGTAGCTTGAATGCATATTGCTTTGTCCATAGCATTGGTCGCCATTTACCCTCTCTGAAGATGTGTAGCCGTAATAGATTCTAATCGGCACGGAAAAGCCCTCTACGGGCAGCAGCTCGTCGAGGTAATGCTCGTATGAAATCGAGGCCTCCAAGGTATTTCTAAGCAGCTCAAAATCGTAGTAGTAATATAGCGACGGCGTGATGTTTAGTCCGTCTAGAAATGTAGCAAGGTCAAGTGAAGCCCCTACAAAAATTTCGGAATCTCGGCTGCGCCCGGGAGTTTCGCCACAGTACCAGTAATAGACGTAGCCAACGTCAAATGTTACGGGTCCGTAGCCGTACAAGAGCCCGGCGTAGGCGTCGAGCTGCTGCAAATTTACAAGCTCTCCCTCTGCGTTTAATTGACCCTTCAGGGGTTGGTTTATCAAAATTCCAGCATATGCGTCAAAGCCCAATATTTGGTATGACAAATCCAAGCTTGGCCTTATTGAAAATGAAGCCCTCTTTTGAGCTCTAAAAACGTATTCCGATTCGTAGCTTACAGATGCGTTTACGCTCAGGTAGTCGGTCGATGGATTTTCTATTGAGTCTAAAGAAAAGTCGCCGTCGTGCGCTAGCGCAGGGAACAGAGCAGAGCAGAGCGCGCATGTAAGCAGTGCTGTTTTGGAGGGCATATTTCCAAATAATTTCAAATTAAACTACATTTCTTCAACCCAGATATTTCTAAACTTAATCGGGTTGCCGTGGTCTTGCAGAGAAATTTTATAGGGCGGCTTCGGGTGCTTGTAAGAGGCTCTCTTTGGTTGTGGTAGCGATGTTCCGTGGGGAATTTCCATCTTATTTTGGACAAGTATGCCATTAAGATAAACGGTGATTTTTGGAAGGCTTAGCAATTTACCATCTTCGAACTTTGGAGCTTCAAATATTATGTCGTAAGTTTGCCACTTCTGCGAGGGCAGGACGGCATTTGAAATTGGCGGGTATATTCTATATATTGCACCGCACTCGTTCCAGAGGCCTTCGCAGTTGAAGGAATCGAGTATTTGCACTTCGTACGGGCCTATGAATACGCCCGAATTAGCGCGGAATTGCCCGGACTGCTTATGCATATCGGGCAGCATAAATTCAAGGTGCAACTTAAAGTTGCTGAAGGCCTCGCTAGAAAATATGGTTTGATTTTTCGGCGGGTCTTTAGGATCGCGGGCAACTTCCATTGCGCCGTCTTCTGTGAGCTTCCAGACGCAATCTTTGCCCTTTGCTGTTTTCCATGCGGCTGTGTTTTTGCCGTCGAACAAAATTTTTGCGTTTTGAGGGGCCTTTTCACCGAGTGTGGGCGATACTCTTTCGAATTTTTTAAGCTTAATGGTAAAGTCGTTTTTGCCCTCGCGGCCTCTTAGCTTTATCTCGCCATTTTCCACCTCGCCATTAAGTTTCCAATAGCCCAAGTCTTTAATTTCTATCTTGCCGTCTTTTGCTTTCAGTGCACTTGCAAATGCAACATCGTCTGAGCGCTTGAAGAGTTCAGGCAGTATGCGCAGCTTGTAGCCGTCGGCATGCTTTGAAATTTGCGCGCACATTTCCTTATTGTTGTCAAATGGGTAGCCTTTTTTACCCTCGATAGTTCCCTTGTATTCTCCAACTAAATCGTCTTGCGAAAATGAAATTTGAGATGCTGCGCACAATAGCGAAATTGCGATTAATTTTTTCAACATAAACATATATCTTTATAATTTTGCAAGAGCTGTTTTACGCTTGGTAAATGAGATGCATAAAGCTCTTAAGCGCGGAATAAAATCGCTTATTTTAGAAATAGTCAAGCGCATAGCGGCGGCTTGGATTTTAAATAAATTAAAAAAAACATTAAAAGTTGAGAATTTATTCCGAAATATAGCTGAGTCGAACTTTTAAATAGGGCAGATTATGAACAGGGAAAAGAGCATAGAGCTAATGAATAAGGCTGTCGCCGACGAGCTTTTGGCGATAGAGCAGTATCTCTACTTTCACTTTATTTGCGAGGACAGGGGTTACGATCCGCTATCCGCCATATTCAAGCGAGTTTCCATAGTTGAGATGACGCATCTTGAGATGCTTGCCGAGCGCATACTATTTCTGGGCGGTGACGTCGTCTTGAAAACGTGCGGGCCTGTTGAGCAAATTCGCGACGTAAGAAAGATGCTTGAAAGGGCTATGGAGCTTGAGGAGTCGAGTGCCGACGCCTACAACGAGTGGGCGAAGCTCTGCGCCGAAAATGAAGATAGCGCAACAAAGGCTCTCTTTGAAAAACTCGTAGGAATCGAGGAGCAACATCTCGATACCTTTGAGACGGAAATGAAAAATATGGAAAAATTTGGCGATAATTACTTGGCGCTCCAAGCCATATCGCGCTCTCAAAAAGAGGGCGGCAAAGAGGGCTCAGAGTAGCTTTAATTTCATCTCTCGAAAGCCAGGGAGGGGGCGTGCAATTTCTTTTTCGCGCCCCCTCTTCTTTTTTGTAAAGACAGCGGGAGTTTAGCGTTAAAAAAACATCTTTTGCCGGCGCATTGGCTAAAAGAATAAACTTAAGATGCACAAGCCAAGTTAGAAGGCCAAGGTGTCGGCAGCTGCAGTTTTTTAGCTTTAGAGAGGTGGCTATTATTTTTAGGCTTAGGTTTTGCTTAATTTAATACGCAAAGTTTCTCTCTTTCGCAACTTAATGGCAGGCGGCTTACTTTGCCTGCAAAATTAAAAATCTCTCGCGTCCGGATAAATCCTTAAGCACTTCGGCTCTCTGCCACTTATCCGCGAAAGTATCCGCCAAGGTTTGCGCTTGGTTTAGGCCGCATTCGAGCGCTAAAGTTCCGCCAGAGTTTAAAAATTTCGGCGCAAGTTCGATTATTTTCCTTAAGTCTTGCAAGCCGTTTTCGGGGCTAAAGAGCGCGCTGTAGGGGTCGAATTTCTTAACTTCAATTTGGGCTTGTTCAATCTCGCCCTCAGTGAGATAGGGCGGGTTTGAGACTATTAAATCGAATGTTCCCGAGGCGTTTTCAAACCAATCGCTCTCAAAAAAATCGACACAAAGCCCGCATAGGGCGGCGTTTTCCCTGGCTAGAGAGAGCGCTTCTTTGCTTTTGTCGCAGGCGAGGCACGCGGCGTTTTTAAATGCGCTTTTAAGGGCCAGAATTATCGCGCCTGAGCCTGTTCCCAAATCTAAAATTTTAAAGTTTTGCGAATCTTTTGGAAATCTGCCGGCTAATATTTCACAGAGCTCTTCCGTTTCGCTTCTAGGAATTAGGGCGCGGGCGTCGCACTTTAATTTAAGTCCAAAAAATTCCACATTGCCCAGTATGTGCTGCAGGGGCTCGCGCTTGGCTCTCCTTCTTACGTCCTCTCTAAATTCTGCCAGAGTTTCTTCAAATACGGGGTCTTCAAAATGTAAAAACAAATCGAGCCGCTTGCATTTCATAGCCTTTGCAAGCAGAATTTGCGCATCTAACTTTGCGTTGGGCACTCCCTTTTTGGCAAAGAATGCTTCGCACTTGTTTAGAATTTCAAGAACGCTTTGCACAATTACTCCGACTCTTTAATTAGAGCCTCTATGCGCTTGTTGTAGTACGCCTCTTCTAGAGCGCGCACAATATCGTCTATCTCGCCGTCCATGACTTGGGTGAGCGAGTGCACCGTAAGGCCTATTCTGTGATCGGTTAGCCTGCTTTGCGGGAAATTGTAGGTTCTGATGCGCTCGGAGCGGTCGCCGCTGCCGATTTGTTCGCGCCTGTTTTGCGCGTATTTTTCGCGCTCCTCATTTTGCTTCATCTCCAAGAGGCGCGAGCGCAATACCTTGAGGGCCTTTTGCTTGTTTTTTAGCTGAGAGCGCTCGTCGGCGCACTTTACAATCATGCCGGTGGGCTTGTGCAGAATTTGCACGGCGCTGTCTGTGGTGTTTACGCCCTGTCCGCCGGGGCCGCTAGCTCTGGCTATTGAAATTTCTATTTCGGAAGGGTCTATTTGTATATCGACTTCCTCCGCTTCTGGCAGAACCGCAACTGTTGCTGCCGATGTATGTATTCTGCCGCTTGCCTCCGTGACGGGAACCCTCTGGACTCTGTGCGTGCCGCTCTCGTACTTCATGTAGCGGTAAACGTCGGTGCCGCTTAGCAAAAAGCATATTTCCTTAAAACCGCCCGCCGGGGATTCGCTGGAGCTTAGCTGCTCAACTTTCCAGCCCTTTATATCTGCATATCTGCAGTACATTCTGTATAGGTCTGCAGCAAATAGAGAGGCCTCGTCGCCGCCGGTACCCGCCCTTATTTCGACTACGGTGTTCCTTGAGTCGGTCTCATCCGGCGGAATCATGAAGCGCAAAATTTCCTTTTTTAGCGGCTCTATTTTTGCATCGAGAGCTTGCAAATCTTCCTTGGCAAGTTCGACTAAATCCGGGTCGGAGGAGGAGTCTGCAATCATCTCCTCATTTTCTTTTATCTCGCCCAATATTTTCTCGAGCTCCTCGTACTTTTCCTTGAGGGTAGTCAGGTGCTGATGCTCGCGCGATATGGCGGAGGCCGAGCGCTGGTCGTTGTAGAAATCTGGAGCGCTCATTTTTTCGTCGAGCGCCTTAAGCCTTATTAGAAATGGTGTGATAGGTGGAATTCCGTCCATAGGTAAATTTTGATAATTTGAGCAAAAACCGCGCGCGAGCGCAATTCCTGATTTTGGGCAAATATAAGGATTGCATTTGTCTTTGCAACTTGGAAAATCGGTGCCGTTAACAAATTTCAATGAAAAACGAACAAGACAACCTCGGACGCAAACACATAATCGCCTGTATTTGGGATTTTGATAAGACCTTAATTCCGGCTTACATGCAGACACCCATATTTGAGGAGTACGGTATAGACGAGCGCCTATTTTGGGAGGAAGTCAATATGCTTCCCGCTCTCTATGCTAAAAAGGGCGTCAGAGTTTCGCCCGAGACCGTCTACTTAAACCATCTATTAAGCTTTGTAAAAAGCGGCATAATGCCCGATTTAAGCAATGCGAAATTGCGGAAGCTCGGCGCAAAAATTAAGTTCTGCAAGGGCATACTTGAGTTCCTTGACGAATTAAGGGCAATTCCTACAAGCGAGGAAAAATATAGAAAGCTCGATATAAAGCTGGAGCATTACATCGTGAGTACCGGGCTTGCCGAGATGATAAAGGGAAGTGCCATAGCCTCGAAAGTTGACGGGATTTTTGCCTGCGAGTTTATCGAGGAACCTTTTCCTCCATACTTTTCAAAGCAGGCTGAGTTCGACTTAAATTCGCTTTCAACGCGCATAAACCAGATAGGCATGATAGTCGATAACACCATCAAGACGCGCTTTATATTTGAGATAAATAAGGGTGTAAATAAGAATTCCTCAATAGACGTAAACGCCCAGATGCAGGAGAGCGACAGGCGCGTGCCAATCTCAAATATGATTTACATAGCAGACGGCCCTAGCGACGTCCCCGTATTTTCTGTCGTGCGCAAGGGCGGCGGCAAGACCTTTGCGGTTTACACGCGCGAAAGCGACGCCGAGTTTGAGCAAAACGACATGCTTTTGCAGTCGCAGCGCATAGATTCCTACGGTCCCAATGATTATTCAGAGGGAACTGCCACAAATAAGTGGCTGAGGCTGCACGTGCGCAAGATGTGCGATAAAATTTTGGCGGAGAATGAGAGCCTCATTGCAAGCAGGGTGGGCAGGGCGCCTACACACATAAGAAAGGGCGAGCTTAAATTTCCTAAGATTGTCGATGGCGCGAAAGATAAAAGCGAGTTAAAGCAGGAAGATTTGGATTTGTGAGGGGTTTTTTTACAAATTTTAAGTTTTAGTTGACTGTTTTTTTAGTATTTTGATTATGATGTAGATGGAAAAGGAATGATTATGAAATTTAGTGAGCGCGAAGGAAGAGGCGGTGTTATTATTGTGGAGCTTGAGGGCAGAATGGATTCTGAAGGAGTTTCGCAAATTGAGGGTAGGCTATCTGAGATATCTGCTATGGGGAGGGGGCTTGTGATAGACATGTGCAGGGTTGACTACATGGCCTCCTTGGGAATAAGAAAGCTCTTGCAGACGGCAAAGAGCCTTGCTGCAAGCGGCAAGAAGCTCGCTTTGGTGTCTCCGCAGAGCTTGGTTTTGGGCGTCTTAAAAGTTGCAAATATAGACTCTGTGATTGCCATTTTGCCAAACATAGACGAGGCCGCAGACTTTGTTAAGTGAGGGATTTTTGCAATTTTACAAAAAAACGCAAAAAAAGGTTGAAATTTATTTTTTAGAGTCCACCATAGTCGTCTTTAACAATTTAACTTTAAAAGACAATGCCAAGAGAAACAGTAATCATAGAATGCACGGAAGCCCGCAAAGAAGGCAAGTCGCCTTCGCGCTATCTGACCTCGCGCAATCCGCGTAAGCAGCTTGAGAAGGTTGAGAAGATGAAGTACAATCCTGCCTTGAAGCGCCGCACTCTCCACAGAGAGATAAAGAAGTAGGCTTTAGGCATACAAACGAATTTAAAAAAGCGTCGGAGTTTGTCCGCCGCTTTTTTATTTTCCAGCAATGCTGCATTCTTGCACAGGGCTTTTGACGAATTTAGTAATTTTCGCCTTCTATCATTCGCAGATTAAGCTTAAATGGCGCCGCAGTTTCCCCGCGATAAAATCTTGGGAGTTTTTTACACTAAATTAAAAAATTGGCCTGTGCAGAATTAAACTCAGCTTCTAGCGTACGTAGATTACCTCGGTGCATGGTGCTTTCCGCTACTTCTATTTTCTTTGCAAGGCGCTAGTTCGTTGGGCGCTTTTGCCCACTAAAAAACTTGCACTCTTGTTTATATTGTGGCGCTTAGCGCACAGTGCAAGTAGCTAATAGGCCTAAGCGTGCGCTCAATTTAGATTTATCCAGGCCTTGTTAAATTCCCCAACGTCAAGAGGAGTAAAGAATGATGAATCCAAGTTCCTGAGCTTTGCGGAGGGCAACTTGTTTTGCATGTATTTTTCAACCAAGGCTACTGCGCTTAAGTATCCGAAGCCGTAGTAGTCGGGCATCGCAACTAAAGTTATCTGCTTTGAATTTAGGTACTGAGCCATATATGGATTGCCGCCTATTGATACGGCCGAAAGCCTGTCGGAATCTTCCGCAAGGGGCGAGACGTCGTTTAGCGGCAGTTCGCTTAAAAATACCAGCGAATAGTTGTCTAAAGCCAATAGCTCAGCCGCATATTTCTTTTGAAATTCAGAAAAGTGCGAGGCCGATATAAATTTTACGGGGGCTATTTTTAAGAGGGCTTCCGCCACGTCTCGCTTTATGCCGCTTAGCGATTCAAGGGCTTGTTTTTCATCTATGAAAGCATCATCTTTGCCGCTTATGACGGCAAGAATTTGGAATTTAGCCCTGTCTTTTTTTGAGTTTAAGTCTAAAGTCAGTCTTTTTATCAGATCGTCTTTAGAAATTGAAATAGTCTGAAGAGCCCCCTCTTGATTCAGTGGAAAGGCCAGGGCAATTGTCGGAAATTTCTTAGATGCAAGTAAGATTACCTGAGCTTCCAATTCGCCCTTTGAGCCTTCTAGTGGTATTACCGCAGCCCCTATATTTTGCGGATCTTTTGCAGCCTCTTTAAGCAGCTGCGCCTGCGATATGTCATCTTTACCCTGAGAGAAATCCACGGCTTTAAAATTTTTGCCGTATCGCAAGTTGAAGTCCTTTAGCGCGTCGTTTGCACCCTTTAAAATTGCCAAGTGGGTGTTGTTAGTGGGGCCATCAAAGATGTAAACGAGGTTTTCGGCGCACAGGCGCGCGCAGAAGATTAACGCAAGAACTAGTGCAACCGAAAACCTCGACATAAAAACGCCCTATTATTTTAGAACTTCGCCTTGTGCATATCGCCCTCTGTTACAAAGGCCTCGTGCATAGCGTAGGCCTTTGAGAGGGTCTGCGGGGTGTGGCCATGCTTTACGCAGTGCAAGTAAGAGCGCAAGAGGTCTCTGTATTCGGGAGCGACGCAGTTATTTATTATCAGTTCCGCCCTCTGTTCCGGAGACTTGCAGCGCAAGTCGGCCACGCCGTGCTCGGATATTACAACATTTACGCTGTGCTCTGTGTGGT
>URYY01000002.1 GCA_900552245.1 uncultured Opitutales bacterium | reverse complement strand
GCTTTCCGCAGTCTATGATTTTAGAGCAAAACTCAAGTTTTGAGCTTTGGAACTTAGACGACTTTGGCAGAGAATCCAAGATGTTTCTCACGAGCCTTGCCGCATCTAAAATTGAAATATTAGTTCCCCTTAAAAGGGCCCTTGCCGATACGATTTCTTGCTTTGTCATAGTATTAAGAATACTATTGTCAAGCTACAAACACAAAAAAATTATAAATATTTAGTAAATACTTAGCTGGTGAAATTATTTAATTTTTAACTTGCATTAATTTGTAAAATACAAGCCGATACTTTAGGACTTATCTACTTGCTTATTAAAACGTTACGCAAGCTTTTAGCGTCATAGTATTCTTAATACTCTACTCTGATAACAAATTATGGAGGAGACTGTTAAATATTTGGGATGTAAGATAAAGGGGACATCAGTAACTCTTAAGGCTGATTTTTACTTACTCTGTCAATGTTGCCAAAGTCAAGGTAGAGCCAAGCAATGTTTTGGTGTAGACATAGTGGCAAATCCGCAAAAACCAAATGATATGCGTCCTTTTGATATTCTGCCTTCAGGAAATACTATTTATGATGAAGTTAAAAAACAGCAAGATGCAAATCTTACGCCTGCTTACCTTGCATACACTGCCGGATGTAGAAATATAATAAGCCCATACGAACAATGTTATCGCAATCATGGAAATAATCTTTTTATTCTCTCCACTGCTTGGGGAATTGTAAGGGCAGATTTTAAGATCCCCAAATATGATGTCTCTTTCAGTCCTCGGGCAGATCCAAGAGTGAAAGCGAAGTTAAATTCTCGAGGAGATTACGCGAATAATCATTGGAATTCGTATGCAAACGTTGCTTTCAATCATTTAAAAGATGAGATTGATTCTAATTTAAAAGTTAATTCAAAAAAGCCCATAGTTGTGATTTTAGCTAGAACTTATCTTTTGCGCTTTGCCAGGGTATATTCTAATAGTGGAATGTCAAATCCGCTTGTAATTATTTCCTATGCGGTAGTTCCTAATAATGTGAGGAGAATATTAGGTGATGCAAATGTGCAATATATTCGTTACGCTACTAATGCTAATAGAACTTGGCATTACGAAGTAATGCGCATTATCTAAATTTTAAAATGAAAAAATAAATTTCAATGTTATATTATTATGAATGCTAAAATGTATAAGCTCCTGTTTATATCAATTGTATCTATTCTATTTTCGCAAGCCTTGCTCTTTGCGGACAATGAGAATTATAACGACCGGAATGTTAGCGGTCGGGATTTTTCAAACCTCTCGCTAAAAAACTCAACATGGAGGGATGCTAATGCAGTACGTGCAAACTTTACAAATTCAAATCTCACATCTGCGGATTTTTTCTCTGCGGATTTAACATCTGCGAACTTCACTGATGCAGTAATAACAGGTGCAAGTTTTACTTGGGTTGATGGTTTTACGAAAGAGCAGTTGTATAGTACGGCAAGCTACAAAAACAAAGATTTAACTGGAGTAGAAGTAGATCTTCTTCTGAGTGATTTGGATGGTTTAAATTTTTCTAATTTTAATCTCACATCTGCGAATTTAGCATCTGTCGTCAAAAATTCAAACTTAACTAACGCAATAATAACAGGTGCAAGATTTACTAGGTATCTTACAAAAGCACAGTTGTATAGTACGGCAAGCTACAAAAACAAAGATTTAAGTGGGATAAGATTTCTTAACCTAACTATAGATGGTTGGAATTTTTCCAATCAAAATCTTACATCTGCGGATTTTTCAAGTTCACCCATATCCAATTCGGATTTTACAAATGCGAATCTCACATCTGCGAATTTTAGTTCATCCATATCCAATTCGGATTTTACAAATGCGAATCTCACATCTGCGGTTTTTAATTCATCCATATCCAATTCGGATTTTACAAATGCTATAATAAAAGATGCAAAGCTTGATCATTTAAGTTTGGAACAATTGTACAGCACCGCAAGTTATAAAAATAAAGATTTGGGTGCAATTCGTATCTCAATGCTTAATAATAGGACTGACTATGACATTAGCTGCGCCGATTTTTCTGGACAAAATTTAGAAGGTTCTTCTTTTAATAACCATAGTTCGTTCAACTTTTATATGAGAGGTGTTAACTTTAAAAATGCAAATTTAACGAGAGTTGTTTTTAGTGGTGTTTACTTAGAAGGAGCTATATTTGATGGTGCCGATTTAAACTCTGTTAGTTTTTCTTATTTCTCAGATGACACGATAACTGCAAGAAATGCAAGTTTTGTTGGAGCAGATCTGACAGATGCCAGTCTTAATATGGATTTTGCTGGTTCTGATTTTACAAATGCGTGCCTATTTGGAGCTAAGTTTTATTATACCACTACAAATTTTACAAACGCAAAAATTAATGGGGCTGATTTATCTTCGACTGTTGCAAACGGTTTTACAAAAGAAATGCTGTATTCAACAAAAAGTTATACGACAGATAGAGATTTATCAGGTGTACGCTTTGATTACAATAACATATCCTCTTGGGATTTGTCGGGTTTAAATCTACAAAATGTAAGTTTTTTGGCAAGTCGCATAACGAATGTTAATTTCTCTAATTCAGACTTGCGCGGGGCGCAAATGTTAGCAACAAGTGGTAACCCCATCTACCAAAACACCATAATGACGGACGGAAGAATTGAAAACTTTTCGATGACTTCGGCTTCAGATAGCTTAGTAATTCGAAAGTATGAGCCCGTTTCTGGCGGAAATATGATTTCTGCGAAGCTCGACACAAGTTCGACAATTTCAGGTGGGGCAATTCTTACTCTGGAGCGTGGTGCCGATTTTGAAATCACCAATAATTCAACTCTAAGCGTTGCTCAAGGTTCTACCATAAGTATAAACACCGATGCTTCTTCTTCGACAAGTTTTAGCATTTTGGCGGGTTCCGGCTTGGTATTTGAAAATGGCGCAATTTTGGAAATAAATATAGATAATACTTTTAGGTCAAGCGACAGTGTTTCATTCGTGGTCTTTGACTGGGAAAACGGCGGAAACTTTGAGGTGATAGGCGACTTTGTAAAAGACGAAAGCATATTCTTAAGCCTAAACGGCGAAAAGTTTAATGGCGACTGGAACTATAACATAGATAATAATAAATTTATCATAAACATCTCTCAGGTTCCGGAACCCGCCGCATACGCCGCAATATTCGGAGCTCTGGCTTTATTTATTAGCATTAGGCGTGGAAAGAGAAACTAAATCTTATTAAAATAAGACAGTTTTCAACTCTATTTAAAACCCAAACAAGTCCGCCGCATGGCGGGCTTGTTTGCTATCTAAAACGATTAAAATTCCCCGACTTAAAAGCTATTTAAACTAAAGGGGATTAGCGTTTCAAATTTTAAGAACTAAACCTATTTATCTAAATTCATACACGCTAAATTTTATCTCTCAAATTTCAAATTAAGCTAGCTTGCAGTGCCTAGTTGATAAAAACAAGCTAAGCAAACAGTTTTTCGCTAAGTCCATCAAGTCCTTAAAACCTAAAAAGCACTTAGACAAATCTGACAATTTAGCAAGTCTCGCAGTCTCGAGCTTTAAAAGCTAAACTCGATATTCAACAAACGGCAAAAATACTATTTCAAATTGTCGGCAAAAAGCAAAAGTGTGTTCGTTATATTCCCGCCGCTACCCCCGCCGTCAAAATCCAAAGACAATATGTTCATATCGGGATAATGCGCTTTTACGCGCCTTTCTATCCCCTTTGACACTATGTGATTTGCTATGCAGCCGAAGGGCTGTAAGCTTACGACATTCTTTACTCCGGATTTCGCAAGACTCATAATTTCAGCGGGCAACAACCACCCCTCGCCAAACTGAGAATTTAAAGATACAACTTTTTCAGCCTCGCGTGCCGATTCAAATATGTCCTCAAAAGGCCTAAAATATTTAAATTCGGAGGCTATTGCGTTAACCTTTTCTATTTGGCTTTTAACTATCTTGTACAAAAGCTGCAGCAAGAAATCGGAAAGCTTGCGGCGCTCCAGCAAACTGCCGACATTCACCTTGCTATTCACAAAGCACTGTACAAAGAAATCTATCAGGCACGACGGGACTGGCTCAATATTTTTAGATATAAGCCAATCTATAGTTTCCCTCTGGGCGTATGGATTGTATTTTAAAAATATTTCACCAACCACTCCCACTTTGGCTCTCGATACATCTTCGCATATATCGTTAAATTGCCTTGCTGCATCTTTTAATATATCAAAGAGCTCTCCGGAGCGGTGATTTAAAATTAGCGTCTTTGCGCGCCCTAAGAACTCGTCGCGCAAGTGGGCGGCCTGCCCTTTCCGCTTCTCGCGCACGGCGCTTGCGTAGTAAAATTTTGCGATACAGTCGCTATACAGCACGGCTCTCAGCGCCACAGGCAAGAGCTTTATCCAGTTTACTTTTAGCCTTGATTCTCCGCTATCCAAACCATCTCCAAACGAAAGCGAAACTACGGGCACGTCGGAATATCCGGCTGCAACGAGCGCCTTCTTTATTAGAGCCGCATAGTTACTAGCCCTGCACTGCCCGCCCGTCTGACTTATAGCCACTGCAAAATCTTCAGGTTTGTATCTGCCGCTTTTAAACGCCTTTACAATGTCCCCAACTATGAGCGTTGCCGGATAGCAAACCTCGTTGTTTGCGTACATCAAGCCAAATTCACCGGAAATTTCGTCGCTCATAGGCAAAATTTCCAATTCGTAGCCAGCGCTCTCCAGTATAGATGGCAGCAGCGGCGATATAAACGGCGTAAAGAAGGGCGCCAAAAGCTTGCGCCTCGATTTTTTGCCATCGTATGGGGCACTCGTCACAAAGTCTCGACAGGCTCTATTGCGCTTAGAATTGGCGTACTTTAAGCTCTCAAGCAGAGACCTCACCCTGAGCTTCATGGACCCTATGTTATTTATGTCGTCGAGCTTTAAAAGCGTAAAGGTCTTTCCGGCCCGCTCTAAGACATCGGCCACTTCGTCGAGCAAAAAGGCGTCTGGGCCGCATCCAAACGATGTCATCTGCACAAACGGAATATTGCGCTCAAGCCCTGCGCACCACTTTGCGGCTCTCAATATATTATTCGGATACGCCCACTGAGCTAAGAAGTGGACGTCATTGAAGTCCGCCTCCTCAAAGCGCGCGATATCGTCAGATATCACATAGACGCCCATACTCGCTATGGCGTTTGAAATCTTGTGCTGAATTAATGCATCGGAATGGTAGGGTCTGCCGGCAAGGAGCACAAGCGGTCTATTATTTTCTATGGCGCTTTTAAATATATCGCGATTCCTCTTTACTATGTTGCGAACGTATTCCATCTGGCTTTTTTCGGCAGCTTCAAAGGCCTTCCTGATGGTCTTCTTTTCAACATCAAGCCCCGTGAGATAGCGCTCGCACTGCTTGTATAGCAAAGACCTATCTTTAAAGGATATAAGCGGAGTGTCTATCTTAACTTCGCCATGCCCAACGCCCTTTATAACTTCTGAATAAGCCGTAACTATCGGACAATTGTAGCTATTTTGCCCACCATTATTTTTCTCAAAAACCACATATGGCAGGAATATCCTGTCAACCTTGCGCTCAACTAAATTCTCTATGTGCGCATGCACAAGCTTTGCCGGAAAGCATATGTTGTCGGACATAACCTGCCTTGCGCACTTTTCGTATTCGGCCATATTTGACGGGCCTGAGAGAACAACCGTCATTCCGCAAGAAGTAAATAGCGCATGCCAGAATGGATAATCCTCATACATATTTAGGCAGCGCGGGATTCCTATTACAGGGCCGTGCGCAGATTGAGAAGTTCGCTTGAACAGCAGCTCATTTTTTACATCGTAAATATTTTCCGAATGAACGTCCGATTTGCCGTTTGTAAAAATTTTTTCGCACCTGTTGCCCGCAAAGTAAATCTTGCCGTTTGCAAATTTATAGCGCGAGACCGCGCACTTATTCTCGCAACCGCCGCAATTCAGAAGCTTTAGCTCGTAGTCCGCCTTCGACAGAATCTCGTCTAGCGTTTTTGATGAATTGAAATTTTGCCTTGCGTACAAAGCGCAGCCCAAAGCCCCCATAAGTTCGGGAATGTCGCACCTTGCAACTTCGGAAGATGTGAGTAGCTCCAAGGCGCGAACAATCGCATCGTTTCTCATAGTTCCGCCCTGCACCACCAAGTGCCGCCCCAAAACCGACGCATCTTTTAATTTTAAAACCTTGTACAGACAGTTCTTTACAACCGAGTATGCCAAGCCCGCCGCAATATCGTCAACGCCGGCGCCCTCGCTCAGAGCCTGCTTGACTTTCGAATTCATAAAAACCGTGCACCTTGTACCCAAATCGCAGGGATTTTTTGCAAGGCAGGCAAGCTTCGCAAAATCGCTTACTCCATAGCCCAAGGTCTTTGCAAAAGTCTCGATAAAAGATCCGCAACCCGACGAGCAAGCCTCGTTTATGTCGACGCGCTCAACTATGCCGTCTCTTACAAATATTGCCTTCATATCCTGGCCGCCTATATCCAGAATGAAAGAGACTTTCGGATTTAGGTGCTTGGCAGCCATGTAGTGGGCCATAGTTTCAACTATCCCGCAATCGAGTTGAAAGGCCGCTTTTACAAGGTCTTCTCCGTAGCCCGTGGAGCAACTCCCCAGGATATTTAAGCTTGCCCCAAGCCTGTCGCACTCCTCTTTTAATTTTAATAGCCCTCGCTCTACGCACTTAATGGAATTGCCGCCGTTTGAGGAGTAATAGCTAAAAAGCAGATTTCCATCAGTGTCTAGCAATACAATTTTTGTGGTTGTGGAACCGGAATCAATACCGAGGAAAACGTCGTTTTTACCCGCCTTTAACTCGGATTTCTCTATCTTATATTTGGCAAATTTTTCAAGCCAAATCGCATAGTCGCTATCGCTTTTAAAAATCGGCTCTAGAGATGTATTAACTGCGGACTTCTGCGACAAGCCGCGCTTTAAATTTTCGATTAGCTCGGAGATTCTAACAGTCTTGCCGCTAGCCGACAGCGCAGCCCCCCAAGCGGGCAAGAGCGCCCCCGCCTCCGGTATTATGACATCTTTTTTGCCTAGCTTAAGATAGTCAAAAAACGCCTCTCGCAAGGCCGGTATAAAAGTAAGCGGCCCCCCGCAAAATAATACGGGTGCATCTATCTCTCTGCCGTGGGCAAGTGCCACAATTGTCTGCACTGCAACTGCGTGGAAAATTGAGGCTGCGATGTCGGGTCTGCTTGCGTTTTGAGCTATCAAATTTTGAATGTCCGTCTTGCAGAAAACGCCGCAGCGCGAAGCTATGGGGTAGATGCGCTCGTGCTCAGAGGCAAGCTTGCTTAATGAATCTACGTCTGTGCCCAATATGAGCGCCATTTGGTCGATAAAAGCCCCAGTTCCGCCGGCGCAATTTCCGTTCATTCTTAAATCTACCCCGCCGGAATCTCCAAAAAAGACTATTTTTGCATCTTCTCCGCCTATATCTATTAGCGATTTTGTCTGCGGATACTTCTGCTTAACAGCCTTTGTCGCGGCAAGCAGTTCCTGAACGAATCCAAAGCCAAATTTCTTTGAAATTCCCAATCCTACCGAACCAGTTATTTCAAGGCTAATTTCGACATCTCCCAAGCGCTCTTGCAGACTATTTAGAAATTTAACTAAAAGCTCTATAGCTTTTGCATTGTGCCTTTCGTAGGCCGAAAACACACAAGCTCCGGAAGCGTCTATAGCCACCAGCTTTACAGTTGTCGAACCTGCGTCTATACCTACTCTAAGCATATATAAAGAGGTTCTATTATAAAGCTTATGTGATTATCAAACAAAAAAAATTGAATTTTATAAAAATTTTTAAAGCTAAAAAAAGCTTCTAAAAATCTTCTGAAATTCCCAGTTTCCTCCTAGCAATAGGCCGTCTCGGTGCTACCACTTATCAATACAAATGGGAGAGAGGCTCATTTTCAAATTTCAATAAATAACCCAAAGTTTCAAAATGTAAATATGGCGCTTTCGCTGCCCGGAATGACAAATCAAAGTATTTCACAAACAGTGGGAAGAGAAATTCCGAATCAATAGAAAAAAGCTAAAAAAAAGAGGGGGCGCTTAAAAAAGCACCCCCGAATCACTGTTGCTTGCTATTAACGATTATCCTATATTTGGCGTCTCTTACTGCACATAACAAACGCAAAGTTTGAAAATCCTAAAAAGAACACTAAACGCGCCAAAATAGCAATGCCACGGCCCAAAATAGCCGGCACATGCAATAAAGCCAACAATAGATTTTTCATGTAGTAAGCGAGAGTAGGAGGCTGCAAGTGCGCAGGAACCCACCACTTGCTCTATGCTAGCAAAATATTTCTATAATTGCGTTTAAAATTTTTCAGTGAAGGAATTTGAACAAGATAGCTTAGAACTTTCCAAGTAAAAACAAGAGAAATTCCAATCTATAAAAATGGAACCCATTACCCAATAAAAAAGCCGCACTCAAGCTGTGCGGCCTTCAAAGATTATAAGTCCGAGACGCTACTGGCGCGGTACCATTGGGTAGCTGCCAAGATACTTTACCATGGGCAGAGTCCGGTCTAATTCCTTAAAGACGGCCCTTGTAGCATCGTCCTCCCAGTGTCCCTTAAAGTCGATAAAGAATATGTAGTCCCAAGCCTTCCTGCGGCTGGGGCGAGACTCAATTCTAGTCAAATTGATGTTGTAGCGGTTAAAGGGCATTATCATATCGCAAAGCGCACCAGGTCTATCGTTTAGAGACAGTACTACGCTTGTCTTGTACTCCACATTGTCGGCCTTCAGCGACTCGTGCTTACCGACCACCAAAAAGCGCGTTACATTGTCCTTCTTGTCCTGTATGCCCGACTCTATAATCGGAACCTCGTAGAAGTCCGACGCTATGTGGCTTGCTATCGCCGCAATCTCCGGATTTTCATGCGCGTATTTTACGGCTATTGCAGTGCTATCGACATACTCTATATCGGCGTTTGGCAGGTTTCTTCTAATCCAATTTCTGCACTGGCCTATAGCCTGGTCTTTAGAGCAAATTTTGCGAACTTCAGCCAAAGAGCCGCGCGACATTATGCACTGCTCTATCGGCAGATACACCTGCCCCACAATTTTTAAATCGGACTCCGCCAGCATATCCATCGTGTGGAATACCGCGCCCTCTATGGAATTTTCTATGGGCAATACTCCGTAATCGCACTCGCCGAGCTCAACTGCCGCAAATATGTCGGGAATTGAGTGCATTGGCCTGTAATCTACGCTAGTGCCAAAGTTTTTAATTGCAGCTTGCTGAGTGAATGTGGCAACGGGCCCCAGATAGGCAACTTTGAGCTTTTTCTCGGCGGAGATTGAAGCTGAAATAATTTCCCTAAAAATCGCCCTTAGCGCGCTTTCCGAAATTCTGCCTGCGTTTTTCTTCAAGAGGTTCTCAAAGACTTTTGTTTCGCGGCTGGGCACATAAACGTCCTCGCCCGCCTCAAGCTTAATTTTTCCAATTTGCCTTGCCGCATCTATGCGCTTTTCAAGCAAATCGAGAATTTGCGAATCGAGATTATCTATTTCTTTTCTGAAGGTATCTTTATTCATCTTCCTTATCCGTATCGGGGGAATTTTCCACCGCTAAATTATCCGATTTTTCTGAAGCTTGCGCCGAAGTTTCAGAGCCATCTGGTGCGGGATTTGCCCCGCCCGAAACTCCCGAAACCAACGTAGCGCTCTTTTTATCCTCGCCCGAAAGCCCGACGTCCTCATTTTTGACGGCTGCGGGATTGCTAGCTCGCCTAATCCACTCCGATATTTGATTGGGGCTTAGAACGTCGCTTGCGGGCAACTCCTCTATTGAAGTTACTCCGATAAATTCCAAGAAGTGCGGAGTTGTCGCATACTGAAGAGGTCTGCCGGGCAAATCGGCGCGCCCGACTATGTAAATTAAGTCTCTATCTGTAAGGCGCGCGATGGCGCTGTCGGCGCTAACTCCCCTTATTGCCTCTATTTCGGCCCTTGTCACGGGCTGGCGGTAAGCGATTATAGCCAAAGTTTCCAGAGCCGCCTGCTTTAATTTTTGCGGGCGCGGATCGTTTCTCAAAAGCCTGACCCAATCTGCGTAGTCGGGTGAGATTGAAAGCTTAAAACCGTTTGGACCTTGCAGGAGCTTATAGACCTCGCCCGACTCCTGAAGCTCGCCAGCAATCTCGTCCATAGCCTCGCGTATTTGGGTTGCCGTAAGCAAAGTGGGAACCTGTGCCATCAGGTCTTTCATGAGCGCCTGCTCGCTCTGGGCCCCTTGAGAGTTTGTGTCGGAGGGCTCAAAAGCTGCGCTATCGGCGGCTTCCTCCTCCGAATCAAAGCGCTCGTTTTCCTCGTGGTAACGCGCTATCACGGCTTGGATGTCCTTTATCGACAGCCACTCGCTCGTGGAAAACAAGAGAGCCTTCAAAATCTTCTTTAGATTAAATTGCATAAAAAAAACTTTACCTAAGCGTTTTAAAGTCATTTTATAAAGTCACAACAAAAAAATTTATGTTTACACGCAAATCGACAAAAAGTTTTGAAGGCAGGAACATGTCGGGAGCCCGCTCGCTGTGGCGCGCAACCGGAGTTAAAGAGGAGGATTTTAAAAAGCCCCTGATTGCGGTGGCAAACTCGTTTACCCAATTTGTGCCGGGACACGTGCACCTCGACGAGGTCGGCAAATTCGTCTGCCAAAAGATTGAGGAGTTCGGCGGAATCGCAAAGCAGTTTAATACAATTGCAATTGACGACGGCATCGCAATGGGCCACGGCGGCATGCTCTATTCGCTGCCCTCGCGCGAACTGATAGCAGACAGCGTCGAATACATGGTAAACGCCCACTGCGCCGACGCCCTAATCTGCATCTCAAATTGCGACAAAATTACGCCCGGCATGATGATGGCCGCAATGCGCCTGAATATCCCTACGATTTTTGTAAGCGGCGGCCCCATGGAGGCTGCGAAAGTCGTAATAGACGGCAAAGAGCACAACATCGACATGATAGACGCAATGGTAGCGGGCGCAAATCCGAACGTCTCCGATGCCGACTCGCTTAAAATGGAGCGCGAAGCCTGCCCGACCTGCGGCTCGTGCGCCGGAATGTTTACGGCAAACTCAATGAATTGCCTAGCCGAAGCCATAGGCTTTGCCCTGCCCGGAAACGGCACGACAGTCGCAACCCACACCGAAAGGCAAAATCTCTGCGAGCGTGCCGCCAAGCGCATAGTTGAAATGGCAATCGACTACTACGACCATGAAAACACAAAAGTTTTGCCGCGCTCTATCGCAACCCGCGAGGCCTTCCTAAACGCCATGAAGCTCGATATAGCAATGGGCGGCAGCACAAACACAGTCTTGCACCTTCTTGCTATAGCCCGCGAAGGAGAAGTTGATTTTACGATGAAAGACATAGACGCCCTAAGCCGCGTCACACCCCACCTTTGCAAAGTTTCGCCCTCAATTCCCGACATACACGTTCAAGACGTCCACCGCGCGGGCGGTATATACGCCATATTGGGCGAACTTGCCAGAGCCGGACTTTTGAATACCGAGGTCTATTCGGTAATGGGTACAACCCTCGCCCAAAACTTGGAAACCTACGACATCAAAAGCCCCAAGTGCCCGGAGCGAGTAAAGCACTTCTTCAAGGCCACAGCCGGCGGAAAGTTCAACATCAAAGCCTTCAGCCAATCTACCTACAATGACGAGCTTGACACCGACCGCGAAAAGGGCGTGATACGCGACATAGCCCACGCCTATTCTACGGACGGAGGCCTCGCTGTTCTCTTCGGAAACATCGCCCAGAAGGGCTGCATAGTTAAGACCGCGGGCGTCGATAAAAACATATTAAAATTTAAGGGTACGGCAAAGGTGTTCGACTCTGAGAGCGACGCAAGCAAGGCAATCTTGGGCGGCGAAATAGAGCCTGGAGACGTTGTTGTGATTCTCTACGAAGGCCCGCGCGGCGGCCCCGGAATGCAGGAGATGCTCTACCCGACAAGCTTTTTAAAGAGCATGGGCTTGGGCAAGCTCTGCGCCCTGCTTACAGACGGAAGATTCTCCGGCGGCACTAGCGGACTTTCCATAGGCCACGCCTCGCCCGAAGCCGCCGACGGCGGAGACATCGCCTTAATTGAAAACGGCGACTTTATAGATATAGACATTCCAAACCGCACCATAGAGCTTGTGATATCCAAGGAGGAAATGGATAAGAGGCGCGCCGAAAAGCAAAAGCAGGGCTACAAGCCCAAGCGCGACAGAGTTGTGTCGAAGGCTCTGCAATTCTACGCAAGTTGCGTATCGTCTGCGGCGGACGGAGCCGTCAGAGTCTTAAAATAGGCGGCTTTGCCTGTGTAAAAAAATAAATATCCGCAAATATCTTATAAAAGTAAGCGCGAGAGTCTAAAGGGGCTTTCGCGCTTTTTTTTAAAAAAATTGCCAAGCAAAAAATCGGCAAACAAAATGGAATGCCCGATAAACGAAAAAGGACTCTTTGCGAAAGTTCGCCCGCCTAAATCCTGCGCATATTCCATACAGCACGCGGCGGGCAGAGTCAAAATCTCGCACCGAATATGCCGTATTTAAATTTTTACCGCTTTACTTTGTAGAAGCCTTAAAGATTAAAATCAAGGCGGTAAATTCAACACTTTTCCTCCTCAAAAGCCTTCGCAAAAGTTCCTAAAACTTGGCGGGGCAATTCGCGCAGTAAATACTGCACAAGCTCATAAGAGCAGTTTAAAACCCTCTTTTTTTCCCTTTTTAAAAAGCTTTTTAGCGGACTCAAAGTCCTCCTTTGTAATCTCCATTTTTACTTCGTTTAAGGTCGACTCGGCCATTTTGAACCCCCTTTCAAGAGCTAATAAAAGCCACGCGCACGCCTTTACCTTGTCGCAAATTTTATTTTCCTCATTGTAGTAGCAAGCTCCTAGATTGTAAGCCGACTGCCCGTCGCCCTTTTCGACCGCTGAGAAGTAATATTCCAAGGCTTTATCTAAATCTTTCTCAACCCCATATCCGTTTTCGTAACATACCCCCAGATTACATATGGACATCACATGCCCCTGCTCGGCCGCCTTCTTCCACCATTTTACCGCTTCCGCCCTATCCTGCGAAACACCTTCCGCATCAAAATAACTAAGCCCCAAGCTGAACTGAGACGGCGCATACCCCTGCTTGGCCGCCTTTAAGTAACACTTGAAGGCCTCCGACAAATTTTTCTCTACACCCTCCCCGCGCTCGCACAAAACTCCCAAATTGTACTGCGCCTGAGCATGCCCCTGCTCGGCCGCCTTGCGATACCACTTTACAGCCTCAAACGGATTTTTACGAACCCCCTGGCCGTTGTTGTAGCAAACCCCCAGATTAAACTGGGCCAAGCTGAAACCGCTTGCCGCCGATTTGCCAAACAACTCCGCCGCTTTCGCGTAATCCCGCTTCACTCCAAGCCCATCGTAGTACAAAATGCCCAAATTATTCATGGCTTCGGCGTGGTTTTGCTTGGCGGCCTCGGCGTACCACTTTACCGCTTCCGATATATTCCTATCTACGCCGATTCCGTCCTTGTAACATAGCGCCAAAGCATTCTGGGACGGCGCATACCCCTGCTTGGCAGCTTTCTTCAACCACTTTACGGCCTCGGCCGGATTCTTTTCAACGCCAAAGCCGTTGTTGTAGAGAATCGCAAGATTATTCTGGGCTTGGGCATATCCCCGCTCTGCAGCCATGCGAAAATATTTGAAGGCCTCCTTGTAATTTTTTTCAACACTCTTTCCCTCGTAGTAGAGAATTCCCATGCTATTTTGCGCCTCTAAAAAACCAGCATCCGCCTCTGCTTTGAGCGCGTCAACGTCCTCCTTTGCAATGAAAAAAAGGGGAACTAATAGCCAGGTAAGAACTGATAGAAAAATTTTCATATCTAGCTTATAATAAAATCTTATGCAGGGCTAATCAAGGAAATAAAACTTGCGTAAAAATTCACTTATCCGCAAGCCAAAAAAAAGCTTCGGAATTTTAATCCCGAAGCTCCCTGCAACCATAAAAACAAAAATTGCATCAGACGCTCAAGCGCCTTGTCAAAAATTCTATTACATCCGCAAACTTTTCGTCCTGCTCCATAGAGTTTGAAACGGCAGCAATCGCGTGCATTACAGTGCCGTGGTTTCTGCCCCCAAAGAGCTTGCCAATCTCCTGCAATGAATGCTTTGTAAGCTTTCTTGACAAATACATTGCAACCTGCCTCGCAAGAGCTATATTAGCAGGTCTGCGCGGCCCAATCATATCGGCAACCTCTATTTTGTAGTACTCCGCCGTCTTTTGCTGTATCTGCGGAATATCTACCTGCGCGGCGGCCTCGTCCTGCAAAAAAGAGTCCGCCAAAAGCTTCTCGGCCGTAGCCAAATCGAGGGCCTTTGCGTCTTTTATCAGGGCCGTGTAAGCTATAAGCCTGTTTAGCGCACCTTCCATTCTGCGAACGTTCTTTGTTATTTTGCGAGCCAGAAAATCCAAGACATCGGGCGCTATGCGGGCGTTTAAGGCCTCGGCTTTTTTTGATAAAATTGCAAGGCGCGTCTCGTAGTCCGGCGGCTGAATATCTATGGGCATTCCCCACTCAAAGCGCGTGACTAAGCGCTCATTTAAATCCGGAATTTCAGATACCGGCCTATCGCTGGAAAGGATAATCTGCTTTCCGGAATTAAACAGGTCGTTAAAGGTGTGGAAGAACTCCTCCTGACAGCGCGTCTTTCCGGAAAAGAACTGGACATCGTCTATCATAAGCACATCCACAGACCTGTACTTCTGGCGGAATTTCACCAAGTCGTTATCCTGAATTGAGCGTATAAATTCGTTTATAAAGCGCTCGCTAGATATGTAGACAATGCTGGAATTCGGATTGTTGTTAAATATAAAATGGGCAACTGCATGCATAAGGTGCGTCTTACCCAAGCCCGTGGAGCCGTAAAGGCAAAGCGGGTTAAACGCGCTTCCCGGAGACTCCGCCACTGCAAGAGACGCCGCATGCGCAAGCCTATTGCCATCGCCAACTATAAAATTTTCAAAAGTATTGCGCGCGCTTATTACCGGTGGCGAAACTCTGCTTTTTTTAGCAAAAACCCTAGATCTTTGCGCCTCATCCCTCTCCGAATCCAAATTTTTAAATTCCGAACCGGGTTGGGCCACTATCTTAAAATCTACATTTGTCCCGCCCGCGAGATATAGATGTTTTTTTATAATATCCGAATAGTTATCTCTTATCCAGTCGGCGGCAAAATCCCCGGAGACTGCCAAAGTTAAAATTCCGTCTTTGGAGCCCAGGCACTGCATTGTTTCAAACCACGAGGCAAAAGTCTCCGGCGACATAGCCGCAGCTATCCCAGCCTTGGCGGTATCCCAGAGCTCATTCCCAATGGCATTTAAAGTTTTTTCCGACATTACTTCTCCAAAATTTGCAGGCATTTATTCACAATTTAGCGCTAGCTAGCAAGCCTTTTTTAGGGCTGCCCACCTTTTATATTTTAAGAACTTTACACAAAAGAACTTAAAGCATTAACCTCCGCGCTCGCAAGCCTAATAATTGCCATAAATACCTTTTTTATAAACAGTTAGAAAGTTTAAGCGCGATACTTTCAAAGCCCCAAATTTCAGGCTTTACTCATATCGCGCCCTCATTGCAGACAATAGTTTAAAATATGCGGCGAGATTTCAAGAATAAGTTTTTAACAAGTTATTGACAATTTGCTGCGGTAAAAAAAATTTAAAAAAAAGCTTGCCAAGAATTGAAAAAAACGCGCCGCCCTTCAGCTTGCTATTTTAGGCTGACTCAACAATACCCCCGCCTCAAAATATCCTAAAAATCTAAGTTTTTTTTGAAAAACCGTCCGGAACATTCTCTGGCAGACGTCTCAAAAATTTTTCTCAATTTCTCAAAAGAGTTATTGACATGATATTGACATAAAAAAATTTCACAAAATCTATTAAATATTTTTTTCAAAGCTAGGCTTGTGCGCTGCAAATTTACGAAATGATAAAGCTCCGCATAATCTCAAAGCCAAACAGCAGAGTCCGGATTCATTTTTACAGTAACACGGCTATTGTAGGAAGTTATGCTAGGAATTTTTTGTATGCGAAACAAAAAAAATCGCTAAAACTTGGCCTGCTGCGCCTATTTAATGTTGAAAAATGCAAAACAGATGCCAGAAATGTTAGCTTTAAATCCTTAAAGATTCTATTTAGATATGACAGATAAAGAAATACTACAAAATGCGGCAAACGAGGCAAGGGGTCTTGCCATCGACGCAATAGCAGCAAGAAAATCCGGCCATCTGGGCCTTCCGCTGGGCTGCGCTGAAATTGGCGCGGTGCTTTTCGGCGAGATACTAAATATAGACCCGAAGTCGCCAAAGTGGCTCAATCGCGACAGATTTGTTTTGAGCGCCGGTCACGGCAGCATGTTCATTTACTCCTGGCTTCACATGTCCGGCTTTAACCTCACTAGGGAAGACCTGTCAAAGTTTAGAATGATGCATTCAAAGACTCCCGGACACCCCGAGTTTGGAGTCACAGAGGGCGTAGAGGCAACTAGTGGCCCTCTCGGACAGGGTGTCGCAAACGCCGTCGGTATGGCAATTTCAGAAAAGATGGCGGCGGCGCGCTTTAACACTCCGGAATGTGCGCTATTTGACCACAAGGTTTACTGCTTGGCGGGCGATGGCTGCATGCAAGAGGGAGTGGCCTCAGAAGCTTGCGCGCTGGCGGCCCACTACAAGTTGGACAACCTCATACTCATGTACGATTCAAACGACGTAACGCTGGATGCCGCCGCCGAAAAATCGCAGAGCGAGGATACAGCAAAGAGGTTCCTTGCCTACGGGTTTGAAGTATTTAAGGCAGACGGTCACGATTTGGACGCAATAAAGGCCGTCTTAAAGAAGGCTGCAAAGCGCCCCAACGGCAAGCCGAAGTTGGTAATATTTAAGACAGTAATAGCAAAGGGCATAGCCGAAGTTCAGGGTACGTCAAAGGGTCACGGCGAAGGCGGCGCAAAATTTGCAGACGAGGCCCGCAAGGCACTGGGTCTTCCCGACGAAAAATTCTTTGTGAGCGACGCCACATACGAATATTTTGGAAAGCTTGCAAAGAAGCGCTCCCGCAAGCGCAAGGCTTGGGAAAAGTCATTTGAAGCTTGGAAGCTCGCAAATCCGCAGAAGGCCCAAGAGTTGGACGAGTGCGCAAACAAGGGCAATTACTTCTCGGATCCAAAGAAGTTGCTGAGCTTTATTCCGGAATTTCCCAATACTGATAAGAGCGCATCTCGCTCGTCGGGCGGAGCGGTCTTAAATTCCCTGGCCCACAAGATGCCAAATATAGTCTCGGGCTCGGCCGACTTGTACGGCTCGACAAAGAACTATATTAAAGACGCGGGCGATTTCTCTCCGGCAAATCCTGCAGGCAGAAACATCTACTACGGAATACGCGAGCACGCGATGGCTGCGATAACAAACGGAATATGCTACTACGGATTGTTCACGCCGTCTTGCGCGACCTTCCTGACATTCGCAGGCTACATGCTAGGAGCTGTGAGAGTTGCCGCCCTATCCGACTTGCCCGTTCAGTACATACTGACGCACGACTCAATCGGAGTTGGCTACGACGGCCCGACACACCAGCCGGTTGAACTTGTAAGCATATTAAGGAGCATTCCGCGCCTAGACGTCGTAAGACCCGCGGACTCTGAGGAGTGCGCCGGAGCTTATGCGCATGCGTATTCGCGCCAGAACGGCCCGACTGCTCTAATTTTGTCGCGCCAAGACTTGCCGATTTTGAATGAAATACCGGTGCAGACCCGCCGCGAGGGCGTGCTAAAGGGCGCGTATATCGCAAGGAAGGAAACTCAGCCCTTGGAGCGCATATTGATTGCGACAGGCTCCGAGCTCTCGCTAGCCTTGAAGGCCGCCGACATATTGGGCTACGGAACGCGAGTAGTTTCAATGCCCTGCATGGAGCAGTTTGAGCGCCAGAGCGACGAGTACAAAGAGCAGGTTCTGCCAAAGAGCTGCACGAATCGCACTGCAGTTGAGGCGGGCGTTGCCCTGCCCTGGTACAAATATGCGTCAAAATTTGTCGGCACGAACGACTTCGGCTTCTCGGCAGACTTGCCTGAGCTTATGGAAGCCTTTGGTTTGACGCCGCAAAACATAGCAAATGTCGCAAAGTAGTCTCAAGTTGAGACTCTGAAATTTGAGGCGGTCGGAATTGCTCCGGCCGCTTTTTATTTTGCGTAGATTAAACAAGGCTGATTCAAAATAGGAAGCAAGAAGAGCATCTAAAAAAATAAGATTTAAAAGCCAAGCCGCGCGAAAAGTCCTTTTAATGTCGATTGTTTGATTGCGGTGTAAGTAAAATGATATTCTCAGTTTTTTACAAAATTTTGCAGTTAGAATTTGCGAATGTATCCATAGTCTGCGAGAGATAAAGCTAATTATATACACTGGCAAAATTAAAAAAATCCAAGTGAGCAAAGAGGCGATATTCCTTTGTAAAAAGTTGAAATAACGCTTTGATAATAAATATGTTAAGAGTAAAAAATCAGGGCTTTAAAGCCTGGGCGAAAGTTTGTTAAAGCAAGATATATTACAGCTCAAAAATTTGTGAGCACACTTAAACTATTTTTTAATTGACTAATATCGCAATGGGTATAGTTCTGTCCAACTTTATAAGTAATAAGAAATTGAAATGTTCGTTCAGATTCTAAAATCAAAAATCCTTCGCGCCGAAACGACAGATGCCATTCTCGACTACGAAGGCTCGCTTGCGATAGACGAGGCTTTAATGAAGAGAGTTGGTCTTTTGTATGGGGAGAAGATCCTCGTAGGCAACATCTCAAATGGCAGGAGATTTGAAACTTACGCAATTCCGGCACCCGCCGGAAGCAAGACGATATCCCTGCGCGGAGCGGCCGCGCACATGGGCAAGAAGGGAGATTTGCTCGTACTTATGAGCTTTGCGCAAATGACGGAGCAGGAAGCCAGCCAGTGGGTTCCTCGCACAATAACACTTGCCGAGGGCAACTCCAAAATAATAAAGGAGCAAAACCCGATAAAAGATTAGAAATTTTTAACACAAAACCAAAGGCACAAAAGCATGTCAGACAAACTATTCATACCCGGCCCAATTGAGGTTTCCGAGAAAACCTACAAGGCAATGACAACACACTTGGTTGGACACCGCAGCAAGGACTTCGTAGCCCTTATGGAGAGAATCCAACCCGATTTACAGAAGCTCTTTTTCACGAAAGACCCCGTGTATCTGAGCACCAGCAGCTCATGGGGCGTGATGGAAGGCTCCATACGCAACGTCTGCAAAAAGGGAGTGCTAAATTGCGCAAACGGCGCATTCGCCGACAAGTGGTACGACGTAAGCCTGCGCTGCGGCAAGAATGCGGAGGTTCTGAAGTTTGAGTGGGGCAAGCCAGTCGATCCCGAAGCGGTCCGCAAGGCACTATCAACCGGCAAGTTCGACGCCATAACAATAATACACAATGAGACCTCAACCGGCACAATGACGGACATTAAGGCGGTTATGGAAGTTGTGCGCGAGTTCCCCGAGGTAATTTCCATAGTAGACACCGTAAGCTCCTTCTCGGCCCTGCCCATAAAGAAGGACGAGTTGGGAATAGACGTCATGTTGGCAGGCTGCCAGAAGGCTATGGCAATTCCGCCGGGATTGGCCTTCCTGACAGTTTCAGAGCGCGCCCTAAAGAGGGCAAAGGAAGTTGAAGGCAGAGGCTACTACTTCGATTTCTTGGAATTCCAAAAGAATTACGAGAAGAATATGACGCCCTCCACGCCGACAATCTCCCTCATATACGCACTCGAAAGCAAGCTTGAGGACATCAGAAACGAAGGGCTCGAAAAGCGCTATGCCCGCCACTTGGAAAATAACAAGATAGTTCGCGACTGGGCGTACGGATACGGCTTTGAATTGTTGCCGGAAGAAAAGTACGGCTCCGTAACTCTAAACTGCTTCAAGAATACCTTGGATATAGACATAGCTGGCGTCATTGCAGAGCTAAAGAAGCGCTATCACATGGTATTTGACGGCGGTTACGGCGCACTCAAGGGCAAGACTTTCCGCATCTCCAACATGGGCGACGAAACTCCGGAGACGATGCGCGAGCTCTTGAACAATATAGATACAATACTTCCCGAATTTCTAAAGAAGTAGGGATTTTTGATTTAAGTTGAGTTTCCCAAGCGCAGAGGCTTGGGAAACTTTTATTGATATTTAAAACGCGCACAAATTCTTTTAAATGAAAAAACTTGTCATAGCCGAAAAGCCTAGCGTAGCAAGCGACATAGCAAGAACACTCGGGAAGGCGAAAAAGCACGACGATTACTACGAGAACGACGATTATGTGATTTCGTCGGCTGTGGGCCATCTGATAGAGTTGCCCATGCCCGCGGACATAGACAAAAAATACGCGCGTTGGTCGCTTTCGAATTTGCCGATTCTGCCGGAGAAATTTGAGTTAAAGCCCATAGAAAAGACGAAGAAAAAGTTTCAGGAATTAAAGAAGCTGATGAGCAGAAAGGATATAGACGGCGTCATAAACGCATGCGATGCCGGTCGAGAAGGCGAACTGATTTTTACGTACATATACGAAGTTGCCGAGTGCAAGCTGCCGCGCGAGAGGCTGTGGCTTTCGAGCATGACACCCGATGCCATACGCGAGGCCTTTGGACATTTGAGAAAGCAAAGCGAAATGGAATCGCTGCAAGATGCGGCTAGATGCAGAAGCGAGTCTGACTGGATAGTTGGAATGAACGCGACAAGGGCTGTTACAACTCGCATGTACGGGGCAAAGAACAAGGCGCTTGTGAGCGTCGGCAGAGTTCAGACGCCAACTCTTGCGATGATAGTTGAGCGCGAGCACGAGATAGCGAACTTTAAGCCCAAGAGCTTCTGGAAAATAATTGGCGAATTTGATATTGAAAACGGCAGCTACAAGGGCACTTACCAGCGCCCGGACTTTAAGAAAGGCAAAGATGCCGGAGATGCTGCAGACAGGATTTGGGACGAGCAGCAAGCAAGAGAAATTTTAGAGCAAGTAAAGACGATAGGGATTGCCGAAGTAAGCGAGAAAAAGACGCAGTCAAAACAGGCGGCACCTAAGCTTTACGATTTGACGACACTGCAGAGGGAAGCCAACAACAGATTTTCATTTTCAGCCGCAAGAACGCTTTCCATAGCGCAAGACCTCTACCAGAAGCACAAGATGATTACCTACCCGAGGACCGACTCTCGCGCCCTTCCCGAAGACTACAGGGGCGTATGCGAGAGGACCATGGGCATGTTGGAGGGCAAATACGGAATTTTTGGCGCAAAGGCAGTGTCGGAGGGCTACATAAAGAAGGCGACAAAGAGAATTTTTAACAACGCTCAAATAAGCGACCACTTTGCCATTATCCCGACGGGGCAAACGTCTGCAAAGCTCAGCGAAGACGAGTTAAAGATTTACGATATGATAGCGAGGCGCTTCATAGCCGCATTTTATCCGGATGCGCTGTTTGATGTCACGACGCGCATATCAAAGCTGGGCGAGCACGCATTCAAGACGGAGGGCAAGATACTAAAGAGCGAAGGCTGGCTTGAGGTTTACGAGAAGGGCTTTGCCAAGGCCGAACAAAAGGCGGAGGAAGGCGAAGCTCAAACGCTGCCCGCCTTGAAAAGCGAGGACGAGAAAGCTAAACTTAAAGATGCCGCAATAAAGCAGGACGCCACTAAGCCCCCTGCCCGCTTTACGGAAGCTACGCTGCTTTCTGCGATGGAAGGCGCTGGGAAGTTGATAGATGACGAAGAGTTGGCGGAAGCTATGAAGGAGCGCGGATTGGGAACGCCTGCAACCCGCGCACAGATAATAGACACCCTGATCGCCCACAAGTTTGTGGAGCGCGACAAGCGCGAATTGCTGCCCACGAATAAGGCGGAAAATCTAATTACATTTCTAAAGGCCTTGGGAGTGGAGGAGCTAACTAGCCCCGCAATGACGGGCGAATGGGAATACAGATTGAGGCTCATCGAAAAGAACGAACTTACAAGAAAAGAATTCATGGGTGGAATCTCAGATATGGCTACCAAAATAGTTGATAAGGCAAAGGCCTTTGTGGAAACCGATGCCGAAACTAAGGAAACCGATATAATATCGCCCTCGGACGGACAAACTATGTTGGAATCCTTCCGCTCTTACCGCTCTAAAGACGGTAAGATCGTCATATACAAAACAATGGGCAACCGAAAGATGTCAGAAGACGAGGTGCGCGAACTTTTGGAGAAGCGCATAGTTGGGCCTCTGGACGGATTCAAGAGCAAGATAGGTAAGCCCTACAGCGCGTTTTTAAAGCTTGATGACGATTGGAAAGTAAAGTTCCAGTTTGGGACATCGGCCTCACACCCGGCAGAGGGCGGCGAGAACAAGAAGGCTGAACTCGATTTAACGGGAGCTAAAGTTATTTCAAAATGCCCCAAAGCCGCGCTCGGTTACTGCGACTGCAACGGAGATATGCTCGAGACAACTTCCCAGTACGTCTGCTCGAATATAGCCGATAAGTCCAAAAACTGCAATTTCAAGATTTGGCGCAATATGCTTTCGCACGCGATAAAGCCCGAGGAGGTGCAGAGCCTCGCACAAAGCGGCAAGACACCACTGATAGAGGACTTTGTATCAAAAAGGACTGGCAAGAAATTCTCGGCCTATCTAATTATGAAGGAAAATGGCGAAATAGGCTTTGAGTTTGAAAAGCGCACCCCAAAGGCCAAAAAAGCTGAAAAGCAAGCTGCGGCAAAAGAAGGTGAAAATTCGCAAGATTAGTGTTGAATTTGCATAAATTTAATGCTTTTGTAAGTCGAGAAATTGGATTGGGGCAAAGCGCCCTTTGACTTTGAAGAAATAAAGAACTGAGGCTATTTGATATGGAAGAAGAAAACCAAAATTCGGTGAGTTCGATAAAGCCCATTTTGCCCTTGGCAATCGGCTGTGTGGCACTGGCGCTAAGCGTTGCGGCTCTGGCGTTTGCAGTGAGTGCGTCAAGCAGGGCTGGGAATGCGGAGGAAAATTTTAAAACTGTCAAAGACAGCGTTGAAAAGGCCGCCGCACTTTCCATAGAGATGAAGAATTTAAATTCAAAGATGGAATCAACTGCGATGCAGCTTGAAGACATCAAGTCTGCGGGTGTCACAAACGTAAATACCATGGCGCGCCAAGTGCAGACCTCGCTTTCGCAGTTAAATTCCGAGATAGCGAAGAACCGCCAGCTGATTGCAGAAAACCAGAAGGCGATAAATGAGGTTGCCGGACGCCGCGGGGTGAGAACACAGAGCCAGCAGAGTGCCGCACAGGGTTCCTCGACGACTGCCGCTGCACAAACTTCCGCAGGCTCAAAAATTTACAATGTCCGCCCCGGCGATACGCTCTCTTTAATTGCAAAAAAACACGGCAAGACGCTCACTGAAATTGAAAAGGCAAACCCTAATGTTGATTCCAGGCGCTTGCAGATTGGTCAAGAAATCGTAATTCCCTAATATCATGGCAAACGTAAAGCCAAAAGCTTGGCGGCAAATTTCAAGCGAGTGCGTTGCGGATTGCAAAGTGTTTAAAGTTTTAAAAAATCGCTTTCGCCACCCGGACGGGCGCGAGGGCGATTTTTTTATAAACGTATCCGCCGACTGGGTTCAGGTCGCGCCTATAATAGGCGGCGACAGCGTTTTGCTCGTAAACCAATACCGCTTTGGCGTGGATAAATTTTCCTGGGAGTTTCCGGGAGGGATAATGGAAAAGGGAGAAACTCCGGAGGAGGCCGCCGCCCGCGAGCTTCTGGAGGAAACCGGCTACAAGGGGCAAGTTAAGCTCATAGGCGGATTTTCTCCAAATCCTGCAATCCAAAATAACCGCGCTTTCTTTACAGTGGCAAAAAACTGCGAGAAGCTCGCCGAGACCCACTGGGACGAACACGAGGAATTGGAATCTAAAATTGTAAAGATTTCGGATTTGGACGATATGGTCTTTAGCGGGCAGATACACCACAGCATAGCGATAAACGGAGTTTATCTGCTTCAAAAATACCTGAGTAAAAATGCCACTATACAGGGATAGCGACGGCTTGCTAAGCGAATTTCGCGGACTTCCGGCTGAGAGGGAACTGGGAGATTTAAAGACGCCGGCGCAGTTTATCGACAAGATATTTCTCGATTTTAAAATCGGCCAGACAAGCCCTCTGCAAGTTGTTATAGAGAGCTGGCCAGACATCATAGGTCCGGATTTTCTCGAGCTTTGCGAGCCTTGCGACCTCGGCGCTACAGTCCTTTATGTAAGAACTTTTAACGCAACTGCGAAGCAGGAGCTAATGTTTAACGAGCGCAAGATACTTGCGAAAATAAAAAAGTTAAACGGCTGTTCAAAAATAAGAAAGATAAAATTTTTATGAAAGTTGCCCTAGCACAAATGTCCGTAAAGCAGCGCGGCTACGATGAGAACTTGGCGCACGCCCGCGAATTTGCAGAGCGCGCCGCCGAAAACGGAGCAGATTTAATCGTATTTCCGGAGATGTTTCTAAGCGGATTCCACTACGCCGAAAATAAGAAAGTTTTGGAGGGCGGCAGGAATTTTGCCACAGAGCTTTCTTGCATAGCGCGCGATGCGCACATTGCGATATGCGGCTCGGTATGCTACTTGGAGCGCCTTGGCGAGACCCCATCAAACCGCATGCTCCTAATAGATTCCCACGGCAAACTCTTGGCGCATTACGACAAGATACACCTGTTTAGCGTCTTTAACGAGCACAAGCACGTAAAGGGAGGCGAGCGAATTGTGGTTTGCGACAGCCCCTTCGGCAAAATTGGCCTTTCAATTTGCTACGATTTGCGCTTTCCGGAAATGTATGTGCGCATGGCTCAGCGCGGCGCGCAATTAATAATAGTATCAACCGCATGGCCGCACCCCCGCATGGGGCAACTAAAAATTCTTGCGCGGGCCAGAGCCATAGACACCCAGGCCTTCTTAATTTGCGTAAATCAGGCAGGCGTGGAAAATTTTGGCTCAAACTCGGTAAACTACTGCGGCTCTTCCTGCCTTGTCTCGCCCACTGGTGAGACGCTTGCAGAGTGCAAGCAAGATGTTGAAGACATGCAGTTTTGCGAGATAAATTTAAAAGACGCCGACAAAATCCGCGAAAAGATTCCCGCGCTCAGGGACAGGCGCCCCGCGTGCTATTTTTAACGCTTAAATCTACCCAATCCACGCTTTATAAATCGGGGCCCCCGTAGACACGCGGCGCGAAAAAAATATCGGCTCACAAAATTTAACACAAAATTAGAATCGGAGAAATACAGATGAATCAACTGACGCAAAAGGCGATAGAATCATTCAAGCGCAAGGGCTTTTTTGTAAATTTCTTTGAAAAGCCAGAAGAGGCTTTGGACTTTATCATTTCAAAAATCGGCAGCTCCGACCTCGGCATAGGAGGCTCTATGACTATAGACGAGCTTGGCTGGGCGGATAAGCTTGCGGCGCGCGGAAAGCTCTTTTGGCACATGAAGGCAAAGCCAGAAGGCATACTTGAAATGGAAAACGCCGCCCCCGCCTACATTACGAGTGTAAATGCCGCCTCGGCCGACGGGGCCTTGGTAAATATAGACGGAAACGGCAACAGAGTCTGCGCCACAAGCTACGGAGTGGGCAAAAAGGTATTTTTTGTATTTGGCGAAAATAAGATTGAAGGCGACATTGCAGGCGCGCTTTTCAGGGCAAAGAACATAGCAGCCCCCCTGAACGCTCGCAGGCTCAACAAAAAGACTCCCTGCGCCATAAAGGCCGACAAGTGCTACAACTGCAACTCTCCCGACAGAATTTGCAGGGTCACAAGTATAATAACTTACCCTGTAAATAAAATGGAGATGTACATTATTATTCTATCGGGAAAATACGGATACTGAGCCTATTTTCTTGACAAAATTAGATAAAAAAGCGATTTTAAGCCCGCGCTCCAGAGCTCGGGCTTTTTCTTGCTTACTTGCCCCGAAGGGGGCGGTTTTGTATCGCTTGCCTTAAAGTAAGTTAGGATTTGTCCGAATGAGCGCCTCCTCAAAAGCGGGTGCGCCTCGGCTCCATCGCGCTTTCGCAAAAGTTACTGCAATTACTTGCGCGAAGCAATAAGCTTTAAAATTTTTGCGCGTCTAGCCTAAGAGGCTTTTTTAAATCCCCACACAAAATACCCCAACCCCACAATCACTATGGAAAACGAAAACCAGGAAATTCAAAAGCTATGGAAGCGAGATTGGCTTATACTTGGAATTGCCACTTTAATTATTCCCATAGCTTTTATACTTAGGCTCCCTTTCGGCCGCGAGTGCGGTTTTATACCCTTTGCATTTGTAATTGCCGATATGCTCTATTTTTCAGTAGCTGCCTACGATATGGAAAGGCTTAAAATTAACGTCTTTTTTAGAGTCTTAATTATACTATTATTTTTCCCCGTCTCTAAAATTTTGGCAATTCTTGTATTTAACTTCAAGTGCTACCCTATACACACCATATTTGAGAGCGGCAATATAGGCCACATATTATATTTTCTCTTTCCGCCTATTCTTTACTTCTTAGTTACAGCTAGAAATTTGAAGCTTTTTATTAAACTTAGAAGAGAAAGAAAACACGGCCCTTTGAGACCAATAAATCTGATTCTAATATTTCTGCTAATATTGCTAGCAGTAATCTTTATAACAATACCGGTACTGAAAATGTGTATAGTTTCTTAAAATAAAAGCCAGAAGGAGAATAAAAAAACATGGCGCAAAGACATAAATATACCCCGCGCAACTCTAGAAAAAATACTTATCCCAGCTCCATAAAAATATTTCTAACTTGTCAAGATTTACCCGACAAAAAAATTCTACCCTAATTTATCTATGGAAAAGGAAAATCCAGAAATTCAAAAGCAGTGGAAGCGTGAACGGCTTATCCTTGGAATTGCGACTTTAATTATTCCCATAACTTTTCTAATTAGACTCCCATTTGGCATCGAATACCCACCTGTACCCGTTGCATTTGTGTTTGCGGATACGCTCTATTTTTCCGTCGTTGCCTTCGATATGGGAAGGCTTAAAATCAACATCATCTTTAGAGCCTTAATTATATTGCTATTTTTCCCCATTTTTAAATTTTTTGTTTTTCTAGTATATTGCCAAGCTTGTTACCAGTCATATTGCTACATATTTTGGAGAGATAATACAGTCCATATGCTGTATTTTCTGCTTCCTCCGATTCTATATTTTCTAATTACAGCCGGGAGCCTTAAGCTTTTTATTAGGATTAGAAGAGAAACTGAGGGAGGAACCTTTAACTTGCGAGATTCTATTTTGATGTTCCTTAAGGTTTTCATTCTTTTTTGCCTTCTTTTGCCTGCTTTTACCCCTGCATAAAAAATCAAAACATATCAATTCCCTTAAAATAAAAGCCAAAAGGAGAATAAAAAACATAGTACAAAAATATAAATATAGCTACCCGACTCTAGGAAAAGTGCTTATCCAAGCTCTATAAAAATACTTCTTACTTGTCAAAAATTACCCGACAAAAAAATTCTACCCTAATTTATCTATGGAAAATAAAAATCCAGAAATTCAAAAGCAGTGGAAGCGTGAACGGCTTATCCTTGGAATTGCGACTTTAATTATTCCCATAACTTTTCTAATTAGACTCCCATTTGGCATCGAATACACCCCTGTACCCGTTGCATTTGTAATTGTCGATATGCTCTATTTTTCAATCGCTCTCTTAGATATAGAAAGGCTTAAAATTAGCATCATCTTTAGAATCTTAATTATGTTGCTGTTTTTTCCCATTCTTAAATTTTTTGTTATTACTCAAGTATGTTATCCAGTGTATTACCAGTCCTATTACATACTTGAGGACGGCAATATAATCCACATGCTGTATTTTCTGCTTCCGCCGATTCTTTACTTTCTAATTACGTCGAGAAATCTTGAGCTTTTTATTAGGCTTAGAAGAGAAAGAGAGGGCGGAGCCTTTAGCTTGCTTAACTCTAGTTTGATATTCCTTGTTTTTTTCCTTCTTTTCTGCCTTATTATAACTGCTATATGCCTCGCTTAAGATATTTAAATACGTTAGTATTCTAAAGGGATTTAAGAGTTTAAGCATATAGAAGCGCAAAGCCGCAAAGGTTAAAATATTCTAAAAAATTCGCATAAAGGAAAAAAGCAAAAAGCCTACCGACTTTGCAAAAGCTCTCAAGCCCGCGTAAGTCAATTTGCAGAAAAACAAGTGTCGCGATTCAATGAGAGTTTAATTTTATCGGAGCTAGAATTTGCCCCCCTGCTCTTTTAATTTAGACAATGCGAGCAAAAACTTATTTGACAAATTCCGCTTAAAAATCTTCATTTCGCAAAGTGGATTTTGAAATAGTTTTAAGTTTTTTTCTGACATCAGTTTTGCTTTCGGCGGCTCCCGGGCCCGACATTTTATATGTTCTTGCGCTAAGCATTTCAAAGGGCGCGCGCTCGGCTTTGACGCTCGCACTCGGGCTTGTGTCGGGAATAGTTGCCCACACTGCAATTTGCGCGGCCGGCCTTTCCATCTTAATCGTAAATTCGCCAAAGGCCTTTTGGTGCGTAAAAATATTCGGCGCTATCTACCTTGCCTACTTGGCCTATCTTGCTCTGCGCGAAGACCCAAAGAAAAATGCGCAAAATGCAAGCGCCTCTAATTCCGAAAAGAAATCTCTTAAGAACCTCTACGCTCGCGGAATTATGATGAACCTGCTAAACCCCAAGGTTCTGCTATTTTTTATCGCATTTTTGCCCCAATTTACAAGGCAGGGCACTCAGCTTGCAATTTGGCTTCAGATTGTGATTTTAGGCGCGATTTTCCTTTTGAGCGCACTTTTAGTTATGGGAAGTGTCGCGATACTCGGCGCAAAGCTAAAGCCCATTTTGGCGCGCGGAGTATTCTGGGTAATTGAAAAGTACGTGAGAGTTGCAATTTTTGTAAGCCTTGCCCTCGCAAGCCTGCTCTGCTAAGCGAATCTTGCGGGTTTGTGAAAATTGCAAGTTTGCGAAAAATAAAAAGCCTTCCACTAAAATAGAATCGGCAAGCTTGAAATCGCCCCAAGCTTTTAGTCTCCTATTTTTTTAGGCTATTCCCCCCCTCACTCATTTCTTCCACTCTGATATGCTAACATTTAGGACAATAAATTTTCATTCTCGCGCAGTCGAAAAGCTCTCGTAAAAAGCCATAGCGCAAAACTCGCGCGACGCATTCTCTAACTGCAGGCAAAAGTAAACTTATTTTTGAATACGCGATTTAGCTTTGCGATTTGCATTTCGCGTCATATTTATCCCACTAAATCCCAGCAAGAGCTCCTTTTAAAATTTGACAAAGCAAAGCATCACTTCATCATGAAATTATGTTCATATCCGTAATCGTACCAGTTTACAACGAAGAAGCAAACCTCCCCGAACTATTCGAGCGCATAAAAAGTTCTATGAAGGCCATCGGAAAGCCCTGGGAGATAATATTTACTAACGACGGCAGCCGCGACTCTTCAGGAAGAATCTTAAAGGGATTTTACGACACCAACCCAGATGTCGTGAGGGTTATAGACTTTAACGGAAATTTCGGCCAGCACATGGCTATCATAGCCGCTATGGAGCACGCCAAGGGCGATGTAATAGTGACAATAGACGCCGATTTGCAAAATCCGCCCGAGGAAATCGCTAAACTCATCGCAAAGGTGGAAGAGGGCTACGACGCCGTAGGCGGTTACAGGAAAGAGCGCGAAGACTCATTCTGCAGGCGCTACGCCTCAAAAATCGTAAACAAGATGCGCGAGGCCATGACAGACATAAGAATGCTCGACCAAGGCTGCATGTTAAGAGCCTACACGCGCCCCATAGTTGACGCCATAATCCACAGCGACGAGCGCTCAACCTTTATCCCCGCCCTAGCCTATCGCTTTGCGGCAAACCCGACCGACGTTGAAGTCGAGCACTGCGCACGCAAGGCGGGAGAGTCCAAATATAGCTACTACAAGCTCATCCGACTAAATTTCGATTTGGTCACGGGCTTTACGCTAATGCCCCTGCAACTGTTCACTCTCTTTGGCTTTGCTAGCAGCTTGGGCAGTTTAATCTTAGTTATTATACTTTTATACAGGCGCTTGTTCGAGGGTGCCGAAGCCGAGGGCGTATTCACACTCTTTGCGATACTGTTTTTCCTAATTAGCGTTGCAATGATAGGCGTTGGGCTTATTGGCGAGTATGTGGGGCGAATTTACCAGATTGTGCAGGCGCGCCCGAAGTACGTAGTAAGAAACATGTACGGCTTTAGTGACCCTAAGGATGAAAAATCCGGCGAAACACAGCAGGAGTCAAAGGCATAGCCCCATGCAAATTAAGCCCAGAGTCTTATTTTTCGGTTTTAGCGATGTTGGCTACAAGTGCCTAAAGCTATTGCTAGAGCGTGGCTGCGATGTAGTTGCCGTATTTACGCACGATACCGACCCGCACGAGAATCAGTGGTTTGAAAGCGCAGAAAGCCTTGCAAAGCAAAATAATATTCCGGTTTACAAGCCGAAGAGCTTGAAGGCAAAGGAGTGGGAGGACTTGGCAAAAGAGCTTAAGCCCGACTTAATTTTATCGCTCTACTACCGAAACTTTATTCCGCCTTCAATTTTTAAGCTCGCCAAGCTCGGCGCCTACAATATGCACGGCTCCTACCTGCCCGCATACAGGGGCAGAGCGCCGCTAAATTGGTCTATTATAAACGGCGAAGACCACTGTGGCGTGAGCCTTCACGTTCTGGAGGAGGGCTTTGATACGGGCGACATAGTGGACCAAGAAAAGGTGCAAATTGCGCCCGACGAATATGTAGGAGATGTAACGCCTCGAATTACAAAAGCTGCCGTGGAAGTTTTGGGAAGAAGCCTAGATAGCCTTTTAAGCGGCAATCCGAAACTTAAGAAGCAAGATTTGAGCAAGGCCTCCTACTTCGGGAAGCGCACGCCCGAGATGGGCAGAATAGATTTTACAAAGAGCGCGCGCGAAGTTTTTAATTTGGTTCGCGCGGTTAGCCACCCCTTCCCCGGAGCCTTCTTTGATAGCGATGGAAAGCGCATAGTAGTTTGGCGCGGGCACATCGCAGAGAAGCTTGACTGCAAAGATAAAGGCAAGATTTGCGGGAAAATTCTAAGTAAAAGCCCCCTCAAAATAGCCTGTTCAGATGCGATTTTTGAGGTGGACGACTTTGATGAGGAAAAAATCCAAGAATCTTAGCTTTGAAAGATTTTAATATTTAATAAGTTGTAACAGAAGTGAAAATTAGCCTAAAAAAATTTAAAAAATTTATTGACAAATCAGGCAAAAAAAGGCTTAATGGGGGCTTCATTTTTAACGGTGCTCAGTAGCTCAGTGGCAGAGCAGGTGACTGTTAATCACTTGGTCGTTGGTTCGACCCCAACCTGAGCAGCCAGTTAAAAAAATCGCACTCCAAAGAGTGCGATTTTTTTTTGCCATTTTCGCTATTGCCAGAAAAGGCCTCTTAAAAATTTTGCCCCGCAAAAGTTACTCATAATGTCATAAATCCTAAAGGCTTGCTATATCTCTAAGTTGCGGGGCAAATCTATGAAAATTTCTTTTTAACAAAAGTTCACATTGCCCTTAATCTGCTATTTCTACCAAAACTTTTTCAAATATTGCTTTGCAAGAATCGCTTGATAGTGCGCGTAAATTCTGCGCTAATTGAGAAATTAAAACGCGCTGTCAAAATAAAAGAAAAATTTCTAAAATTTCGCTTTTCAATTTACAGCACCTCGCAAAATTAACCTTAAATATTGGGACTTTGACTTATCGCGCGATAATTTAAGCCAATGCAAAGTCTTGCAAAAAAGTTTAGTGCATAGCTCAAAGTATCCGCGCTAATAGATAAGCTGCGAACCGCAAGCGTAAAAAGTGGCAGAATTTACGCCAAAGAGCACTCAAACATCAGCTTGTCGTCGCTTAGCAATTTGCAAGCCTCCCCGAAGGCCGCCCTCCTGCCCTCTTTTAAAATAAGGCAATATTTGCAGCATGAGCGCGCAAAATCTATATCGTGCGTAGTCAAAATCACCGTAGCTTCAAGCGACTTTACGATTTCGGACATCTCGCGCTTGCTCCTCGGGTCCAAAAGCGCGGAAGGCTCGTCCAAAAGAAGTATCTTTGGAGAGCATGCTAAAGATGTGCATATTGCAACCTTCTTCTTTTCGCCGTCTGACAAGTGCTGGTTTTGGCGGTACTTTAAGTGGGAAATACCGAATCTGCCCAGAAGTTCATCGCAGCGCATCTCTGCTTCGGCTTCGTTCAAACCCGAATTTATAAGCCCGAAGGAAACATCCTCAACTACGCTTGGGAAAAACAGTTGGTCGTCGGAATTTTGAAAAACTAAAGACGCTATGCTCCTCACCTTTTTTGCGTTTTCTTTGCAGACCTTCACGCCGTCTAAAAGGATCTCGCCACCGGACAGCTCAAGCAAGCCCATAATGGCCCACAAAAGCGAACTTTTGCCCGCCCCGTTTGCGCCCAGAACTGCGCATGTATCACCCGCGCTAAGATTTAGAGAAACTGCGTCCAAGGCTCGCTTGCCCCCCTGGTAAATTAAAGTCGCATTTTTAATATCTACCATATTTTAAACTCTAAAAAAATTTTGCCGGATTAAAAAATCTAAGCGCACAGCATAGTGCAAGAAAAGCCGCAAAGAACGCAAAATCTGCAAACTTAAATGCAATATTTCTAAATTTGTAATTTCGCGGATCAAAGCCCCTGCACTGCATCGCCTTGTAAATTCTATTCGCCCTGTCAACGCTCCTCAAAAGCAGAGACAAGAATATGTGCGGGAAATGCCTTAGCCTAATTTTGGGATGCTTGGGTGAGCGCAGCGCGTAGGCTCTGCAAATTCTAAAGGCCTCGCCGCCTATGGTCTCGAGATAGCGCGCTGTAAGCATTAGCTGTATCGCAATAATGCAGGGCATTTTAAATTTCCCGAGCGCGTAGGCAATGTCGTTTGGAGAGCTTGTGCGCGAAAGGACAATTGCTAGCGATACGCAAAGATAAGCCTTTAAAATTAGAGTTAAAAAAGAGAGCACTCCTAAGCTTACACCCACATTTGCAATTTCAAAAGCAGCGCTTGTGTCGGTAAAGATATTTGCAAGCCCCGCAGCCGCCGCAAGAAGCACCGCAGGCATAGTCCTTAGAAAAATTTGCCAAGCCGACATTTCTAGAATAACCGACGCAAAGATGGGAAGCGACAAATATACGATTAAGCTCGAAAGTTCGTATTTGCCCACCGAAACTACCGATATTACAAAAACAAGCAAAGAGGCAAGCTTTGTGCAGGGATTTAACCCGCGCAAAAAGGCCTCCGCCGAATTTTGAGAAGCTTGCGCAAGCCCCAAGCTCAAGCGCGCTTCCTCCTTGCAAATTTAAGAAGCCGCGCGAATATATATATGGCGACTATGCAGATAATAGCCCCGACAATTCCCGATAGTGAAGTGCCGGCGGGACTATCGGAATTTGGAATTGAATAGTCCGGCAATACGGAGGACTTAGCCTGAATATCCGCCGCGATTTTATGGATTTTAGCATCTGCGCCCACTGAGAGTTCTTCGCCGCCTGCAGTCTTAGAAATCGACCACTCCAAGCCGTCCGGATTTTCGGAAGCTATGCGCGAAAGCCCGGCCCCCATAACAAGCGTAGCCAAGCACACAAATAAAAGCGCGTATCTCTTAGGGAGCAAAAAGCCCGAATTTTTAATATTCTCAAATAGCTGCGGCCTTGAATCTTTTAAAAGTATAATCACCCAAGAAGTCAGAAAGCCCTCAACTAGGGCTATTGCAAGGTGTATGGGCTGCATTAGGCTAACAAATGTCTTGAAGGGCAAGTCGCTCACGCCAGAGCAAAGAGTTTCCAACACTACGCAAAAGGCCCCAAGTTGAAGCGATACCACGCAAGAGAGCATAGACGCTAAAAATATGCCGAAATTTGAATTTAACCTCTTTATTATCGGGACAAATATTAGCGGATATGCGATAAAGCAAGTAAAGAAAGCCAAGTTAAATATATTGCAGCCCAAGGCCAAAATTCCGCCGTCTGCAAAGAAGAGCGACTGTATTATAAGCACGCAAGAAAGCACGATGAAAGCCGGATACGCCCCGAGCATTGCAGCAAGGAGGATACCGCCCGATATATGCCCGCTTGAGCCCGTGAGCGGAATCGCAAAATTTATCATCTGCCCCGCGAATATAAAAGCGCCCAAAACGCCCATTAGCGGAATGTTTAGCGAGTCAAAATTTTCGGCTGATTTTCTTGCGCTAAATATCAGCAGGGAAATCCCCACCAAAAGCATAAAAATTCCGACAGGTGCCGAAACGAGAGCATCGGCCATATGCATTGCGAAAATAGGATTCATAAACTTTGTCATTTGGAATTTATTAAATGTGCGTTGTAGGCTGCTCCGAAGCCGTTGTCTATATTCACTACACTCACGCCGTTTGCGCAGGAATTGAGCATGGCAAGCAAGGCCGCCAAGCCCCCGAAGCTCGCGCCGTAGCCGACGCTTGTTGGAACGGCTATCACCGGAACTTTCACAAGCCCCGCAAGCACGCTTGCAAGCGCCCCCTCCATTCCGGCAACCGCAATTACGACACTCGCCTCTCTAATTTCATCTATTTGCGACATAAGCCTGTGAAGCCCCGCCACGCCGCAATCGCAATAGCATTTGCAGTTGCTTCCCAAAAACCTCGCCGTAAACTCCGCCTCGCGCACCACCTTCATATCTGATGTTCCCGCGCTTACTATGGCTATGTGCGAATTTCCCTTAGCCGGAGTTTCGGAACCCAAGCGCATTATTTGCGCGCAGGGCTCGTATTCAAAGTCTCTAAAGCGCGCCATTAAAAACTCCGCTTTTTTTTGGTCTATGCGCGTGAGCAAAACTCTGCTTTGGCGTTCCAAAATCGCCTCTGCAATGTCAAAGCACTGCTCGGCGGTCTTTCCGCTTGCGTATATGACCTCGCCTACACCCGTGCGCTCCGCCCTGTCGAGATCCGCCTTGCTGTGCCCCAAGTCGGCAAACATAAGCTTGCCTATGCGCTCATTTGCGGTCTTTAGGTCTATCTGACCGGCCTTAAAGGCCTCAAGTATTTCTGAAAAATTAAGCATTTTTTAAATTCATCGAACCTTGTTTATATCCGCCCAAGTCTAGGCTGCAATGCTTAAAGCCCAGCTTTTTTGCAAAGTCTGAAATTTCGCGAGCAGCAGAAGCTATCTTTATAAAATCCGAGCTGTCGCACTCTATGCGTATATTTTCAGACTCCAGGCGAGCCCTGACTTTTCGCGTGTAGTTTTGCCTTAAAAAGCTCTCAAGCTCGTCTATTTTTTTTAGGCTTGCAGTATCTATCTTTCTGCCGTGCTCCAACCTTGTAAGAAGACAGGCATAGGCAGGCTTATCCGAAAAATCAAGCCCCATAGACTCGGCGAGCTTGCGTATGTCGCTTTTTCCAATTTCGCATTCCAAAAACGGGCTCTTTATCCCAAGCTCAGAAAGAGCTCGCATTCCCGGCCTATAATCGCTTAAGTCATCGTAATTTGTGCCGTCTATGAGAGTATCAAAGCCTAAAGTTTCAGCCTTCTTACTTATTGATTTAAAGAGAATGTACTTGCAGATATAGCATCTGTCCGGCGGGTTAAATTCAATTTGCGGCGGGATTTTTTCAAGCTCCGCAAGATGAAGGTCGAGATTTAATTTATCGCACAATTTTTTTGCATCGCAAATCTCGGAACGCATCATATAGGGGGTGGAAATCGTAAAGGCAGCGCAATTTTCTCTGCCCAAGGTCTGAACGCAAAAGGCAAGAAGCACAGAGCTATCCAAGCCGCCAGAAAGAGCCACGGCAGCCTTTTTGTAGCTCAGGATTAAGTCCCGCAATTTATTAAGATTTGCGCTCATTTCTAACTATGCGCAAGACTTCGGATAAAGGTATGGATTTTTCCTTTGCAATCCGCCTGCAATCTTCAAACTCAGGCTTGGACTTTTCCTTGCCAAATGAGTCTGACACTTTGAAATTAAGCCGCCCCAAGCTGCTTTCAAAGCTCTCTGAGCGCCTGTTTAAAAAGTACCTGTCGCAATCAAAAACCCTGACTCCAAGAGTTGAGGAATTTTTAAAGAAGCATTCCAAGAGCTTATCAAAAACTCCCGCGCTCGAAAGTGCGCACACCATTGTTGCAAGCCTGGATTTTTTCATTGAAATTGCCTGCTGCCAGACGTCGGAAGCCCCCGCATCAAAGAGAGTTTCGCAAAAGTAAGAGAGCTCTTCCGGCGTCATATCATCTATGTTTGATTCAATGACAAACATCTTTTCGCAAGGCAAAATTCCGGGGCCCTCCTCCAAGAGATGCACTCTCAAAATGTTTGGAAGCTCCTTTGTATCGCGCCCTCCAATGCCCGTGCCGCTCGCCAAAATTGCGCCTTCGCACTTTGCCGAAAAGCTATCGCACAAAGCCGCTATTATGGCAGCTCCGGTTGGCGTTGTGGCCTCGTGTGGCGCTCCGTTGAGCTTTACGGGCGCAGACTTTAAAATTTCGGCCGTCGCTGGGGCCGGAACCGGCATAATCCCATGCGCGCAATGAACGGTTCCTCCGCCAAGTTCTATAGGAGAAGACACAAATTTATCAACATTGAGCAAGTCTGCGCATATTCCGGCTGCCGCTATATCAATTATCGAATCTAGCGCGCCAACCTCGTGAAAGGCGACTTCGTCTATATTTTTATTGTGCACCTTTGCCTCGGCCTCGGCAACTTTTGCAAAGATTTTATTCGTAAAATCTTTTGCGCGCAAAGACAGGCCTGAATCCGATATAATTTTCTTTATGTCCGCATAATGCCTGTGAGAGTGTCCGCAATGCTGCCCATGGTGGTGGTGATGTTCCTCATGGCAATGGTCTTTAGCCTCCAAGACGACTTCAGCCTTCGTTCCAAAAATCCCGCACCTTGAGTCTTTTGTTACCCTCAAGCTCCAGCCCTCCAAGTTGAGTTTTTTTAGCTCGGCAATCAAAGCCTCTTGCGATACCCCTAAATCCAACATAGCGCCGATGTTCATATCGCCGCTAATTCCGGCAAAGCAGTTGTAATACAGCGTTCTCATAAAAATATCTGAGACACTAAAACATATGTAAGTTTTTTTGCGAGACATTTTAAAGCAAAAGATAGCATCTGACGCCGCGTAAGATTAAGAAAAGGTCGCTAAAAAAGCTATGTAAAGCATTGCCTAAGTGTCATCAAAAGCACATTTAAAGGGGCTCAAAGGCTAGGCCAACTAGTGTGCGCAAGCTCAAATAAACCTTGACGGAAAAGCTCTAAGTTATAGGCTTATGCCCCATAAATATAAGTACTAAACCCCCTATTGAATGAAAATAGACAACTTAAAAATATTTTCAGGACGCGCGAATCCTGAACTTGCCAAGAGCATATGCGCAAACATGTCGGCGCGCTTGGGCACGGCAATAACCGAGACCTTCCCCGACAGCGAAACCTACGTTCAGATTCTCGACCATATAAGGGGTGACGACGTATTTATTATACAACCCACTTGCAGGCCAACGAATGACAATTTGATGGAGCTGCTTATAATGATAGACGCCGCCCGCAGAGCATCTGCCTCGCGCATAACGGCAGTCATTCCCTTCTTTGGCTACGCGCGCCAAGACAGAAAAGACAAGCCCGGAGTTCCGATTACTTCAAAGCTAGTTTCAAACCTCCTAGTGGCTGCAAAGGTAGATAGAATCCTGACGCTCGACTTGCACGCCCAGCAGATTCCGGGATTCTTCGATATTCCCTGCGACCACCTCTACTCTTCGCCCGTAATCTACGACCACCTAAAGAAGCAGGATATTTCAAATTTGACCGTATTTTCGCCCGACGTCGGCGGCCTAAAGCGCGCGCAATCTTTCGCAACTTTGTTCGACTGCCCCTTGGGCTTTATCGCAAAAAGGCGCGTCAGTGCAGAGCATGTAGAGGCTTCGAATTTGGTGGGAGAAGTCGAGGGCAAAGACATTTTGATTGTCGATGACATGACGGAAACCGCGGGAACGCTGATTGCCGCAGCAAAGCTCTTGCGCGAGCGCAATCCAAAATCAGTGCGCGCGGCGGTGTCGCACGCGGTCTTGACGGACACGGCATACGAAAGGCTCTCAGGCGGTTACTTGGACGAGCTTATCGTTACCGATTCAACTCCGCCAAGCCCCAAGTACAAGGACTACCCGATAACCGTTTTGTCGGTAGCACCCCTTCTTGCCGAGGCCATTTTGCGAGTCCACAACAATATGTCGGTGACATCGCTATTTAAAGTAAAAGGTTTCTAAAATGTCGGAAGTTTGGTTTCATCCGGCGCAGGCCATTGAGAAGTTGGCTCTGCGCACAGCTAAGGATTCCTCTTTTGAGGGTTTTGACTGCGCCGTAAGACCGGCAGATCCGCGCTTTGCGGACTTTCAAATTAACGGCGCCCTGCCCTATGCAAAGATAAAAAAGCAGAATCCGCGAGCATGCGCCCAAAGCTTTGTAGACGCGCTAAACGCCTCGGGCGGATTCGATTCTAGCTTAGTCGAAATTTCAATAGCAGGCCCCGGCTTTATAAATTTTAAGCTAACTCCAAAATTTCTGCGCCTTTGGCTTGAAAAATTCAAGGGCTCAAAAAATCTGGAGGAAGCCGCAAAGGAATTTTACAGCGGAAAGCGCATAGTAATAGACTTTCCATCGCCAAATACTGCAAAGCAAATGCACGTCGGCCACTTGCGCCCCATGGTTATAGGCGAGGCAATCCAGCGCCTTTTGCGCTTCTGCGGGGCGGATATGATTTGCGACAACCACATAGGCGACTGGGGCACGAACTTTGGAATTCTAATTTACGGAATAAAAAGCTCCGGCTACAAGCTTGACGCCAATAACGAAAACGCCCTTGAGGAGCTTGAGCAAATGTACAAGGCGGGCTCGGCAAAGGCAAAGGAAAGCGAAGAAGCCGCAAATCAGGCGCGCGAGGAATTGGTAAAGCTACAGAATGGCGACCCCGAAAATACAGCTCTCTGGAACGAGATAAACAAGGTAAGCCGCGCAGCATTCGACAGAATGTACAAGCGCATGTCCGTCACGACCGACATAACATTAGGCGAATCCTTTTACCGCGACAAAGTCGGGCGAATTTACAAAGAGCTTGAGGAATGCGGCCTTGCCGAAGTTGACCAAGGCGCCTTGGTGGTTTTCCTAAAAGACCACGAGCGCTTCTGCAAACAGCCCTTTATAATAAGGAAAAAGGACGGCGCCTCCAACTACGCCTCAACAGACCTTGCGACAGTGCTTTACAGAGTGGAAGAACTAAAGGCTGACGAGATTATCTACGTTACGGACGGCCGCCAGCAAGACCACTTCCAACAGCTCTTTTTGACGGTTGACAAGTGGTTTGACGCTAAGGGATACAAAAAGCCCAAGTTGCGCCACGTCTGGTTTGGAACGATTTTAGGCGAGGACGGCAAGGCAATTAAGACCAAAAGCGGCGAGCCTGTAAGGCTAAAGGCTCTCTTGGACGAAGCCCGCGACAGGGCGTTAAAAATCGTTAAGGAAAAAACGCCCGATATGCCCGAGGCAGAAGCTTTGGAAGTTGCGGAGCGCATAGGCGTTGCGGCTCTAAGGTACGCGGATTTGTCGCAAAATAGGACGGGAGACTACACCTTCTCATGGTCTAAGATGCTCGCCTTTGACGGCAACACCGCCCCCTATTTGATGTACGCCGTGGCGCGCATACACTCGATATTTAGGAAAATCGGAATAGACTTAAACGGCAATTTTGAGGAGGGTGCCGCCGACCTGGACACCCCGCAGGAAATAGAGCTTGCCCGCAAGCTCGTGGCGCTGCCCGCGGTGTTTGAGCTTGCGCTTTCCGAACTGCGCCCCCACCTGCTCTGCACCTATCTCTACGAGTTGGCCGGGCTATTTTCAACTTTCTACAATTCAAACAAAGTGATTGTCGAAGACAAGGCCGTCATGGCAAAGCGCCTTATGCTCTGCGCAAGAACTCTGGAAATTTTGGAGACGGGCCTGAGGCTTCTCGGTATAGAGCCGCTGCAAAAAATGTAGAAAAACGCCTGAAAGTTTAAAATTGGGCGGTTTTGATACAGGCAAATGAAATTCTAAATCAAATTCCAAGGCTATGAAGATAAGTACAAAGACCGGCGACAAGGGAACTTGCGGGCTGATGTTCGGCGAGAGAATTTCAAAGGCAAGCTTGCGCGTAAACACATACGGAAGCGTTGACGAACTCTGCGCGGCACTTGGACTTGCAAGGGCTCTTTGCCAAGACGCCAATCTAAACGAAAAGATTTTGGACGTTCAGAATACGCTAATAAAGCTTATGACAGAACTTGCAACCTCTCCTAAAAACCACCACCTATTGGCGGAGAAAAACATAGCCGTTTTAGGAGAGGCTGACCTAAGCAAAATAGAGGCTCAAATATCTGAAATTGAAGCCGGCGGCGACACCTTTAAAGGCTGGAAAATGGCAGGCTCAAACCAGCTTGAGGCAAATTTAAATTTTGCAAGGGCAATTTGCAGGAAGGCGGAGCGCATGCTAGTAGAGCTTGAGGAGAAAGAGGGAAAGAGCGGAGAATTTAACTTAAAGTACCTAAATAGGCTCTCCGACTTAATCTACCTTTGGTCCTTGCAAGCGCTGAAGGATTGAGGCGGATCTGCTTTTGCGCGGAAATATTTGAATTGGGCTAAAGCGCTTTTGGACGGGTCGGTTTAAACAGGCTCTGTTTAGACTTCGTACTTTACGATTCCGCCCACTATAGTTTTTAGCACCTTAAAGTCGGAATCGAGAACTGCAAAGTCCGCAAAGTTTCCCTGCTTAATCTCTCCCAAATTTGGAATATTGAGGGAATTTGCGGCGTTTAGCGAAGCGCACTTTGCAAGTTCTGCAATATCCGCATTTAAAATTTCGCAAATATTTTTTAAGGCTAAATTCATCTTTAATACGCTGCCTGCCAAAGAGCAATTGGAAACTAAGCGAGCCTCAGAGCCGCTTACTTTAACGTCCAGACCCCCCAGCGAATAAATGCCGTCGCCCAAACCCGAAGCCCGCATTGAATCCGTAATTAAGACGATTTTTGACGCGTCTTTGCGAGCAAAGATAAGCCTTATAAAATCGGGGGAAAGATGGACTTTGTCGGCTATAATTTCCAGCGTAAAATCGTCAAATAAAAGACCCGCCCCAACAACTCCGATTTCTCGCGCCCCAAATTCTCCGCAGCGGTTGCCGAAGTGCGTTATATTTTTAAGCCCTGTCGCTCGCAAACCTTGCACAGTTTTAAAGTTTGCGCATGTGTGGGCGGCAGATGGCGCAATCCCCCTCTTTAAAAGCCCTCGGACAAAATTATCCGCCCCGTCCAACTCGGGCGAAAACGAAACTTTTAAGATTTTTAATATGGAATTTAATTCGTCTATTTCAGAGAGATCCAAGGCCCTCGCAAACTCGGCGTTTTGCGCGCCAGCCATTTTTGGATTTATAAATGGCCCCTCCAAATGAACGCCCAAGAGTCGGCAAGACTCGGGATTTTTAGCGTAGTTTCTCAAATTCTTGAACGTCCTTTTGAGCGCGTCTTTAGATAGTGTTAAAGTTGCGGGAACTATGGACGTTACGCCCTCTTTTAGCTTTTGCTTTGCCACTTTAAAAATCGCATCGCTCTCGTCGTCGCAAACGTCGAAATTTGCAGCCCCATGAAAGTGAATATCTATAAAGCCCGCGCAGAGAATCTTTCCCTCTAAATCCAAAATCTTTGCAGCAGTGGCAGGAGAAGTTTTACTTGGAATTATTTCGCAAATTTTTCCGTCTGAAACTAGTATATCGCAAAGCTTGCCGTCAGTGAATTTGCAATCAGCAATTTTTGCGTTTTTTAGAATTAAATCGTACATTGCCGCTATTTGAAAAGAAAATTGAACTTCTTTCAATTTTAATATTTGCAAATGGCAGAACTTAGCCTAGTTTTCCTCGGTACTCTTTGACTTACTTATTTGAAAGCTAACGGACTGACTAAATGAAATCAAAAATTTTATCAATACTTGCCATCTGTGCCCTTCCTACGCTCTTTGCGGCAGAAAAGTCAATTTTGGACTACGTCAAGCCCTTTGTGGGTACAGCCTATCACGGACATACCTTCCCCGGAGCCTGCGCGCCCTTCGGTTTAGTTCAGGCCTCTCCCGACACGGGCGCGGGTTCTTGGCGATACTGCAGCGGCTACAATTTTGAAGATGCTGAAATATTGAGATTCTCCCAGACCCACCTAAGCGGCACGGGCTGTTCCGACTTGGGGGACGCCGCAATTATGCCTTTTTCCGAGGCCTCTAAGGAGAATAACTACAAGAGTAGAAAGGCAAATGAGGCTGCTACGACAGGCTACTACAAAGTTGAATTGCCCGATGCAAATTGCTCTGTTGAAATTAGCGCAAGCGAACACGCCGCAATATATAAGATTAAAGCCCTCAAAGACTCGGTTAAGCTTCTTTTAGACTTGCAGCATGGAGTTTACGCAGCGGAGAAAATGCCTGCCTATCCGACGCTATCGGCAAGCGCAAAATTTGAATCCCAAAGCCTTGTAAGCGGCAAGCGTCACTCAAATATGTGGGTGGAGAGGGAGGTCTTCTTTGCTATGGAATTTAGCAAACCCATTTTAAAAAGCGAAGAGATTAAGCCGACTAATGGAGTCGAAAAGGCCTCAAAATACGAGCTTGATTTCGGACTAAAGGCCGGTGAAGAGCTCATTGTAAAAATCGGCATATCTGCAGTTTCAGAGGACGGGGCAAAAAATAATTTGAAAGCGGAAATACCCGACTTCGACTTTGAGAAAGTGAAATCGCAGACCCGTCAAAAGTGGCTAAAGCTGCTCTCAAAATTCGAGTTGGACGCTCCGGAAAATACGCTTGAAAACTTCTACACATCCGCATACCACCTCTTCATACAACCAAATAACATAGCCGATGTCGACGGCTCATACAGGGGTGTCGACGGCACTGTGAGAGAGAGCGCCCGCGGCAAATACTACTCTACATTCTCAACTTGGGATACTTTTAGAGCGGCGCACTCCATGTACGCAATTCTAACTCCCGATGCGGTCTCAGACTTTGCAAATTCCATGTTAGAGCACTTCGACTCCAAGAAGCTCCTGCCAATCTGGACGCTATGGGGCAAAGAGAACTACTGCATGATAGGCATACACTCCATTCCCGTTTTGGCGGAGGCGTACTTTAAAGGGATAGAGGGCTTCGATGCAAAGAGGGCCTTAAATGCCATGGTCTACTCAAGCACTCAAGACAGAAAGAACTTCGATTGGAATTTGTACGAAAATCTAGGATACCTCGCCTTCGACAAATCTCCATGCTCAGTTTCAATAACTCTTGAGACGGCCTATGACGACTCCTGCATAGCTCGCCTTGCAAAAGCTCTTGGAGAGGAAGAAATTTACAAGCGCTTCCAGAGACGAGCCGATTTTTACAAAAATCTCTTCGATTCCGAAACACACTTTATGCGCGGGCGCGATTCGTCCGGAAAGTGGCGTGCGCCGTTTAACGAATTTGCCCTCCCTAATGCAGGAGGTTGTGGACGCGACTATATAGAGGGAAACGCTCTTCAATACACTTGGCATGTGATGCACGACGCCGATGGACTAATGGAACTTTTCGGCGGCAGAGAAAAATTTGCAGAAAAGCTCACCTCTTTATTTAAGCAGCCCGAAAAAGTAGAGGGCGCGGGACATGCCGCCGACGTTACGGGGCTAATAGGTCAATATGCCCACGGCAACGAACCAAGCCACCACACAATCTATCTTTTAAGCCTCGCTGGGCGTCAAGACTTGGCGGCCCAACTCATACGCAAGGTCTTCAATTCGTTTTACATTCCCACCCCCGAGGGGCTGTGCGGCAATGACGACTGCGGACAGATGAGCGCGTGGTTTATGTTTAGTGCGCTCGGCTTCTATCCGGTGGATCCCGTCTCTTGCGAATACGTATTGGGCGCTCCGCAACTAAAGAATGCAAAGCTTAAGCTCGACAACGGCAGGACTTTTGAAGTTAGCGCAGAAAATTTTGCGCCGCAAAACATCTATGTAAAAGAGGCTCGCCTAAACGGCAAAAAGCTAGAAAAGCCGATTATAACGCACTCGGACATTCTAAACGGCGGTAAGCTTGAATTTGTAATGGCGCCAAATCCCTAGTGTGAGAGATTTTAGTATGCACTAAACTTTGTAAAGTTCCGCAAAAGCGGAACTTTTTTCTTTGCAAATTGCGAGATTTTTTGGGAGCATAAACGAAATATCAAAAAAGATTTTAACAATGGCTCAAAATAAAGTTTTAGTTTACGGAAGCGTTGCCTACGATTCCATAGAAACACCCTTTGATAAAGAGGAATACATACTAGGCGGTTCGGCCTCGTACGCCGCTTTGGCGGCCTCCTTCTTTGCCCCCGCAAGCATAGTGGGAGTGGTCGGCGAGGACTTCAAGGAAAGCGACATAAAAAGGCTATTGGCACGAGGTGTAAACTTGGACGGCCTCCAAATAAAAAAGGGTGAAAAGACATTCTTTTGGCGCGGAAAATACTATCTAAACTTCAATAAGCGCGACACTCTGGAAGTTGCCCTAAACGTCTCCGAACACTGCTTGGTAGAAGTTCCCCAAAGCCAGCGCGACGCCCAATTCGTGCTGCTTGGCAACAACGACCCAATGTCGCAAACAAAAGTTCTGGACTCTGTAACTTCGCCAAAATTTACCGTTTTAGACACTATGAACCTGTGGATTGAAACTGCTCTAAAGCAGGTGAAGGAGCTAATTAAGCGCGTAGATCTTCTCATACTAAACGATAGCGAAGCCCAGCAGCTTGCAAATGAAAACAACGTGATAGTCTGCGGCGACATTCTGCGCGATATGGGCGCAAAAACCGTAATAATTAAAAAGGGCGAACACGGCGCAATGCTATTCCACAAAGACGGATTCTTCACAATTTGCGCCTACCCCGTGCGCTCGCTGCACGATCCGACAGGTGCGGGCGACTCTTTTGCGGGGGCGCTCACCGGCTACTTGGCAAAGTGCGACTCGGTAGATTTTAACACGCTCAAAGAGGCTATGATTGTGGGAAGCGCCGTGGCCTCTATTACAGTGGAGTCCTTTTCCTGCTACAAGCTCGAAAAGGCGGGGCTTGCGGAAATTGAAGCCAGAGTAAAATACATAAAGGAAATTTCTCAACTATGAATATAGAAGAAACAGTTTTAGAAATCGCAAAAAAGGCAAGAGCTGCCTCCTTAGAGCTTGCGGTAACACCGACTGAAAAGAAAAACGCCGTACTCTTAAAGCTTGCCGAACTCATCGAAAAAAACGAAGCGGCAATAATTGAAGAAAATAAAAAGGACATAGCAAATGCAAGCGGCCTAAGTTCCGCCTTTATAGATAGGCTTACGCTCACGCCCGCCAGAATACGCTCCATGGCCGAGGGTGTTCGCCAAGTTGCCGCACTGCCCGACCCCGTTGGCGAAGTGATTTCTCAAACCATACGCCCGAATGGACTCGATATACGAAAGGTAAGATGCCCCATAGGTGTAATAGGTATCATCTATGAGAGCCGCCCGAATGTGACTATCGACTGCGCAGTTTTGTGCTTAAAAAGCGGCAACGCCTCAATTCTAAGAGGCGGCAAAGAGGCGTTTAACTCAAATACATTTCTCGCAGGGCTTGTAACGCAAGCTCTCAAAGACGCAGATCTAAACCCCGACTGCTCGCAGTTTATCCCCACTGCCGATAGAGCCGCACTTGCCGTGCTTTTAAAGCTAGACTCGTATGTCCACTGCATAATTCCAAGGGGCGGCGAAAAACTAATTAGGTTTGTGGTTGAAAATTCATCAATACCTGTCATCAAGCATTACAAGGGGGTTTGCAATATTTATGCCGATGCAACTTGCGATGTGGAACAAGCAAAGAAAATCTTGATAAATGCCAAGTGCCAGCGCCCCGCGACCTGCAATGCAGTGGAAAATCTGCTCGTAGATAAAGGCGCGCCGGAACTTATGCTCGAGCTTGTAAAGGAACTTCAGGCGCACAAAGTGCAAGTGCGCTGCGACGAGCAAACCCAGCAGTTTCTGCTTCTGCACGGCGTTACGAGCGACCGCGCAAGCGAGCAGGACTTCTTTGAGGAATACGGAGATTTGATAATATCGGCAAAGTTTGTAAACGGACTTTCCGAAGCTATAAACTTTATAAACACCCACTCATCGGGTCACTCCGACGCCATTTTAACATCGGACGAAAAGGCGGCCGAAGAATTTTTAAATTCGGTCGATTCAGCCTGCGTGTACTGGAACGCCTCAACTAGGTTCTCAGACGGTTTTGAGTTCGGCTTGGGAGCCGAGATAGGAATTTCAACAGACAAGCTGCATGCGCGCGGTCCTATGGGATTAGCTGAACTTTGCACATACAAATACAAAATTTTTGGGAAGGGACAAACGAGAGCTTAAGATGTCTAAGACTGGCAAGTTTTTTAGCCTCGCATTGTGCGTAACATTTGCAACTGCCTTCATTGCTTTTGCCTTTGTTGCGCTCTTTGCCTTTTGCTACTCAGTTTATGCTCCAAATATCCTAAAAAACAAGATAAACCAAGCGAGCGGATTTTATGCAAGAGCAGACAAGGTGACATACAACGCCTTAACCGGCAATATGACTGCCTACAATGTAAATATTGATAATCCGCGTTCATACGCCGTATCTGACTTCCTAAGTGCAAGGGAGGTAAAACTGCGCCTAAACCCCATCAAGTTTATATTCGGCAAGATAGAAATCTGTAGCGCCGTTTTTGACATTGAAAATCTAAAATGCGTAATTCTATCTCCAACAAAAAACAATATAAGCGATTTTCTAACTTCCGACGTGGCAAGCTTTAGCACAGATAAATTCGGAATCCTTAAGATTGATGCGGCGAATTTATCCTTTTCTGACATCTCGGATATGGATAATCGATTCGAGCGCAACTTTAATCAGCCTCTGAAAATCGAAATTGAAGATGCTAGCGACAAGTCGGAATTAAAAAAACGCGTTGAAAATGCCTTTAAAGAAGCCGACGCGCTTTTCATATACACAAACATAACGCAATTTAGAGACTAGACGCAAAATGAAAGTTACAATATTGGCAAGCGGCAGAGGCACCAACGCAAGAAATATTCTCGAACTTCAAAAAAACGGAAATCTTCCAAATGTGGAAATAGCAGCCGTAATCAGCGATAAGCAAGATGCCCCGGTTCTTGAAGTTGCAAAGTCTTACAACGTAAAGAGCATATACCTCGACACTATGAAAAGCGGAGCATTCTTCAGCAAAGAAGGTGCAGATTTTTACATTCAAAACTTGCAGTTTGTGTGCACGGAACTCGTAGTTATGGCGGGCTTTATGAAGATTTTGCCGGATTCTATTTTAAACGCCTACAAAAATAGAATTATAAATCTCCATCCAAGTCTATTGCCCGCATTCAAAGGCAAAGATGCGATAGGGCAAGCTTGGAATAGCGGCGCAAAGGAATCGGGCTGCACCGTCCACTTTGCAAGCGCGCAGCTCGACGGAGGTGAAATAATTGCGCAAAAAAAAGTCTCTAGGTTGCCGTCAGATACGCTTGAAACTTTTGAGGCAAAAATACACCAAGCTGAATATGAGTTGCTGCCAAGAGTAATCGCCGATATAGCAAGCGGGAAAATTAAAATTGGAGTTTAAATAAAAAAAGGGCGCTACTGCAATTCGCGGTGCGCCCCTCTTTATTCCTACTTTTTATTTTTTTGGAGCATAGAGCCTGCTCTCTAAGAGTTTAAGCTCGCTCTCGTCAAAATTTGCAGCGGCCATCGTTTCCTCAACTATAGCTTTTCTGAAGGGCTTTTCCCTATCCTTTGAGACTATTTTTATGAAGACGCGCATCGCCTTTTTTCTAGCGGCCTTGTCGTTTGCCGGAGCTTTTTTCCACAAATCGGAAAGCCCGCCGTAGCCCAGATGCCGCTCGACTATCCCGGAAATCTGATTTTCATTTTTCTCAGATTCATCGAAAAATCTATTTAGCATCTCGGCTTTAAACTCCAAATTGCCGCGAGCTAGCAGAACGTCCAGAACTTTTGGATTTTTGGAGCTTGCGTAATCCGACTTTAAAATACCGTCAACGTCCTTTACCGGCATTGTCGTGAGCGCGTACTTTGCAGCGTTTGAAGTACGTTTGTCTTTTGCATCCATAAGCTCCACAAGTTGCGGAACTACCGATTTATCGCCAATAAATCCGCAGGCAAAAATTGCCTCTACCGAAACGGGGCTACCGGAATCGGAAATATCGCTCTTTACCAAATCCAAAAACGACTTGTCCTTTGTGAGCGCAAAGCTTCTTATAGCTGCCACTTTTGCGCCATCAGGCAAGCTTTTGTAAGAGTCTATCAGCTTTCCGGAATTTTTGCGAGTCCTGCCAAAATTTGCAATAGTGGCGGCATTTCGCGCATTTTCGGAATTTGATATTATAAGCTCGTCCATTTCCCCAACGCCCTTATCCTTCCCATTTAAATAGAATTCGGAAAGCAGAGCCGGTCGAAAAGCTTCATCTATTGCAATGGCTCTTGCAGCCTTAAAGTTTCCTGCGGACATAAACGATTCGCGCAACTCGCACAGGGCGTTATTAAGCAAAAATTTGTCGCTATCTTTCGACTTTGCAAACTTCTTTAGAGCACCCACAGAAGCCTCCGAAGGTATGTGCCCAAGTGCGATTATAACAGCATCTCGCAAATCCTTAGACTTGCAGTTTGAAAGAGCTGAAAGCGCAGCAATCGCCCCTTTGCACTCCCTCATTCCAAGTGCGTAAGCCGCCTGAACCTTGGCGCCTTCGCTCTTTGAAGATTTCAGTATATCAAGCAAAATATCGTCAACTTTAGGCGATTCAAGAGATATCAATACATCGAACACAGAAGTCGAACGAACATCGCTTTCAGTAAACTTTGCAAGTTCTGAAGCCGTCTTTTCATCGGCGGTCATCTTAAGTATCTTGCAGCAGAGCCTGAAGGCCTCGTCGGATAAATTCGGATCTTTTACAGCCGACATCACAAGATCGCGCGCCTCAACCTGCTTTTCCGGCTTATAGGCGTCGCGTATCAGCTCGTGATACCAAGCCATTGATTCGCCGCTTTTATACTGCAAAATATCAGACAGCTCTGCGGCAAATAGCGGAGCCACTCCGCTTATAAAGGCAAATGCGTATATTCCAAACTTCATTGTAAATCCTCCTACTAAACCAGCTGCCAATTTCCCCTATAAGCGCGCGAGAGCATTCTAGAGGCCTGCTCGTCGCCTATAATTTTCTCGTTCTTGTAGTCCCAATTTATGGTTCTGCCAGTCGTGTACGCAATTTCGGCTAAAAGGCAACCCGTATTGGTGCGATGCGCCGTCTCGATGTCTGTCACAGCCAAGCGCCTGTTTAGGACGCTATCGATAAAGGCCCCTATGTGGTTGGGATTCTCCAAGCCGTAGAGGCGCGTATCTTCTGTGGGCGAAATTTTGATATCGACTATGTTTGACGGGCTTGAAGCAAGCCTTCCCCTATCGACCCAAATCGTGCCTTCCTCGCCTATTATTTCAAGCCCCATTTTGTGGCGGTTCGACATTTCCACAACTTCGCCGCGCTCGTATGTAAAGCGCACGTTGAAGTTCATGGACAAATCGTAAAAGCCATCTTTTTGCCAGAGTTTTGGCTTGTTTCCGTTCTTATCCAAGGGAACTTCTATTGGCTCAATTTTTACGGGACCCGACAAGTCGTAGCCCATAGCCCAATGAGCTATATCCAAGTGGTGTGCGCCCCAGTCTGCAATTTTTCCGGCGCTGTAATCCGAGAAGAATCGCCAAGTAGTAAATGCCCTAAACGGGTGGTAATCCGCATACTGCGCAGGCCCAAGCCACATATCCCAGTCCAACTCTTCAGGAACGGGCTCAGGCTTTAAAGGCGGAACTTCAGCATTGCTTGGTAGCCCTATCTTTATAAGCTTTACCTTGCCTATTGCGCCGTTTCTCACAAGTTCGCACGCGTACCAAAATTCGCGCACGGAACGCTGCCAAGAGCCCGTCTGCCAAATTATGCCGTTTCTCCTGACCGCGTCGCACAGATAGCGCCCCTCCGTCACAGTCCTAGTCAGAGGCTTTTCGCCGTGGACGTCCTTGCCGGCGTTTGCGCAGGCTATGTCGATTATGGCGTGCCAATGGTCTGGAGTTGCCGTAGTTACAGCATCTATATCGGGGCGAGCTATAAGTTCGCGAAAGTCATTGTAAATCGGAACGTCCAGGCGATTTTGCTCCTTAAACACCTCGGCTCCGCAAGTATTATTGTGACCGTAGCCGTAGCGATTGGAGCGCTTGCAAACGTCGCATAGGGCAACTAGCTGCACGCGCTTGTCGCCCAAAAAGTTTCTGGTATTTCCCGAGCCCTGACCGCCCAAGCCAATGGAACCCATGGCAATCCTGTTACTGGGAGCGACAAAGCCGTCGCGCCCCAGTGCCGAAGCCGGTATTAGAGTCGGAAATGCCACGGCAGCCCCGATAGTCTTTATGAAATGCCTTCTCTTCATAGAGTTTACCCTTGTTGAGTAGTTTAAAAATTTTCTACTTTTGCTCTCGCTAAACTTTTGCTCAGAGTTCCTTTATCTTTATATTTCTAAATTCGGTAATCCCTGAATTGCCCTGATGAACCTGAAGAGCTATAAAGCCCTCTTTATACTTGGCCAGATTTTTATCCTTTGAGGTATCAAAGTTTGTGCAAGGAACCCCGTTTACCCAAGTTTTTATCACGCCGTCTTTGCACATTATTGTTACGCGATTCCAAATGGAGTGGTCCTGCACCGCCTGCCT
>URYY01000001.1 GCA_900552245.1 uncultured Opitutales bacterium | reverse complement strand
GCTACGCGCCATCGGACCCTGCGGCACAGGCTGCCATGAAAGACGTCGATGTATGGTTTTTAGCGCTTCCCCACGGAGTTGCAGCTGATTATGCGAAGGCCTTGCTGGACGCCGGAAAGACCGTTATAGACCTCTCTGCCGACTTCCGCCTCGGTTCGCTTGAGCGCTACTTGGAATTTTACAAGACTGAGCACCCCGCGCCAGAGCTTTTAAAGCTTGGCAAATACATAATACCCGAGCTTTTTGAAATAGATTCGTCTTGCAAGCTCGTGGCTTGCCCAGGTTGCTATCCGACGAGCATATTGGTTCCGATGTTGCCGCTGCTTAGAGAGGGGGCGGTATCTACTGAGCACATCGTAATAGATTCCTACAGCGGGGTTTCGGGAGCGGGCAGAAAGGCTGATATCGCTTATTCGTATTGCGTGAGAAACGAAAATATGTCGGCCTACGGGCTTCCTAAGCACAGGCATCTTTCGGAAATTGAAGAGCAGATGTCGATAGCTGCCGGCAAAGACGTGATAGTTCAGTTCAATCCGCATCTATCGCCCGCGACGAGGGGAATTTCGACTACCGTGACTGTTCCGGCCGTCTTTAAGGGGGTGGAAAAGATTTACGAAATTTGGAATAAGTACTACGCGGGCAAGCGCTTTGTTAAGGTTTTGCCCTCAGGGGTCTATCCCGACACTTTGAGCGTAAGCGGCACAAATAGAGTCGATATTTCCGCAGTTTACGATTCGCGCACGAACAATCTTGTTATAACAAGTGCAATAGACAACCTCGTAAAGGGCGCAAGCGGCCAGGCCGTTCAGATTATGAATTTGCTTTTCGGCTTTGACGAAGGCGCGGGCTTGTTGTAGTACTTTGGCAATATTAAATTTTAGAAGGAGATAGAAAGATGAGTAAGGCTTATTCAGTTGAGATTTCGGATAAATGCGCGGGGCTTGCGGAAGTCGCTGGGTTTTCGCTCGCGGGCGTGGCTTGCGATATAAGAAATAAGGACGATTTTAAGCGCCTCGATTTGGCTTTGATAAAGCTGGATTCTCCATCGGCCGCCGCCGGAGTTTTTACTACAAACGACGTAAAGGCAGCTCCTGTTTTGACGGACCTAGCGCACCTTGCGCGCAAGCAGGCTATAGCGGCAGTAGTTGCAAATAGTGGAAATGCAAACGCCTGCACCGGCGAAGAGGGGCTTCGCGACGCCTCGGAAATGTGCGCACTAGTAGCCAAGAAATTGGGCGTTGATAGAACGCAAGTTTTGGTTTGCTCGACTGGCAGAATAGGCGAGCGCATGCCCATGGAAAAGGTTAGAAAGGGCATAGACGAGGCTTTCGAATCTCTTGGAACTACCTCGGAGCACGGCTTGAAGGCTGCGAATGCAATCCTCACAAGCGACACAAAAATTAAGGTTGTTTGCGCGCGCGTGGTTTGCGAGGGCAGAATGTTTACAATTGCCGGCATGGCAAAGGGCGCTGGCATGATAGAGCCCAATATGGCGACAATGCTAGCTTTTATTGGAAGCGATGTGGATATGTCGCAGGCGACTTTAAAAGAGGCGCTTAGTTTTGCAGCTTTAAAGAGCTTTAATAAGATTACAATTGACGGCGATATGTCGACAAACGATACCGTCCTTGCGCTTTGCTCTGCAAAAAGCGGCATAGTTATAGAGCCCAATAGCGTTATGTTCGAGGCCTTCCAAGACGCCCTTACACAGATTTGCCAAACACTTGCGCGCAAGATTGTTGCCGACGGCGAGCGCATCACAAAGGTTGTTGAAATGCGCGTAAGGGGGGCAAAGACCCAGCAGCAGGCTGAAAGCATAGCAAGGGCGATTTGCAATTCGCTCTTGGTTAAGTCGTCTTGGTACGGCAGCGATCCCAATTGGGGCAGGCTTGCCGACGCAGCTGGCTACGCTAAAACAGGCTTGGACTTCTCTAAGCTCGATTTGTATTACGACGATACTGCTGTGCTTTTAAAGGGCGAGCCCCAGTCTGCGAACAAGGAGCTTTGGAAGAAGATTGTATCAAAGAAGGAGTTTGTGATTACCATGAACTTGAATTTGGGCGACTTTGCGGAGTCCCTTCTTACGACGGACCTATCAGAGGCTTATGTAGATTTTAACAAGGGAGAATAGTTAGGCGCTTTGAGATGAAATTGCACCTTGAATCTATCACAAAAAAGGCAGGAATTTTAATTGAGGCGCTGCCTTACATTCAAAAGTTCAGAGGGGCTACCTTTGTCGTAAAGTACGGCGGGGCCTTTATGGACGATCCGGACCCATTGGTAAGGGGTAGGGTTGCGCAAGACATAGCCTTTCTTGCAGCTGTGGGCATAAACGTGGTTGTCGTACACGGCGGCGGCAAGGCGATAAGCAGGGCAATGGCAAAGTCGGGGCTAAAGTCCGAATTTAAAAATGGAATGAGGGTCACCGATGAAAAGACCGTAGAGATTGTCGAGGACGTTTTAAATAACGACGTAAACCGCGAAATTTGCGAACTTTTGCAGTCTAGCAAGTGCGATGCTGTCTCGCTTGTCGGCAACAACGTTCTAACTTGCGAAAAGCTCTATTCAAAAGATGCAGACGGCAATGATTTGGACTTGGGCTATGTTGGCAAGATTACGTCAGTCAAGGCAAAGCTCATAAAAAAGGCTATAGCCGAGGGAAAGACTCCCGTAATTTCGCCAATAGCCTTGGACGAGAATCTGCACATATACAACACAAACGCAGATGTTGCGGCAGCCGCAGTTGCAGGAGCTTTGAAGGCCCGCAGGTTGGTTTTTTTGTGCGACATCCCGGGGCTTATGCGCGATCCTAAAGACCGCGATAGCTTGATATCAACGCTTAAAGTTTCGGAGGTGGATAACCTGAAAAAAATCGGCATAATAGGCGGCGGAATGCTGCCCAAAGTCGATAGCGGCGTAGAGGCAATTAAAAGCGGAGTGCGCAGAGTCCATTTTATCGACGGCTACATGCCGCACAGCTTGCTCTTGGAGATATTTACCGACAAGGGCATAGGTACGGAAATTGTCACGGAGTAATTTTATTATGACTACAAAGGAAAAGACCGAGAAATTTTTAGCGCCTTGCTTTGGCAATAGAACAGTAACTCTGTCAAGGGGCAGCGGCGCATACGTCTGGGACGAAAACGGCAAGAAGTACCTCGACTTTGGCGGAGGTATTGCGGTGCTAAGCTTGGGGCACTGCAACAAAAAGCTCGTGAAAGCTCTGGCAAATCAGGCGCAGACCTTGGGGCATTGCAGCAACTTGTACATGAACGCTCCGCAGGCGGATTTGGCAGAAAAATTGGTTTCTGAACTGGGGCCGGGGAAGATCTTTTTTGCAAATAGCGGAGCAGAGGCAAACGAGGCTCTGTTAAAATTGGCGCGCTTGCACGGTGTGAAAGTTACGGGCAAAGAGGGCGAAAAGTTCAGGGTAATAGTTGCAAAAAACGGCTTCCACGGCAGAACTTTGGCGACTCTATCGGCGACGGCTCAAGATAAGATACAAAAGGGCTACTCGCCGCTTATGCCGCAATTTTCTTACGCCGAATTTAACAACGCAAAGAGCTTTGAAGCAATAATGGCAGACGACGTTGCGGCGATTTTAATAGAGCCAATACAGGGCGAAAGCGGCGTCCTGCCCGCAGAAAAGGGCTTTCTAAAAGAATTGCGCGCACTTTGCGACAAATTTAACGCGCTTTTGATGTTCGACGAAGTTCAGTGCGGAATCGGCAGGACGGGGAAATTTGCCGCCTTTAAGAAGTTCGGCGTAAAGCCCGATGCAATTTCTATGGCAAAGGGCTTGGGCGGAGGTTTCCCGATAGGGGCGGTATGGATGTCAAAGCCATATCAGGATTTGTTCACACCCGGAGCGCACGGCTCTACATTCGGCGGCAACGCTTTGGCATGCGCTGCTGGAAATGCGGTAATGGACGAGATAAAATCCAAAGACCTCTGCAAAAATGCTGAAACAATGGGCAAGCTTTTGCTTTCTAACTTGAATAAGATTGCTGCAAAGTATCCCGAAAAGATTAAGTGCGCGCGCGGCCTTGGCCTTATGATAGGCGTGCTCTTTACGGACTCTTTCAGCAATTTGGACGCGGCTGCAAAGCTCAGAGAGGCTGGGCTAATTTTGATTCCCGCAGGCTCAAATGCTCTGCGTTTTTTGCCGCCGCTTAACATAAAGAAATCCGAGGTTTTATCGGCATTAAAAATATTTGAAAAAACAATAGCGCAACTATGAGATCATTTTTAAGAGAGACAGATTTTTCCTACGATGAGGCAAAGGAAGTTTTTGCAATCGCCAACCGCTATAAGAAGATTCGCCCTGCGGGCAGGTTAGACGTATTAAAAGACGAGTCTTGGGGGCTTATATTCTTTAAAAAGAGCACTCGCACGCGCCTGTCTTTCCAGACGGGTGTTTACGAGCTCGGCGCAAACCCAATGGTCTTGGAGGCAAACGACCTGCAAATTTCGCGCGGCGAAACTATTGAAGACACCGCTAAAGTCATGGGTAGATACTTGCATGGTCTTGTAATTAGAGCCTACGAGCACTCTGTTGTAGAGGACTTCAAGAAATATTCAAATCTGCCGGTTGTAAACGCGCTAACTGACGATTTGCACCCCTGCCAGAGCTACACCGACATATTTACAATGATGGAGTATTTCGGTAAGGGCGAGCCGACCCTGGAGGCTATCAAGGGCAAGAAGTTTGTATTCTACGGAGACACCGCCTGCAATATGGCCTATTCGCTCGCACTTGCGGGCGGAATGTTCGGCTTGGAGGTTGTCTTGAGCGGCCCCGAGGAGTTCAAGCCTTGCGCGAAACTCGACCAGTTCTTTAAAGATGCGAATTTAGCTCCCACTTGGACTTTTGAGCCGGACCCGAAGAAGGCTGCAAAGGGCGCCGATGTCCTCTATACCGACGTCTGGGTGAGCATGGGCAAGGAGGACGAGAAGGCGGAGCGTCTAAAGACTATGGCGCCATACCAGGTTAACTCCGAACTCTTTAAGCTCGCAAATGATGGCGCGATATTCATGCACTGCCTGCCCGCACACGCCGGCGAGGAAGTGAGCCGCGAAGTCTTGGAGAGCAAGCGCGCAATAATCTTTGACGAGGCTGAAAACCGCCTGCACGTGCAAAAGGCGATTATAACGGGGCTAAAGTTCTAGCTCTTGAAAATCGTAAATTTGCTTCCTTTAAAGGCGGCGGATTTATCCGATTTTTAATGAACTTTGCGATATTTTAACAATTTGGCGGCGCAGTTATTGCGCCGCTTTTTTATTATTTTTTTGCAAATCCGAATTTGCAAGTATCGGGGGCTAAGTCCGCAAATTGCGGATTTTCTATTTCAGGGTGCGCGGAATCAAAGGCGGGCAGGGCACTATCCGGGAAAACTTTATCAGATGTATATTCAAATACGTAGTCCTGCGATTGGCTATTGGCAATGGAGCTTAAAATTTTTGACCCTCCCTCCACAATTACAGCGCTTAACCTGTTTGCAAAAAGATAATCCTTAAAGGCTTTCCAGAACTTGGCCTCATTGCCTCTTTCGGAGTTTAAACTAACTACATTTAAGCCTTTTTTCCGGAGCGAGTCTATTTTTGATTGAGGTGAGTTTGCGTCGCAGACAATGAAGCTTTTGTCTTTAAATTTATCGCTAAAAAGTTTGTAGTTTCCTAAATTTAGAGCGTCGCACTTTAGGCTTCTATCAAAGACAAAGCGCGCGGACGAGCTTTCAAAATCGCCGCTTCTAAAGGTTAGGGAGGGGTTGTCGGATACGAGAGTGCCAAATCCCACGGCAATCGCAGGGAATAGCTTTCTGTAATGCATCGCGTGCTCTCTTGCAGCCTCTTCTGTTATGCGCGACGGTTGCCCCGCATTTAGGGCAATTTTACCGTTTTTAGTTTGGGCGTACTTAATTGCAAGAAGGGCTGTTTTGTGCGTTATGGTGTAATTAAATATAAAATTTAAATTCTCGCACTCATCTTTAAGCACATTGTATTTAACTTCTATATTCGCCTTTTTTAAAACATCCAGCGCTCGGCCTGAGTGGAGCGGATTAGGATCGAGAGTTCCGATTATTACGCGCTTAAATTTGTTTGCTATAATTGCGTCGCAACAGGCGCCCGTGCGCCCTTTCGTGGAACAGGGTTCGAGCGTAACGTAAATTTCGGCGCCCTCTGCGGGCTCTTTCAAATTTCTTATGGCGTTAATTTCGGCGTGGGCCTCGCCGTCTTTTTTGTGGTAGCCCTCTGAAATTATTTTTCCATTTTTTACGATTACAGCGCCAACCATTGGATTGGGATGGGTCTGACCCCAAGCGAGCTTTGCAAGCTCGAGGGCGCGCGCCATAAATTTTTCGTCTAAACTTTGCATGTGCTTTAGGCTCTCACAAATGGATTTGAGGTTTTTTCTTCCCCAACACTTGTAAATTCGCCGTGTCCGCACAGAAGTTTTGTGGAGTCTGGCAGTGTGTAGATTTTTTCCTTGATAGATTTTTCAAGGAGCGCGAAGTTGCCCGTAGGCAGGTCGTAGCGGCCTATGCTGCCGGCAAAAATTAAGTCGCCAACAAAGGCAAGACCCTGCGATTTTAAGATGTAGCTCACTGAGCCTGCGCAGTGCCCCGGCGTAACCCTGACTTCAAATTCGGCGTCCGAAAATTTTAGAATTTGACCGTCGTAGAGTTTGACGTCAATCTTTGCGCTCTCAAGCCCCTCCATGCCGTAGAGGTAGGCGCTCTGCGAGCTTGTATTTTCTATAAAGCTTGCGCCGTCGGGGTGGGCGTAGATTTTAGCGCCTGCGTCTTGAAATTTTTTTGCGTCCCAAATATGGTCCCAGTGGCCGTGCGTAAGTAGGAGCGCTTCGACTTTGAGCCCGCTTTTATCCAAGATTTTTTTTGTAGTTTCAAAGGAGCCCTCCGGCGCGTCTATCATTACCGCTCCTCCGCTTTCAGGGATAATCAAAAAGCAGTTTACGCCTATGGGCCCAAGCTCAAAATTATAAATCTTCATGCCTACATTCTCTCTAAGCTCAAAAAAAATGCGAGAAAATAAAAATTTTTAAGCTCTCGCATTCTCCGGATTTAAGAGCGGTTTTTGCTCTATTAAAAGATCTTTACAAGCTAAAAAGACACGGAGACTTGCCCGCCCAAAACTAATGCATCTTCGGCCTGAGAATCTCCGCTAGGGCGCATAATATACTGAATGTCTGGCTGTATGGATATGTAGTTATTTAGCTCAAATATGTAGGAAATTTCCACTACGCTTTCGTAACTTGCCTTGTAGCTTTGCGAGTACTTGTTGTTGAAAGAGCCAATGAGCCACGAGACCAAAAATGAGTCATTCGGGCGCTTTGGAACAAAGCCGTTAAATTGCACTCCAGCATAGCCCATTAGCGGCATAGTTGAAATGCTCTGTATGGGCGAATACTGCAAGCCCGCCCATACAAGAACGTTCTGGCTTGTGTTATTTTCGTTTACCCAGATTTCCTGCTGGCCCTGAATGTAAAACCCGTAGCCGTTTGTGCGGTCCGAGCTGCCGTAGTAGCTGAGGTCGCTATAGCCGTTAAAATAGTAAACTCCAATTTGGTAAAGCCCCTGCAATCCGCTTCCGGGAACATCCTTGCCGTCCTTTTGCTTCTTGAAAAATTCGGGAGTCCACTCAACTTGGCCTATCATCATAAACCCGTTTGATGAGTTTATGGACCAATCGACGCCGTGGTAATTTGATGCATTCATATTCGCTGGGATTTGGTATATGCCGCCTGCGAAAGTAATTTCATTATTGCTTAGGGTGTATTCTGCAGTTGCAGCCCATGTCGCTATCGGCGACGACGTAAAGGGGCTATTTAAAAATGCGCTCATCGGCACGTTATCTAAGCCTCCGCTTAGAACGCTTGTAAATGCGGGAATTGAATTAAAAACATCCGCCATAGACGAGCGGCCAAGCGTTACATCGATAGTTCCAAACGAAAATTCCTTTGAGTAGCTCAAATACATTTCGTAGAAGTACGCCCCGTCAGAAACCGCACAGTCGGAAATTGTAAAGGTGTTGCCAATTCTGTTAGACAAATCTTTGCCGCTATTGTAAGCGCCTGAAATTGTAAAGCTTGTATTCTTCCACCCTAGCAGTGTCTCCAAATTTGCCGTGGCGCCAAAAATCATTTCTTGAGTGTAGTTTGTGCCTTGGCTCTGCCCGCCGTAAGGGTTTGATGCAATCATTCCGTAATACTGAAAAAACGGGGTTATTGCGGTGTTCTTTGTCGAGAGATGCTCAACTTCCAAAATTCTATCCGTGAGCCAATCGAGCCCCATGTTGCCATATGGAATCTCGGCGCTATTTGCATTTAAATTTTGAGCCTGCAGAGAAACCGATAAAGCTACCGCAGATAGAACTTGCAAAAAAATCTTTTTATAAAACATATCGCATCCTCGCTCTTATTTTTACATAGGGGCTTAATCGTAAAATAAAGTTAATAATTAATGTCTTTATTTTTTCAAAGTACGCATCAAGTCCATGCCCGCGTCTGCGGATATATACCTTTAAGGAAGTGTACACAAGCAGGCCCCGCATTTACTATTGTTGCGGAGCCCTCAGAAAATTGTGCCGGCATCAAAGCCGCTTGTTGAAAGTAGAGCCTCTAATCTTTTAACTAGAATGTTTTTATGTAGGCTTTTTCGCGCAGGCGCCTAATCCACTTTTCGTATTCTATTTTTGCATTCTCTTCGGCCAGCGTCCACTCTATCTTTTCGCGAACATCGTCCAAGGGCTGTATGCCTTCGCTCTTTTTATCGTCAACTCGCAATATGTACGCGTAGTTTGAAATTAAAACCGGTTCGGAAATTTCGCCCTTAGGCATCTCGAATATCTTTTTATCCAGTATGGGATTTAACTCCCCCTTTTTGTACCAACCCCAGTCGCCTCCCTTAGATGAGGTCTCGTCCTGGCTATACTTTTTAGCGGCATCCTCAAAGGCCATTCCGGCCAAAATTTCGTCGTGCACTCTCTTTGCAAGTTCTTTAGCCTCGTCGGGCGTTGCGCCCTTTATAGTTATCTGGCTTATCTTTACCATCTCTGGAGTGTACCACTGCTGCTTGTGCGCGTTGTAGTATTCAATAATCCGCTGCGGGCTTATCTCGGAGGCAGTGAGGCGCTGCTGGTTTTGCATGTGAGTTACAATCACATTCTCCTCCTGCTCCTTGCGGTACTGCTTTATCGTCATATTCTGGGACTGCAGATACTTTAGAAACTCCGAGCGGTCTCCGTTAAAGCGCTTCTTTAAGTCGTCGTCAAAAATGCTCTCAAGTGCCGATTCAGGAATCATCATTCCCCTGTCGTGAAATTCCTTTACGAGTATCACCCTATCTATCTTGTCCTGCAAAATCTCTCTCCAGAGCTTCTCGACTTGGCGCTTGAATTCATCTTCCGTTCTTGATGTCTTTCTCAACTTTTCGACAAATGGCGCCACAGCCCTCATCAAATCGCTCCTCGTGATGGTCGTATCTTCTACAACTGCCAATACCTCATCGTAATCCAAAACCCTGCTCTTGGGCAAAGTCTGGATTGCAGACGCAGCACCGAAATTTTGCCCCGACAGCGAAGCTGCGGAAAGCGCTATCAATGTGAGTGTGAAAAATTTTTTCATTGGCTAAAACACATTAAGGATACAATGCTCTGCAGTCTTATTGAAACAGAGCTAAAGCGCAAGCACATAAATTTACGAGCGCTTAAGCCTTTTTAGTTATTGACGGCAGAATATCGCGCAGGAATCTCTTTATCTCTAAAAGCCGCGACTTTGAATCCTTCTTGGATAGCCTTGGAAAGTGCCCGTTTATCTTTACAAATTCTATCTCCGCCGGATTTGCCTTGCGCAACTTTAGCACATCCCCCTCCGTCTCGACTTTCAGAATCGAGTTTAACTCCGCGTAAACTCTTATTTTTGCGAGCTCAAACAAGTATTTCACGCTGTCGGGAATTTTTCCGAACCTATCTTTTGTCTGGCTTTCGATTTTATCTATCTCCTCTATGCTCGCGCTGAGTTCCAGGCGCCTGTAAAGGTCTATTCTAAGTTGAGTTTGCGGTATGTAGCTTTCGGGAATGTAGGCCGATAGCATTTTGCCGCCCGCCTCTTTTATTTGGAGCACCTTTAGCTCCTCAAACATGTTGTTTGCGTTTGATAGCGACTCTTCTCGCTTGCCTCCTTCACCAAGGCTTATAAAATCAAGCGACACTGTTGAGCGTATCCATGATGCGCTCTTTTCGCCCTTTAAACGGGCAATGCTCTGCTTTAATAAGCTGCAATACATATCAAAGCCGACACTTGCTATGTGCCCGCTTTGCTTTGCTCCAAGCAAATTGCCGCAGCCTCTTAGCTGCAAGTCGCGCGTGGCTATTCTAAAGCCGGCTCCGGGTTTATTGTACTGGCGTATGGCGCTTAGGCGCTTGTGGGCGGAGGCCACTATTTGCGCATGCCTGTGCAGCAAAAGATAAGCGTAGGCCTTCCTTGTAAATCTCCCAACTCTTCCCCTTAGCTGATACAATTGCGCGAGCCCGAATTTGTCCGCCCCCTCTATTATTATGGTGTTGCAATTTGGAATATCCAAGCCCGACTCTATTATGGTGGTGCATACCAAGATGTCGTACTTGCCGTCCATAAAGTCGCCCATCAACTTTTCAAGCTCCCGTTCGTCCATCTGGCCGTGGCCTACGCCGATTCTCAAATTCGGAAACATTGCTTCAAGGCGCTTTGCAGTTTCCTCTATGGTCTTTACTCGGTTATGCAGGTAAAATACTTGTCCGCCGCGCTCTACCTCGCGGCGTATAGCCTCGCGCACGGTTTCGTCGGAATACTCCTTAACTATGGTTTCTACTGGAAAGCGGTTCTTGGGCGGAGTTTCTATCACGCTTATAGTCTTTGCGCCCATCATTGCAAAATAAAGCGTTCGCGGAATCGGAGTTGCGCTCATGGTAAGCACGTCAACGCCCTCCTTTATGTGCTTTATCTTCTCCTTGTGCTTTACCCCGAAGCGGTGCTCCTCGTCTATTACTAAAAGCCCCAAATCCTTGAACTTTACGTCGTTTGCAAGTAGGGCGTGAGTGCCTATTACTATGTCGATTTTTCCGGTTGCAAGCTCGCTTTTTATTTTTGCCAACTCTCTTGGCTTTCTAAAGCGGGACATCATCTCGACAACAACGGGGTAGGGCGCCATTCGCTCCCTAAAAGTCTTGAAGTGCTGCTGGCAAAGTATGGTTGTGGGGCAGAGAACTGCAACTTGCTTTCCTGACATCGCAGCCTTAAATGCGGCGCGCAGGGCAATCTCGGTCTTGCCAAAGCCGACGTCGGCGCAGATTAGCCTATCCATGGGAACGGGCTTTTGCATGTCGGCTTTGACTTCATTTATGGCCCTGAGTTGGTCCGGAGTTTCCACATATGGGAAGGAATCTTCAAAGGCTGTCTGCCAATTGGTATCCGGCGCAAAGGCGTAGCCCTCTGCAATTTCGCGCTTTGATTGCAAGTCAAGAAGTTCGCTTGCGTAGTCTAGGGCCGCAGTCTCGGCCGCAGTGCGGACTTTTATCCACGCGCGCGAATCGAGCTTTGAGAGCTTCGGAACTCTCTTATCAAGCCCAATGTAGCGGCTTATTAAATGCGACTTGTGAAGCGGCAAGTACAAGATAGCCTTGTCTTCAAATTCGAGCTTCAAAACCTCCTGCTTTGTACCCGACGACTCCAGCGTAGTGATGCCCTGGTATCGGCAGATGCCGTGCGTTATATGCACCACGTAATCGCCCTCGCTAAGCTCTGAAAAATCCAATAGAGAATCGACTTCCGCGCGGCGCGTAAGCATTTTGCGGCGCGGCGCTATGTTTGACTTTATGCGCCTTCCAAAAATTTCAAGCTGGCCTACGCAGACAAGCCCCTTGGCTTTCTCGTCCATGCCCCGCCACTTAAAGGGACTTTGCCCCGCCTCAAAACTTACCAAAAAGCCCTCGCCAAAAAATGGCTCTATAAATTCAAACTTTGGAGTCTTTAATTTGCACTCGGCAAACATTTCCGCTATGCGCTCGCGCTCGCCCTCTCCCTCGGCCTCAATATAAATTTTATAGCCGCTCTTTGCCCATTCGGCGATTTTCTTTATAAAGTTTAAGCGCAGCTGATGCTCCGATTCAAAACGCTCAACACCCACGCCTTCGCTCATCGGAAGCGGGCGGTACTGGCTTAGATCCTCAGTATTTAAAAGCTCAAGCTTAGCTTCTTTAAATAGCTCACCACTCTCTGCTAGGGAAGATAGGCCTATGAATGTGTCGCTTTTTCTTGCGTCAAAGACAATTTGTAGATTCTTGCGCGAATCTTTTGAATTTTCAAATACACTGAATAGTTCCGGATATTCGAGGGAAAGCCTCTGGGGCTCTATGAAAATCCACGTGGCCGGCTGCTTTGACAAAAATTCGTAGCTTGGCAGGTGGTTTTGAGTGCTTAAAAAAGAGTCTATCTGAAGCTTATCAAGCTTATCGCTCTGCGTAAGTTGAGTGTCCGGATCGTAGGGCTTTATCGAATCTATTTCGTCGCCAAAAAAATCTATTCTGTATGGAGAGCGGGCGGCTATCGGATATATGTCGATAATTCCGCCTCTGAGGGCAAATTGTCCGGGACCTTCGCAGAGAACTTCGTTGTAGTAGCCAAAGTCGACAAGCTTTTGTTTGAGAGTTTGAATGTCAAACTTTCCTCCGACTTTCAATTCCAGATGCTCCGCCTGAACCGGAGTTTCCTGCATAAGTGCCTCTGGCGTTGTCAGAATAGTCAGATTTGCCCCGCTTGACATTGCATTTAGTGTTCCGACTCTCTCGCAGTAGCTCTCAAAGAAATCGGGATCCTCCTTAGGCAGGATTTTGGGCAGGACGCGCAAATCGTCCACGCAATTTTCCAACTTTAAAAAGGCGGCGACTTTGGGGTATAGCTTTTCGCACTCTCCCACAGTATCGCAAAGCACGATTTTAACTCCGCCGTACTTTTCGGAAATTGAAGCGACAAGCGCCCCTGTGCAAGCCATAGCTAGGTTTGGATAAAACACTACTTTACTTTGCGGGGCAAATTTTGCGCTAATCATACGAGCTTTTTGAGGGCTATTGCAGCGGCTTCAGTTTCGGCCTGCTTCTTGGAGCTGGCTATCGCGCTTCCGTAAACTTCGCCGTTTACAAGAACAGCCATCTCGAATTTTTTGTCGTGGTCGGGGCCTATTTGCGAGAGCAACTTGTATTCAACGGTCATTTTCTTCTTTGCCGCCAACTCCTGCAACTGCCCCTTGGGGTTTTGCGAGTCCACCATTTCTTCAACGTCAAGGCTTGCGGACTCGTACCAGCCAAGAACTATTTTTTTTGTGTTCTCAAAGCCGCAATCCAGATATATAGCGCCTATGAGGGCTTCAATCGAATCCTCCTTCGCCGACGCAACCTCGCGCAGGTGCGAGAGCTTTTTTGGCAGTATCAAACTTTCCGGTATCCCCAATCTGTCGGCCAACTTTGCCAGAAATTTACCGTGTGTGAGCGCTATTCTTGCGCGAGTCAAATCGCCTTCGGGCTTGTCTTCGAGGCTCTTAAATACAAAGTCGCTTATTATGGTTTGCAAGACTGCATCTCCCAAAAACTCAAGCCTTTGGTTTGAGTTTATCCTAGAGTGCGCCGTGTTCATCGCACTCGGGTGCGTGAGGGCGAGCTTAAGCAGGGCCTTATCCTTAAAAATATAGCCTATGCGCTTCTCCAATTCGCCGAATTGTTCGAGCGAGCGCTTTGAAAGCATCTTTTTGCGCGTATTCTTGCGCTTTGCAAGAACTCTGCGCTTCATTAGCCCTTTTATGTAGCCCTTTAGCGTTATCATTTTACTGTTTCAGTGAAAAGCGTTGTATGAGTTCTTTTGCGAGTTTATCGTAGGCAAAAGAGCCCTCGTTAAATCTGGCGTGCTCAAAAATCGTCCGCCCGAAACTCGGGGCTTCGGCAAGGCGCACCGTGCGCGGAATCATAGTCTTAAAGACCAGATCTCCCAAATGCGTTTTAACTTCATTTACCACTTGTTTTGAAAGGTTTGTGCGCGAGTCGTACATGGTCATTATTATGCCGCCTACTTGCAGTGTGTCGCTCACACCCGCATTTTGAAGCTGCTCGACAACGCCCATAATCTGCCCCAGGCCCTCCATTGCCAGATACTCGCACTGAAGCGCTATCAAGAGATAGTCGCTTGCGACGAGCGAATTCATTGAAAGAAGGCCCAGCGATGGCGGAGCATCTATTACTATGGCATCGTAAGTGTCGGATTCTTTCAAATCCTTAATGCACTCCTTGAGCCTCATCAGGTAGTTTTCCGCCCCCGACAATTCTACTTCTATCGCCGAAATATCGACTTCTGAAGGTATTATGGAAAGATTTTTCCGCCCCGTATCCAGAACTTTGTCTTTTGCAGATCCCTCTCCGCATAAAACTTTGTAGAGGCTTGCGCCCTCCTTTTTCTCAAGGCCCAGTGCGCTTGTCGCGCTGGCCTGCTGGTCCATGTCTATAATTAGGGTTCTAATTTTACGGCGCGCTAGGGCAGCAGAGAGGTTTACGGCGGTGGTTGTCTTGCCCACGCCGCCTTTTTGATTTGCGATTGAAAACACTTTTGCGGACATATTTTAAAGTCTTTCATCTTTTGTCTGTTTTTCAAAGAAAAAATACGTGCAATCTCAAATTTTTATTGCAAGAGACTTAAGCTTGTTGATACTCGTTTGAGTTTTAAGAGGCTCCTATAGTTTAATGGATAGAGCAATGGTTTCCGGTACCATCGGTCTGGGTTCGACTCCCAGTAGGAGCGCGTCTCTTTACCCCGCTAAAATAAAGGTTTTTTAGCGGGGTTTTTCTTTTTTATCTTGCAGATCTTGCGCGCTTGTAAATAGTCTCATAGTTAGTGTGTTTTCAGTTTGTCTTAGCTATGCCCCGCAAGTAAGCAGCGCTCAAAGCTTGAATTACAGATGATATTGATTGGTTCTTTGGGGTGTACAATTTGTAAGGTCCTTTAAAATTGTAACTTTTGAGCTTTTTTGTAAAAGCTTATGTATATTTTCAATTCTTTGCTTAGCTCTTTAATTTTTGTATTTTAAGTGATTCCTGCTAGCGCATTTCATATCCATGGCAAGATTTCCTGAATAGCAAATCGGGAAGTTTAAATTTTATATATTTAAAAATTTTTTGTTGACAAGGAAACAAAATGTGAAAGATTTTGTCTCAATTATTGTTAACTTGGAAACAAAATTATGGATTTGAAAAGAGACTTAAACAGCGTTATGTCGGACATGTCCAACACCTTCGACACCTTTAATGCCGCGTTTAAAGATAATGCTGATCCAATTTTATTGGACTATACGATAAGCGAAATGCATTGCATAGACACCATAGCAAGAGTCGAAAATCCGAATGTTACAAAAATTTCCAAAGCTCTCAAGATGACTAGGGGCGGCACCAGCAAGCTTGTGAGAAAACTCATGGCTCGCGGGGCCATATCCGCCTACCGAAACAGCGCAAATAAGAAGGAAATATACTACAAGCTCACCGACAGTGGAATGGCCGTATTTAAAGCCCATGAGAAGATTCATCGCAAATGGCAGAAGAAGAATGAAGAGTTCTTTAAAGACTTTAGCGATGCAGAAATTGGTGCCGCGATAAATTTCATTCACAAATATACAGAGTTCTTAAACAAGGCCGTATCCGGCTTCAAGCGGAAGAGCGCTAGATAGCAAATTTTTACAGTAAAGAAAGGTAAATATCATGAAAAGCAGTAAGACAGGTTTAATGTATTCTTCGGCCTTTGCCGAATATAAAGCCGGTGACGGTTATCTATGCATGACAGCCGGCAAAAATCCGCTCATGAGTACGAGCGATTACTACGATACTCCAGAGCGCGTTACACAAGCTTACGAAATGTTAAAAAAAACCGGGCTTTTGGAAAAGCTTGTGGGTATTGAATCTGCAAAGCTAGATAAGGAAAAGCTAGTTGGCTTTCACGCAAAGGAATACATAGACAAGCTGGAAAAGCTCAGCAAGAGTGGCGGCGGCGAAGTCGGGGAATTCTGCCAAATAGGAGTTGGCGGGCTTGATGTCATAAGGGAAGCTGCCGGCGGAGATTTAAATGCGCTTGATTGCGTAATGTCCGGGAAGGTCAGAAATGCGTTTTGCCTGCAGCGCCCTCCGGCAGGACATGCAGAGCGCGACAAGGGGTTTGGTTTTTGCGTTGTAAATAACTTTAATATTTTAATCGAAAATGCGCGCAAGAAATATGGCCTAAAGCGAATAATGCTTGTCGATATAGATAACCACTACAAAAAAGGCATTGAAGATGCTTGGTACGACACCGACGAAGTCTTGTATGCCGAGATACACCAATCTGGCGCATTTTCCGAAAATAATAGAGCCGATAGAAATGCAGATTGGATAGGAAGCGGCAAGGGCAAGGGGTATAACGTTGTAATTCCCATGCCATCCGGCGCCGGCGACGATGCTTATATAAGGGCTTTTGAAGACATAATTTTGCCGATAGCAGATGAGTATAAGCCGGAACTTGTAGTTGCCGTTGCGGGTTATGCTGCAAACATATTTGATCCGCTTTGTCGCCAGCAACTTACAGCCAATGGCTACTTCAAGCTCTACGGAATGATTAAAAGCATAGCCGAGCGCCATGCCGATGGTCGCTTAGTGGCAATTTTAGAGGGCGGTAAAGGCAACTACATGGCCTTTTGCATACTCAAGACGATAGAGGCTTTAAGCGGTGAAAATACCGGAGTGAAGGATCCCGTCGAAGGGCTCATTGTCAGAAATTATCTTACTTGCGATCAGCGCAAAGTCATAGAGCAGGTAAAGGAGATACTGTCTCCGTACTGGAAATTGTGAGGTTTCGCAAGCGATATAAAAAAGCGCACGCAAGTGCGCTTTTTTTTTGCATGATTAAATTTGAAGTTTAAACATAAAAGTTTGAAATGGGTATGCTAGAGCATTGAGGCAATGAAATTATCCTAAAAAAGAGAAAATTGAGCGCCAGCGAGTTTCGCCCTCCCTTAGATTTTCCGTTTTAAATTTGTCTGCCGCCTCTTTTGTCTCGGCGACAAAAATAGTTCCCTTATTTTCTACGGGCTCGTATTCAAACCATTCAATCGGCACGCTGTGCGGCCTTAGATCTCCGCCAATCACAGTCTTGTACTCCACTCGCGGGATACCCTTGAAGCCGTGCGCGCAGACTTCAACTTTGCTAATCCCGCCATTTTGCTCTAAGAGTCTTGTCTTTAAAATATTTTGAGTGTCTGAAAGCGGACTTTCAAAGTTGGAAGCGCCAAGGTAATTTGCTATGGCCTCGTGCTCCCAGAAACTAGGGCTTGTCTCGGTGGGGCTTTCATAAATCTTATCTCTTGTTTTGCTCTGTTGGTAAAGCGGTATAGAAAGAAGCGGCGCAAAGGCAAAGTAAAGGCTTTTAAAATATTTAAAATTAAAGTGCATAAAGTTCATCTTTGACTCTCCGCAATCCCAGCTTTTGAATCTGTCCGGATTTGTGTCTATGGGCGTTTCGTCAAGGTGCTTTGCGTAGATGAGATTTATCTTGCGATTCTTTATAAAAGTGAAGTCGTCTCCAAAGCCGCTTCTATTGTCTTTTAAGAGTTTTAGCATCTGGCTTTGCGCAAGCGGCGTAAATAGCAGTCTGTATTCAACCTCGTTATTTCTATCTTTTGTGACAAATAAAGTCTCAAACTCGTGGTTTGACATTAGTGTGTAGTTTGACTTATCGCTCAAATTGCGCGAGAATGATTTTAACTTTCTAAGCGTCCACCACTTTTTAAGACCTGCAAATACGCCGTCTCCAGCGGTGGATAGCCCCGAAGGCACCCGCGAAAAGCTCAAGTTTGGGGCGGCTTCATTGCCGTAAATTAGAACTTTCTTTCTTTCGTATTCTGGATAGGGCTTTGAAATCGTGGCACTCAGCGTCTGCGAGCGGGTGACGGGGCGCATTCTTCCTTTTGAATCGGGTATATATGAGGTCCAGTATATAGTCTTGTAGCCTGTGTACTGCTTTTGCCCCCAGTGAAATTCCAAGTATTCGCCAATGGCAAAGGGATTTCCGTTTATTTCTCCCGATTGCGAAAAGAGGATGGACTTGTTTCTGTTAAAAGAGTCGCTCCAGCCGAAATTTTTTCTGAGTTCGCCCAGCCTTTCGGCGGTAAAATAGGGGTCAAATTTTAGGCGCGGCACGCATTTTTCTATGAGCTTTACAGGCATATCCCATGTGTAGAGCTTATTTAGAGGCTGAGTTTCCGTCATCGCCTCTGAAATTTTTAACCTGCTTTTTAGTTCCAAATCATTGCAGATTTCATCGCATTTTTTGTAGCTTTTATAACTTATGTAGGCAAAAATTGCGGACAAAATTGCACCAAGTATAAAAAGCTTATTTGCGCTTATAAAAGCAAGCCCCACAATAGCCCCAGCTATAAACAAGAGGACAAGCGCAAGTTTTATCGACCTATTTCTTGATAATTTTGAAAGGCGCGACTTTAACTGCTTTATTTCAGCTACAGTCTTTCTATTCTTTTCTACGTCAACTCCGGATTCCCTCACAAGCTCGTCGAACTTGCTTTCGGCAAGCTCGACAAATTTACTTTCAAACTCATACTTGTAGCGATCTAGAGGCTCGTAAACATCCTCAATCATAGAAAGCTAGCTCTGGCTTCTTCTTTAATTTTGCGAGAGGTTGTAAAGGGGATTCTCGTTGTGTATCCAGCCCTTGCAGCAACTATCATCTTTGTGGGCCAAGAGAATATGTCGGCATTCCACTGCGCGACGGAGTCGTTGTAAAGGGAGCGCGCGGCGGTTATTTCCTTTTGCAGATAGCTATTTTGCTGCATTGCATCGGCTATTGCCGCGTGGGCCTTCAACTCCGGATAGGCCTCAACCTGCGGAAAGAGCCTTCCAAAGGCGATGTCAATTTGCTGGGATACTTCATTTCTCTTGGAATCCGCCTCAGGGCCGCGGCCTCCGCGATAGGCGGCAACGGTCTTCATTACATCCTTATCTAAATCTATGGCCTTGCCGACCAAGGCTGCCACATTTTTTAGAATTACCGCTCTTTGCTCCAAGTAATTGTCTATAGTTGACGCATCTGCCTGTATCTTCTGCTCTAATTTTTTGAAGTAATTAGAGGCGCTTATTTTCATAAATAGAAAAATTAGCCCCGGCAGTATTCCGCAAATCCAAAGCATAACTTCAAAAAGCGTGGAGCCCCAGCCAACTTTTACGGGAATTTGCTTTTCAATTACGTTTATATCCCGACCCTGCGAGTTTACGGGACCAGTCAATTCATCCAAATCGTTTGCCATAGTTTAAAAATCTTAAGCAGGGAGGCTATTGCTTGCCTATTTTTGGTCAATATAATTTTTAATAGTTATTTGCTATTTTAAGGGTCATTAAATCAAATTGAATAAAAAAATTAACCTATTAAAAAAGAATGGGATTTCTTTTGCGTCTTTGTAATATTCTTTTTGTGCTAGCGCTTTGATTAGCCTTATAAATATATTTAAGCGCTTGCTCTGTCTCCTTTAATTATTTCAATATGTTTGCAGTTTCTTCTTGTTTGAATCTTCGTATAGAAAACTGAGAGGCATAGCTTTTAATTGGATTCACTTGTCGTTAAGTTGCATAAAGCTTTGCCATAACAAATTAAGGCTCCGCAGGCTAAAACTTTTAGCAAATCTAGTCCGGATTTTTTAGCTAACTGATTCTGCGAGAAATTTTGAATCTGCAATGAGATTATGGATATGTCTTTCTCCTTAGCTTTTACTTATTTAAGTATTGAACTTTTGCGATTTTTGTAGGGTAGGGGCGGGCAAAGAAAGCTTAGATTTAAAAAGTAATAGCTTTTCAAATAATAAAAAAACCGCGCGTTAAAGTGCGCGGCTTGCAATTAAAATTAAAGTGGGGCTTAGGCCACGGAATCCGTCTCTTGCGTGTCGTTTGTATCCGGATTAAAGCGCATCGATATAAGCCTCGTTACTCCGCGCTCCTGCATCGTAACTCCGTAAATTGTATCCGCAGCAGAGACAGTCTTTTTGCTGTGGGAAATTACCAAGAATTGAGAGTAGCGCGTAAACTCTTTGAGAATATCCGTATATCGACCTATATTTGCATCGTCCAAAGGCGCGTCCAATTCGTCCAAGACGCAGAAGGGGCTGGGCTTTACCATGTATATTGCAAATAAAAGCGACACCGCCGTCATTGTCCTTTGGCCGCCGGAAAGTAGAGATAGGCTCTTTAGGACGGTTCCCGGAGGGCGCGCAACAATTTCAATGCCGCTATCCAAGACATCTTCGCTCTCGACTAAGCGCAAGTCGGCGGCACCTCCGCCGAATATCTTTTTAAATGTAAATTCAAAATTCTTTCTTATTTGCTCGAAAGTCTCGGCAAATAACTTTTGGCTCGTTCCGTTTATCTCGTCAATAGCGGCGACAAGCTCATTTTTCGACTTCCACAAATCCTCACTTTGAGTGTTTAAGAAGTCGTAGCGTTCCTTTAGCTCGGCATACTCTTCGATAGCGACGAGGTTTACGGCCCCCATTGCCGAAATCTTTTCGCGCAACTGCTTCCCCTCGGCTTCCAATTCGGAGAAGTTTAGTTCGTCCATAGCCTTAAAATCCTCCTCTGTTGGTTCGCCGCGCTTTCGCTTTGGCTTTGCGTCCAAATCGCCATCTTCCAAATCGTCGAGCTTAAGCTTTATTTCAAACTCTTCGTCGGCAAGCCACAGCTCCCTCTTCCAATCTACAAAGGCTATGTTCGTCTCGTAATCTGAGAGCATCCTTTCAACGATAAAACTCAGGCGCGATTTTAGTGTGGCAATTTTTACTTCAAGCTCGCTTTTTGAGGCGGAAAGCGTAACCTGCCTTGTACGCTTGCTCTTCATAGACTCTTCAAACTCTGCAACCTTGCTTTCCGATTCCGACAGCAAGAGCTTGCGCTCATCTATGAGCTTTTGTGCGCTCTCAAGCTGTTGTGCGATTGCCTTTGCCCTCTCGTCAGAGCTCTTTGAGTCGCTTTCCAGAGTTTGTATTTGCTCTAAAATAGTCCTTTTTTCGGACTCTCTCTTTGCTATTAGCTCGCGGGTTTCGGCCTGCTGCTGGCGTATTGCGCTCAGGCCCCTCTCCAAATTTTCAAGCTTTGATTTCTTTTCGGCAAGATCCAATCGCGCGCCGGATAGGGCGGAAAACTTCTGCTCCTTTTGCATTCTAAGCTCTGCGATTTTTGCCTCGTTTTGCGCTATGGTCTCGCGCCCCAGCGCAAGTGCATCTTCCGCCTGCTGCATCTCCTTTTGGGCGGCGTCGAGCCTGCCCTGGGCTTCAAAGCGGGAATTTTCCATTTCGTTCAAAGCAGCCTGATGCTTTTCTATTTCTGCTCTCTTTGATGCTGCAGAGGCCTCCAAAGCCTTCTTTTGAGCTTCTATCGACGCCTGCTCGCGCTTGACTTCAGAGCTTGCCTGGCGCGCCGATTCAAGCTCGTGCTCCGCCATTTCCAACTCGGAATTTATAGCCATAGCCTGTTCGTTTAGGCTTGTTAATTGCTCGTTATCGGCTGCAATTTCCTCATTTAGGCGCTTTATTTCCTTATTGCGCAAAATGAAGCTAGATTCTGTGTCGGAGGCGCTTAAATTTGAAATGTAAACTATGCCGCGGCTATCCAGAAGATTGCAGTCTTTGGATACGGCTAGCGCAAATTTAAAGCCCTTGTTTTTCTCTAAAAACTTTTGGAAAGCGCAGATGTCCTCGCAGAAGTAGCAGCCCGCAACCAATTTATTTACAAGGGCTTTCAGAGCTTCGTCGTCTCTGTCTGCCTTGACAAAATCAGAGGCCCTGTAAATTCCATCATCGAGAGGGCAGGTGCTGTCAAAGTCGGACTCTCCCGGCAGCTGCAGGCAGGCCTTGCCGAGTCCCTTTTGCCTTATTGCAGAAATTATTGCGCCCAACTTTTCCGCATCTTCAAGCGCCACGGCGTCTAGCCCCGCGCCCATCATAGTTTCAAAGGCGCGCGTCCAGGGCTCTTCAACCTCTATATTTTGGCTTACAACCCTCGTTTGCTCGGGCGAAATTACGTCGCTTAACTTCCCCTGCATTATCGCCTTTACGCCGTCAGAGAAGCCCTCCATTCGATTCTGAAAGTCGTTTAACAAGCTGAGTCTCGCAGCTTTTGCGGCGAGCTGGCGGTCGCAATTTTGTATTAAGACTTGGCAATCGCGGTAGCGGGTGCGCGTCTCGTCTATCTTTTTTGTCGCGCTAAAAATATCAGCTTCAGCCGCCGCTAGCCTTTCGTTTGACATCTCTGCGGCCTGATTTATCTCCTCTTGGCGAGTTCCCAAAACTTCCAGCTCCTCACGCGCCTGAAAGAGCAAATCGCTCGTTCCCGCATGGCGCACCTGGAAAGACTTTAGCTCGAGCTCAAGCGATGTCGATTTTGAGCGCAGGCGCGTTATGTTGCCCTCGCTTACAAGCAGATCCTGCTTTGCCCTATCTAGCTCAAGCTCGGCCTCCTTTAAGAGACTTTCAAGTTCCGAAAGCTGGGCGTTTTGCAGGGCGAAAGTTTCGTCGCTGCCGGCCACCAAGTCTAACTGCATTTGGCGTGTTTCTGAATCGCCGCGCGCGCGCCCCTCAAGAGCTTCAAGCTGTAGATTTAAGGAGTTTAATTCTACGTCTATTTGCGAGGCTCTGTCTGTTAAGTCCTTCTTTCTTAAAATTGAAAACTCCGCCGCGTGCTCCGCCTGCTCCTTTTGCGAGCGCAATTCAGCCGCCGCTAGCCGTATTTGCTCCAAGCTTGCAAGCGTCTCGGCGCGCCTCGACCTGAGTGCGGCGAGCTCCTCCTCCTTTTCCCTAAGCTCTGCTGAAAATTCTTCGTGTTGCCTCGTTATTTCCTGCAGTTCGGCTTCGCTAGTTTCAAGCTTTGCGTTTTCTTCGGAGTAATTTTTTGCGTTTAAAGCGATGTCTAAGTGGCGCAGCCTGTAACTTAGGCGCTTGTAGCGCAGTGCCTTTGAGGCCTGCCTCTTTAGCGAGCCGATTTGCCTTCCGATTTCCTCTATTCTATCGGTTACGCGCGCTAAGTTCTGGTCCACTAGCTCAAGCTTATTCAGGGCTTCGCGGCGCTGGGTTTTATACTTTGTAATTCCCGCCGCCTCTTCAAAAATAGTGCGCCGCTCTCCGGGGTTTGAAGACAGTATCTGGTCTATCTGCCCCTGAACCATGAAGGAGTAGGACACCCTGCCTATACCAGTGTCCATAAAGAGCCTCTGGATGTCCTTAAGCCTTGCGGGCTTGCCGTTTAAGAAGTACTCGCTGCCGCCGTCGCGCGAAACTTTTCTTGAGATTTCAACCTCGTTAAAATTCGTGCCCAGCTGCTGCTCGCACTCGCTAAATAGGAGGCTTACATCGCAAAATTGAAGGGGCTTTCGCTTATCTGTGCCCTGGAATATAACGTCTTGCATCTTGCCGCCTCTCAGAGCCTTTGCGCTCTGTTCGCCCAAGACCCAGCGTATTGAGTCAACTATATTGCTCTTTCCGCAACCGTTTGGCCCAACTATGCAAGTAATGCCCTTGGGCAGATTCATTACGGTTTTGTCCGCAAAGCTCTTAAAGCCGTTTATGACAACCTGTTTTAGAAACATCTTAGGCGAATTTTAATTTGGCAAAATAAAAGTTAATACCCTAGCAATTTCGGGCACAATAAAATGCTTAGCGCCGATAAATATCGGCGCTAAGCGCAAGTTTACTTTCTGCAGTCCACAACTTTTCCCGCAATAGCAGCAGCCGCTGCCATTATTGGGCTCATAAGTATGGTGCGCCCAGTCGGGCTGCCTTGTCTGCCCTTAAAGTTGCGGTTTGACGTAGAAGCGCAGAGCTCGTCGCCGACAAGCTTGTCGGGATTCATCGCAAGGCACATCGAGCAGCCCGCATGCCTCCACTGGAAGCCCGCATCTTTAAAGATTTTGTCTAGCCCTTTTTCTATCGCAATCTTTTCGACAATCTGAGAGCCGGGCACAGCCAAGGCCCTTACGCCTTCTGCAACGTGCTTGCCCTTTACAAAGGCTGCCGCCTCTTCAAAGTCGGACAATCTTCCATTTGTGCAGGAACCTATGAATACGACATTCACAGGAGTTCCGGCTATGGGCGTATTCGGCTTTAGCTTCATGTAGGCCAGGGCGTCGATAGCGTCCTTCTTTTGAGTTGGATCCGCTATATTTTCCGGATCGGGGATATTCTCGTCTATAAATATCGCCTGCGAGGGATTTACGCCCCATGTTACCGTGGGGGCTATGTCTTGGCCATTAAATTCCACCACGTCGTCGTAAACTGCGTCGGGATCCGAGGCAAAGCTCTTCCACTCCTCAACCGCCTTGTCCCAATCCTTTGCGCTCGGGGCGTAGGGGCGGCCCTTTAGGTATTTGAAAGTCGTCTCGTCCGGATTTATGTAGCCTACGCGAGCTCCGCCTTCTATTGCCATGTTGCAGACCGTCATTCTGCCTTCCATGCTCATATTATCGAAGACTTCCCCTCCAAATTCGTAGGCGTATCCAAGCCCGCCGTTTACACCGAGCTTCCTTATTATGTGTAAAATTACATCTTTGGGCCTTACGCCGTCGGAGAGCTTGCCGTTTACATTTATGCGGCGAACCTTCAGCTTCTTAAACGACAAAGTCTGGGTTGCGAGCACGTTTCTAACCTGGCTTGTACCTATGCCGAAGGCTATGGTGCCGAAGGCGCCGTGCGTCGCCGTGTGGCTGTCTCCGCAAGCGACTGTCATGCCCGGTTGTATTATGCCCTGTTCCGGGTGAACAATGTGTATCACGCCCTGCTTTCCGGTTGTCACATCAAAGAACGTTATCCCGTTTTCCTTGCAGTTTTTGCGAAGCTCCACAAGCATTTCGTAACCGCGCGGATCGGCGTAGGGTTCGGAAATATCGCTTGTCGGGATTATGTGGTCGACAGTTGCAAAGGTGCGCTCCGGGTACTTCACCTTGAGCCCGAGTGTGCGCAACATTCCGAAGGCTTGCGGGCTTGTGACCTCGTGCAAGAGGTGGGTTCCTATGAATAATTGCGTCGAACCGTCAGGTAATTCCCTGACGGCGTGGCGCGACCAAACTTTTTCAAATAGTGTCTTGCCCATAAACTTAACCCATCAACGAGTCGTCGATATCGTAGTTTGTGTAAACGTTTTGAACGTCCTCCAAAGAATCGAGCGTCTCTTCCAAGCGCAAGACTTTCTGAGCAGTCTCTGCATCTGTAATCGGAACTAAGGTGTTGGGTATCCAGGCTAGATTTGAGTCGTCCGGAACTATGCCTGCCTTTTCCAATGCTGCTGACACTGCGTCGTAGGCATTTATGGGGCAGAGAATTTCAAAATGGTCTTCGTTATTTATTATGTCTTCAGCACCGGCGTCGAGAGCGATTTCCATTAGGGTGTCTTCCGTAGCCTTTTCAGCGCTTACGATAAACTGGCCCTTCCTTGTGAATGTAAACATCAAAGCTCCCGATGTTGCGAGGTTGCCTCCAAGCTTTGTGAAAGTGGAGCGCACCGCAGCTACCGAACGGTTTTTATTGTCGGTTGTAACTTCAACGACGAAACCTACGCCACCCGGACCGTAACCTTCATAGAGGATTTCTTCGTACGAAACTCCGGGCAATTCGCCGGTTCCCTTTTTAATCGCCTTTTCGACGTTGTCTGAGGGCATATTAGCGGCCTTTGCCTTGGCTATGAGCGTTCTCAGACGCGCGTTAGATTCGGGATCGCCGCCACCAGCTTTTGCGGCAAGAGTCAAATCTTTGCTTATCGCGCTGAATATTTTGCCGCGCTTGGCGTCAACCGCCGCCTTATGTCTCTTTGTTGTAGCCCACTTACTGTGTCCTGACATTTTTTATTCCTTTTCCTTTATTTGCCCTTAGGCGTTTTTTTATGATTTGTAAACTGACTAAATTTTTCTGCCTTTGCAATTATTTTCTTTTTGGGGGCGTTGAGCGTCCGCCGGGGCTCTTTTTGCGATTTTCGTACATTGTGCCCTTGAGCGCATTTGCCTTAATTCCCTCGCGGCGAAGGCGCTCCTGCTCGGCCATTGCATTTACCCTCTCAAAGAATGTCGGCTTTGAAGTATCGCGCTTCTTTAGCTCAAAGGTATCGCGGCTGCGATTTACCAATATTGCCTGCACCACACCTATCATGCTTTGAACCGTCCAGTACAAGACCAAGCCCGACGGGAAGGTGTAGAAAAATAGCAGCATTATAAGCGGCATCAATTTAAATATCACGCGCTGAGCCTTGTCCGTAGAGGGCATCGGCGTTATGTGCATCTGTATAAACGTTATTAGCGCGTTTATTATCGGCAGCGGATGCAGCGGGAAGCCGAAAATTGTCTCCATTCCCGGTATGTAGTCGGGCAGAGAGAGGTCCTGAATCCACAAAAAGTGCGCAAACCTTATTCCGCTCGAGGTCTGCAGCATGTAGTAGAGACCTAGGAATATCGGCAGTTGAATTAGCAGCGGCAGGCAGCCCGCGAGCGGATTTATTCCGTACTCGCTATATAGCTTCATCGTTTCCTGCCCAATCTTCTGCTGGTCGCCGGCGTACTTTTTCTTAATTTCCGCAAGCGGCTCCTGAAGCTTTGACATCTTTAGCGACGAGCGAATCTGAACCGCCGTCAATGGCCATAGGCATATCCTCACAAATACCGTGAGGATTATAATTGCCCAGCCCCAGCTCCAGGAGGGCGATATATTTTCAACTAGTGAATTTATTATTGTAAGCAGAACTAAGAGCGGGCGGCTCACAAAGCTAGCCCAGCCGAAGTCCATGACTAAATCTTGGTCTTTGCCCAAGTCCACCAAGTTCTCCAACTCCTTTGGCCCGACGTAGAAAGAGCCCTCAATCTCTCTGCTCTCTCCGCTTTTTAAGACGGGTTCCTCAAAGCTAAGATAGCCCAAGAGGCCTATCTTCATAAAGTTTGACTCCGCCTTTGGATCTATCAAAACTGGCTCTACAAAGCCGCCGTTTGCGGGTCTTGTGGGCGTAAATACCGTTGCAAAAAACTGGTTTTTAACAACTCCCCACTGGACGTTTTCAACTTTTACCTTCTCAAAGGCCTTCGCCTTGTGCGAGCCTATACCCAAGAAGCCCTTTGAATCAACAAACAGTGAAGAGTTAAAAAATTCGGTATCTTCAGAATCGTAAACGCCGAAGGCCAAATTAGTGCCGTAGACGTCGCCGGCATTCGGAGAGGCCATCCCGAGAGATAAGTAGATGTCTTGCGCGGGAATGTCCTCTTTAGATATATTCTCCACCTTTGTAAGCGTAGATATTACGTAGGGTATGAAGCCCTTTGAGTTAGATGGGGCAAGCGAGTAGGCGCGCGTGATTTTCACCTTCTTGCCGACGTACTCGTAGGCTATCACATTCTTATCGCTGCGCGCGAGTTTAAATGTCTTTTGAAAGGGCAGGGGCGTTCCGTCCTTTAGCGTCTCAAAGGCAAGAGAAAGCGCCGCAACCTTGTCGTTTGCGTTGAATACGTAAGGGGCATCGCTATTTTGCGTCTTCTTAAACTTGGGCAACACCACATCTTTTATCGCTCCGCCCTTGTTTGTGAAGCGCACTTTTACAAATTCGTCCTCCAATACAGCTATTTCTTCAGGTGCGGAGTCCGCCTGAGAGCTCTCAACTACTGCAGAGGGTATCTTTTGCTCGGACGGCTGCTGCTTTTGCACCTGCTGCGTATATGTGTTTGAGTCCTGCAGCTGCTGTTGCTGCTTGCCGCTTGTGTACATCACATATATTGCAGCCAGCAAAAATAAGAGTCCTAGAATTGTATTTTTTATGTCCATCTGAAAAATAACTAAAAAGTAAAGGTTAAATTAATGGATATTTGTATCCGTCTCGTCAACTTTTTTTGCGGGTTTATCGTTTATGGAAAACAAATTTTTCCATACAAATTTGTCGGGAACCTCGTCTATGCCCCCGCGGCAGAGCGGATTGCACCTGAGTATTCGGCAGGCTCCCATAATTATGCCCCTAATTGCACCGAATTTTAGAATCGCCTGCAGCGTGTATTCCGAACACGTCGGGTAAAATCTGCAGCCGCTGCCGGGAATTATATGTATTAGCGGTGAAATCGCAAGTTGGTAGAAGCGCACGCAAAGCGCGCATAATCTAGCCGGAATTGTCGGTTTCTTGCTCATTTTGCAGAGCTAAATCCGGACAGGGCCGAATCGAATTTGCGCTTGAGATTCTCAAATTTAAACTTCGAATAACCCCTGCGCACAAAGACTAAAATGTCGCAATTTTTGCCCGCGAGATCCGAAGTCCTAAAAATTTCCCTAAAGATCCGCTTTGCATGGTGGCGCACTACGGAATTGCCAACTCGCTTGCTAGCGACAACCCCCAATCTGCAGCAATCTCTATTTTCCCTGGCGGGGGCTATATACAAAATAAAGGCAGAACAATCTGCCTTTATACCGTTTGATTTTATAAAGTCAAAGTCTCTCTGTAAGCGCACTCTGTTTTCCGGCAAAAAGCGCATTTCAACTTACTTTGTGACCAAACGCTTGCGACCTTTTTGGCGACGCGCGGAAATTACGCTTCTGCCGCCGCGTGTGCTCATGCGCGCGCGGAATCCGCAGCGACGCGCTCTCTTCAACTTAGATGGGTTATATGTCGGTTGCATTGTTATATAGTCTCCGTTTACAAATAAATTAAAAGCTAAATAAAGAAAGCACCGCTTGCGATTATGTCAAATACTTTTTCAAAATTATTCCAATATTTTATTATTTTTAGAGCTATTTTGAAATCTCTGCTGTCATTTTTACTGTCGCGGGTCTATAAATGCTTGCGAACCACAAGCCCTTGTACTAACTAAGTTGCGGAATGAAAGAAACTCTCTTTATAGACATAGGTTCAAATACCATAAAATCGCTTTTGGCATCTCTTGAATCAAATCAGGTTAAGGCGCTGGGAGAATTTTCTTTGCCCCGTCGAATTTCCTCTAAAAACGGCTTGGCAGACGATGCCGCCGACATAATAACATCATCCGTACTAGAGCTAAATTCCCTAGCAAAATCAAAGCTTAACAAGCCCTTTGAAACTGTCTGCTTCGGGACTTCCGCCCTCAGAGATTCCCCAAATGCAAAGGAGGTCTTGCGCCAGCTTTTGCTGCGCGGAATATGCGTGAGGGTCTTGACTGGAAAGGAGGAGGCAATGCTATCTTTTCGAGGGGCTATGGGCGACGAGTCCCTAAAGGGCAGGCCAAAGCTAAATGTACTCTACGGAGATTTGGGCGGAGGATCTATGGAATTTGTCTCAAAATCGGGCTTTGATACCTTTCCGGACAGCTTTCCAGTCGGAGCGGTGAGGCTCACAAACATGTTCACTAAAGACGGATCCTTGGATGTTGCTTCACTGCGGGATTTTTGCCGGGAAAATTTCTTAAAAATTAAGTTGCCTGCGGGAGACTTTGACTTCGTGATATCGGGTGGCGCCATCACTGCTGCCAGGCGCATTTTGGGCGGAGGCAATATGAGCGCAAACAAGTGCGTAACTATGCAGGATATAAATTTCTGCCTGAAGGAGGCCATATCTCTCAAGGCCGATGGGCTCTCAAAAAAATACGGAACGCCAAAAAATAGGGCGGATATTTTGCCCGCCGCGTTTCTGTGCATAATTGAACTTTTAAAGACGGTTAATAGAAACTATTTTATACACACTCGCCGCTCGCTCCGCTATGGAGTTGCGGAACTTTACTACGGAATATGATGCAAACTCTTGCAAAATGCGCAATCGCTCCGCTTCTTTTCATGCTCGCGTGCTGTTCAAGCGTTGATCAAAGGGAAGTTCGCGAGGCATTTTACAAGGCCGATTACAAGCGGGCGGCAGAGCTTTCGGGCGACTTTGCAAGCTCCGTGGATTCCGAGAGCCGAAGTTTGGCTCTGCTCGACGCCGGGCTTATTTTGGCGGCTTCTGCATACAACTACGATTCCGGTATGTACCTGTCGGAATTTCTAAATTCGCGCTCAAATTCCGAGGGCTATTTGCCTTCGGATACGGAATATATGGCGGCTTCTTACAGCCTCGCTTTAAGCGCACTTGCCCTTGGCGATAAGGACGCTGCAAAAGGTGCGCTAAATTTTGCAAGAGATATTGCTAAATATTCGCCCGAGGAGCTTGTCCAAAGAAATGCCGAGAATTTTAAAAAGCTATTAAAGCGCGATGTTTCAGGATTTTCGCCAAGTGCATTGCTAGGCAAACAGAATGCCGATTTTACTAGGCAGGTGTCCGCCCTATACAAGGTTGACAATATCTGGATTAGTGAAAGCGCGCAGCTTGCAGCCATTAAAAAAGCTCTGGATTTGCCGCTGATACCACTATTGGAGGGGATAGTTGCCCTCTCTGATTTAAAGGCAGTGCAGGATGTGGATTCCGCAAGGTCAAAGTTTGCGGAGGCCGCGGGTAAGATGCCTTCAAACATATTCTTGCAGCGCAATTTGGAGATGCTTGATTTGGCAAAGAGAAACGGATTTGTCCCGAATATGACATTCGTCTTTTACGAGAGCGGGCTTGGTGGCATATTGCAATCCGAAGAATTGCACTCGTATATTTACGTTAGCGGCGGTTCCCGCCTTTGCGCGGACCTTTTCGATTTTAAAATATATAAATTTTCCAGAGATTTTGGCAACGATTTGAGCATATTGGCTGACGGCAAGTTCTACAGGCCGCTTTTGATATCCGACTTTGACGCTTCTAAGAGGCTTGAAGAGGTCGCGAATTTACCCTTTTATGTGGCAAGTAGAGTTTTGGAATGCGAGGAGGCTTGCGAGGCCGGGGAAGCTCCGCCTAAGTTGGATTTGCGCTCCTCTATGGCTATGCCCGTGTCCGTCTATTACGCTAGCTTAAATACTCCGAAGGACAGAAAGTTATTTATAGACGGCTTGAAGGTAAATCTTGAAGATGCCCCCATAAACATAGTCAGAGTCAGGCGCACTGCGAGCGGGTCGGTGTGTTCCGTGCAAGTTTTTTGCTTCAAGTAATTTTAATTAAGTCTGACAAACTCTCTTACGATAAACCTAACGAAAAAGAACGATTACAAACACTATGGAAAATAAAAAAAATCTGCTGTGCTTGCTTTTAATCTTGTCGTCTGCCGGGCTCTTTGCCGAGCAACAGGAGTTCTTTTCGGAACCCATATACGACGGAGATTCGGAAATGCCTCTTGACAAGTCGCAGTCCTACTACGGCAAGAAGCATGCCGAAGTTTCGTATCCGCCGTTTTACAGTTTTGAGGACTGGTTTGACGGTCCGTACGCCACTGCCGACTGGGGAGGATTTAGAAGTTATCTTGAAAATAACGGAATAGTTCCCGTCTTTACTTACTTGGGAAATTTTGCCGCAAATCCATCGGGTGGCGCACATAGGGGCAATACGGTTTCAAGTTCTGTAAATTTGGGGGTTGGTTTGGATTTGTACGAGGTCACAAAAATAAAGGCCTTGGAGAACTGGTCTTTGGTAAATACTTGGGTTTGGAGATTCGGGAAATCGCTCACCAACGATTTTATCGACAACGAATTTAACGTTCAGCAGAATTTCGGCTCGCAGACCATGCGCATGCAGTCGCTATTCTTAAGCTATTCAAAAGAGGCTTTTGGAGGCGGCAATTTTATGCTGAAATTCGGAAGAATAGCAGCCGGCGACAATTTTATGACAAAGCCTATTTATTGGCTTTACATGAATAACGCCATAGACGGAAATCCTGTTGGCGTATTTAAGCAGACGAAATTTTCCGCCTATCCAGGCTCAACTTGGGGAATCATGACAAGGCTCGATTCAAAGGAGGGCTACTATTTCAAGGCTGGCGTCTATCAGATAAATAACGATAGGCAGGATTCGCCCGGCATGCACGGCTTGGATTTTTCATTTGACGGGGCTTTGGGCGTAAATGCAAATTTCGAACTCGGTTGGGATATAAACCACGACGATAGCGGCCGCTCTCCCGGCAACATATCCGTGGGCTTAGTTGCAGATTGGTACAGCGCTCCACACTTGGATAACCCCATGCAAACTTCGCACTTTAACCCCGTAATTTACGTTCAGGCAGACTATATGATTTTGAATTTGGGCTTTCCCGACCGCTCAAAGCCAAGCGTTATTCAGCGCGCAAATAAGGGTGATGTCTACCGCGACTTAAGAGGTTTAATTCTTTGGGGAGTGTTGCAGTACGCCCCGCAGGACAACTTGGCGATGATGCCGCTTTTTGTAAACGGAGGCTTGCTCTTTAACGCTCCATTTGCGTCGCGGCCCGACGATGTTCTGTGTTTTGGAGTTGCCTACGGCAAATACTCAAACCACTTGCGCACTCCGCAGCGTGGCTCCTACGAGATTATGCTGGAATTAAACTACAAGGTGCAGGTAAATCGCTTTTTCTTTTTCCAGCCCGACATTCAGTACATAATAAATACCAAGGGCGGCGAGCATCCTAACGCCTTTGTTCTGGGTGCCCAATTTGGTATGGTATTCTAAGGTTTGCTTGCCTTTTTCTTGAAAAATTGAGCCGCATTGCAAGAGCAGGCGGCTCTGAGTTTTTATGGAAAAATCTGATTTCTGTCTGCTATTTTTTGATAGGTTTTAGATTCTTGCTTTAGCTAAGATGGTGAATAGTTCGGATTTTTTAGGCGATAAAAAGCGAGAATTTTAATTGAAGATATTTTTTTATCTGCCAATATCTAAACCCAATATGTTGGAGAATTTGACCGAAAAATTGACGAAGGCCCTGCGCAATATCCGCGGCATGGGAACGCTTAGCGAATCTAATATGCAGGAGGCTTTGGGCGAAGTAAGGCAGGCGCTGTTGGGGGCCGACGTCCACTTCAAGGTGGTCAGGGAATTTATAGAGCGGGTAAAGGCGGAGAGCATAGGCAAGGAGGTCTTGCAAAGCGTGTCTCCCGGGCAGCAGCTGATAAAAATTATACACGACGAATTGGTGAGGCTCTTGGGCGAGGGCTCTACCGAGCTTTCTTACGTAAGGCCGCTTAAAATAATGATGGTGGGGCTTCACGGAAGCGGAAAAACCACAAGTTCCGGAAAGCTCGCAAGGCTTTTGAAAAAACAGGGTCTAAATCCCTGCCTGATTGCTTGCGACGTCTATAGGCCGGCTGCGATAGACCAGCTCGAAGTCTTGGGAAAACAGCTGGGTGTTAAAGTTTACTCAAACAGGGAATCTAAAGACGTAGTTAAGCTTGCGTCCGACTTTGAGCGCCAGGCGATTTCCGAGGGCTTTAATGTGCTAATTTTCGACACTGCAGGAAGGTTGCAGATAGACGAGGCTCTCATAAAAGAAATTGTCGATTTAAAGGCGAAGGTAAATCCGGCGGAAGTATTTTTGGTTGCCGACGCGGCCTTGGGGCAGGAGGCTGTAAATGTCGCAAAGTCCTTTAACGATGCGGTGTCTATTACGGGCGTAATTCTGACAAAGCTCGACGGCGACGCGCGCGGCGGAGCTGCTCTTTCAATAAAAAGCGTTTCGGGGGCGCCTATCAAGTTTGCGGGCGTTGGCGAAAAATTGGAGGATTTGGAAGTTTTTCACCCCGATAGAATGGCTCAGAGAATCCTCGGTATGGGCGACGTCGTAAGCTTGGTAGAAAAGGCTCAGGAGCATATAGACGAGAAGGAGGCGATGCGCATGGCTGAAAAAATGCGCAGGGCCGAATTTGATTTGGAGGACTTTTTATCGCAGATGCGCCAGATTAAAAAGCTGGGCTCAATGGGTTCTCTAATAAAGATGATTCCGGGTTTAAGCGGCATACAGGTGGGCGAGCGCGAAGAGAAGAAAATGAGGCAGACCGAGGCTATAATTTTGTCGATGACGCCCGAAGAGAGGCGCAATCCGAACATCTTAAACGCCCGCCGCAGGCTCAGGATTGCAAAGGGCTCAGGCACCGAAGTGCGCGACGTAAACACCCTCATGAAACAGTTTGAGCAGATGCGCAAAATTATGAAGATGATGAAGGGCGGAAACGCAAAAAAGCTGATGCGCAACATGCCCCGCATGTAGCTTTTGCTTTTTATTTTGCCTCTGTTTTATTTTGAAAAAGACAAATATTTTGGGCGCCCCAAATTGAAAGGGCGCTTTTTTATTTGGAAGTCTGAGGTATTTCCTTTAGCAATTAAAGCGGCATTGCGCTTTGTTAAAATCGAGGTGAAACTCAAATAAAAAAAGGCGGGTCTCATAGACTCGCCTTTAAAATTTTAGAAATGGAACTTAGAACCAGCCGCTTCGCATGGGCGGATTTACAAAGGCTGTTGCCTTTGGATTGCCCTTGCAGACGAGGTTCTTGGAATCCCAAATTATATCAGCCCCCGTGCGGCTTGCGAGGTTGCCGAGCTGCACGACTTCAGTTAGGACGTGCGCGTAATCGAGGGGTGAGCTTAACTTAGCCTCGCCCTTTACGGCCTCTACAAAGTTTAGCCAGTGGTGGTTGTGCTTTACGCGGGGTTCTGTTCTGGGCAGGTTGTCTTTTACGGATTCCCACAAGTCGCGCGGAAGCAGGGCGGGGCGGCCACCCAAGTGCATGGCTCCCGCATAAATTACACCCTTTTCGCCTATTATGAATTGGCCGTTATCGGAGAGTTCGCGGTAGCTTCTTCCGGCGTCGGTCCATTCTTTTGGTAGGGGCGGCAGTAGCGACTTGTCGTAGTCTTTCGGGTAAGAACCGTCCTCCTTATTCGGGTACTTAAAGCCGCTGTACCAAGTTACCTTCACGGGAACTCCCTGATTTGATTTGTCGAAGAAGTATTCGACCTTCTCTTGGCTTGCTACGGAAATTTCAGTTACTCCTCGCGTAGTTGACTTTATGCGCGACGGGTATGAAAGCCCAAGGGCATAGACGGGAATATCTAGCATATGGCAGCCTATGTCGCCCAAAGAGCCGCTGCCGTACTTCCACCAGCCGCGCCACTTTTCGTATTCCACACCGTTTCCAAAATAGTCTTGCGGTTCGGCCACATTTTGCCACAGATCCCAGTCTAAAACTTGCGGAACGGGTTTTGCCTTAGGATATTCTTTTATGTTATTCGGGAAATCCGCAACGCCTCTTCCTAGAGGTCTGTCAGTCCAGAGTATGACTTCCTTTACCTTGCCGATCAGACCGCCCTCAATCCACTCCTTGCAGTAGCGTATACCTTCGGTTGAGTGGCTTTGGTTGCCCATTTGGGCTACTATGTTCTTTTCGCTCGCAGCCTTGTATAAACTGCGTATCTGACCTATCGTGTGGCAGAGCGGCTTTTCAATGTAAATGGGCAATCCGTATTTTATGGCGCACATAGCAGCCGCGTAGTGCGACACATCGGGGGTCGATATCACTACGGCATCAATCTGCGAGTGCATCTTATCGAGCATCTCGCGGTAATCTTTGAATGTTGCAGCCTCCGGAGCTATTTTTTCCTTTGCATTCTTTAGCCTATTTGATTCTACATCGCAAAGTGCCACGGGAATTTGCTTAAGTTTGTAAAAGTCATTTAAGTTGGACCAGCCTCTGCCGCCGGTTCCGATAAAGGCCATTCGCAGGTTATCGCCGTACTTTTTTTCTTGAATTGAAAACGCGCGCGGAGCAAAGGCTGCAGCCGACGCGAACAAGGCAGCGTTTTTTATAAATGAACGCCTAGTTAGCATATGCAAGTATCTCCTATCTAGTTTTAAGTAGTGCCGTGCGGCAAAATAACCGCGTAAAAAACAGGGCTTATGCTAATCTTTATTTTTGTATTTTCAATAAAAAATTCGCTTTAGCTAAAAGCAGACTCGCAGACTTGCGCACCAAAATATGTGCGGCCCACCATATTGGTTGTTAAAATCCTGAGTTCGTACAATCCAGTTTAAGTTTAACTCAACATCTTCATAGCGCGCGCTTATTCCGAGGTTTGATTCGCCCACGAGCCACTTTCTGGCAACATAGCGGCTATCTGCAAAAGTGTTGCCATCTAGCGTGATGTCGTAGCCTATGAATCGCGCTGTTCCGCCCCAGTATAGGTAGAGGTGCCAATCGGGCTGATTTGCCTCTACAAATTCTATGGTCTGCCCACTGGAGCGCTCTATGCGGTTTGCCTCAAAGGAATTTGGCATATTAAAGCCTATTCTAAACATGGCTTTTACGCGAGCTTCGGTTGATACATTGCCGAGGTTTGCGCCTAGCGAGCCTATGAAGTCGGCGCTGAAATTTTCGCTTATCTTTTGAGTGTAGATGCGCTGCGAGTGATTGTAGGCTATTATTATTCCGGGCTCATTTTTTATTTGGTAACCCCACCCCATGGGTTTGTCTGCGCCTATTATATCGTGGTAGGCTTTTTGAAGGTCGCCGGCGTAAGATTGTGGGCCAACTATGCCCAGAGATACGGTCAAGCTATCGAGGGTGTCTTTCGTGACTATGTGGGCTCCGCTTGACAGGTAGGTCCAGCCTGCGTAGGGCCTGTCGTTTAGTGGCGGATTGGGCAGATTTATGTCGTAGGGAACGTACATCTCATTGCCTATTGAGGCGGTTTGCCACACTTGGGCTTCATCTGAAAGAGCAAATAGCGACAGCGCCTTGTACTGCAAAAAGCTAGCCCACCAATCGTGCCCGGGGTCTGTATAAGTTAGCTTGAGCCCGTTTGTGTAGTAGCGGTCCGAAAACCTGAAATCATTTTCCACAAAAAATGCGATAGATGAATTTAGGGCGGGGGTATCTTCTTTTTTTAAGTCTGCAAAAAGTTCTGAGGCTAGGATTAGTGCGATTGACAAGAGGAAGGTTTTTTTCATAATCGTGGTGAATTTATTAGAGTATGAGAATCACCTCAGGAAAGGCAAGAGCAATAAGTCTGAAGTCCCCAAAGGGAGACTCTACCAGACCCGCGACAGACGCCGCGCGGCAGGCTGTGTTTTCGTCCATAGGCGACATAGTTTGCGGCGCGAGAGTTTTAGACTTGTTTGCGGGCACCGGCTCATACGGGCTTGAGGCTATTTCAAGGGGGGCAAAAAGCGCAGTTTTTGTTGAGAGCGCCCGTTCGGCTTTAGATTGCCTAAAAAGCAATATAGAATCCGTAAAAAAGGCGGCGGGCGACTTTGATGCGAGGGTTCTAAAGAGCGATTGCCTAGGCTTAAAAAAGTCTATGTTTTTAGAAAAATTCGATTTGCTATTTGCGGACGCTCCATATCCGCTTTTGCTAAAAAAAAGCGATGAAATTTTTGCAGTTCTTGCAGAGCTTTCAGATGCCGACACTCTAGTTATTCTCGAAGCTCCGGGGGAGTTTGAGATGCCGGAAAGCTCGCAGTTTGAGCTTGTGAGGCGCCTGGGCAAAGCTTCAAAGGGAAAGCCGAGCCAACTAATAATGCGAAAAATTAAAAATGTGCTGGAATAGGGCTTATGCGGGCATTTAAACATGTGTTAATTTTTATTTTGTCTGCGCCTCTAGTTTGGGCGCAAATTGAGATGCTACCCATATTGAGGGAGGCTACGGAAGTCTCAAAAGATACCGCGCGGCTTGAAGCCGATTGGCTTGACAAAGAGCGCGAATTTAAGGCAAAGATTGAGCTTTTAAAGTCTCTTAAAAAAAGCTTGCTAGAGCAAAAGCAAGCTTTGATTGCCAAGGCAAAGGAACAGACAGAGCTTGAGTCCGACTTAAATAGAAGACTTGCGGAGTCTCGAATTTTTGAAGAAAAACTTGCAAAATTGCTAGACGGATTTGCGAAAGATTTTTCCGCTAAAGCCGATGAGCGCGCAGATACAAAAATTATATTGGCAGATGTCTTAAATGCGATAAATAGCAAGAATGCCGATGTCTATTTAAGGGCTAGCGATATTGCTCTTTCAATGCAAAAGGCCTTGAATTTGTCGGACACAATATCGGCTCAGACAAAGCTTGGTGGGCGCTATTTGCGCTTGGGAGTTTCGGCCCTAATAGATGTCGAAAAATCCGAAGGGGCTTGTGAAGCTGTGAAAATGCTTGATGGAGAGTTGCCATATAATTTTGTAAAGATAGAACTTTCTAACGCAAAGGATACAAAATGAAGTTAATTTTCCTTGCGCTTTCAGTTTTAATATTTGCAAATTTTGCACTTTCAGAGCCTATTGACTTGGCGAGGGAAAGCCTCGAAAAGAGCAGGGCGGAATATGCCAATACGCTTGGTGAAATTTCAAAAAAGAGGGCTGAATACATATCGGAAATCAAAACTCTAAGCTCTGAAATTTCGGAACTTGAAAGCGAGCTTAAAACTTTGAAGGCTTCTAATCTCAGTTCCGACGAACTTGCAGGCCTTGTATCTAAGAAGGCGCAAGACTTTGAGCTGATGCGCTCGCGGGTTAACTCAAACCTAGGTGCTCTATCTAAGTCCGGAGATTTGGGCTACTCGCAAGATTCCTTCTTGGTCGGATTTTCCGAGCTTTTAAAATCCGCTAAAGGCGAAGTTTTTTCAGAAAAAATATTTAAGAAGCTGCTTTCCGAGAGCGACTTTAAGTCCTTCAAAGAAAATCGTTCAGGAGTTCTTAATTTGCAAATAGACCCGACCTTGGGAAAGTTGCGCAGCGCGCGCCAATCGGGGCTTATTGAGGAAATTAAAGCGGGCGGAATCTGGATGTATCCGATATTGGCCTTCGGGCTAATTGCGCTAGTTGTGGCGATAGCAAAGAGCATAGTGATATTTTCGGCAAAGAGGCTTCCAAAGTTTATAGAGGACAAGGTGGACATATTGGCGGGTTCCGACGATTCCGCCGCGCTAAAACTTGCGAATATGGCGCCCAGACCCTACAAGAACCTGCTGGTGTCCTTCGTAAAAAATAGAAAACTGGAGCCCGCACTCTTGGAGGAAAGCGCGTACGAGCATATGCTAAGCGCGGGCGACAACCTGTATTCGGGCTTGGGCTTTCTGTCTGTAACGGCGGCAGTCGCTCCGCTTTTGGGCTTGTTGGGAACGGTTACGGGCATAATAAAGACATTTTCAGATTTGTCCATTTACGGGGCGGGGAATCCGGAGCTTATGTCGGGCGGGATAAGCGAGGCTTTGATTACGACAGAGTACGGACTTGTCGTGGCAATCCCCGCATTTATTGTAAACGCGGTTTTGTCGCGCAGGGCAAAGGCGATTTTGTCCGACATGGAAAAAATCTCATCTTCATTCTTAAGCAAGAGCAAGGTTTAATGGCTGATTTTACACAGGCTTTGAAATCATATTTTTCGGCGGGGGGGGGCTTGATGCTGCCGCTTGCGGTGCTTGCGTTTTTTTTGTATTACTTGGCCTTTGATTTGCTTTTCTATTTGAAGGCAATCTCTAAAAAAATTTCGTCGCGGCAGTTTATTTTAGAGTCTTTAAATTTGCCTCTTGCACCCTGCCGTGCGGCGGATTTAAAGGCGGCTTTCAACAATTTTAGAATGCAGATAATGCCCCAAACGGCGCAGACTGCAACTATGATTGCAGTCTTGGCGGCGGCGGCTCCGCTCTTGGGGCTTCTTGGGACCGTATCGGGGCTTACGCTTGCGCTTTCCACTTTGCAGGCAGAGTCGGAAATGGTTGCAGAGGGCATATCGCGCGCCTTAATTACCACGCAGTGCGGGCTTACGATAGCGATTCCCGCAATGGTAATAAGAATGTACTGCCTGAATGTGCGCCAAAAAATTCTTATAGGTATCTCTAAATTTGAGTCGGACTTAATTCTTGGAAAGGTTGCAAATGGCTCTTAGAAAACCCAGTTTTGACGGAGATTTAGAGAATAGAGAGATAAACATCTCGCCAATGATAGATGTGATGTTTATCCTGCTTATATTTTTTGTTGTTACTATGGCTTTTTCGGAAAAATCCGCCCTTAAAATAGAGCGCCCAAAATCCGTCCAAGACGAAAAGTTAAACGAAAAAGCCCTTAAAATCTTTGTGGATAAAGACGGCAAAATTTTTGCGGCGGGCTCTTACGCAACTTTGGATACTCTTAAGGTCTTGGCGCGCAATTCTTCGGAAAAGTCCGCGCTAATAGAGGCTGACGCCTCCTTAGAAATTTCGTCTCTAGTTGAGGTTATGGACGCTTGCAGCGAGGGCGGAATAGGCAGAATATTCATATCCTCACAGCCTAAGAACAGGGGGGCAAAGTGATGTTTAGCTCGCTTAAAAGAATGTTAAAGTCGCTTCTGTGCTCTTTAGCGGTGGTGTTTGCAGTTTTTGCAATATATCCGCTTTCAATGCTTGTGGGCGATAAGGCCAAAGTTAAGACCGAGCCCGAAAAATTTGAGGTTTTTAGATTTAATCGCAAAACTTTTGAAAAGCCCGTTAAAAATTCCGGTGCGGAGCTTCCGGATTTGCGGGTTTCGTCTGAGCCTTCGGGCGCAGAGCTTCCGGAACTTGCCGTTGAGGCGCCGTCTGTATACGGAAATTTTGAGGTCTTAAAATCTGGCGGCTTGCGCTCCTTTGGTCGAGGTGACTTTGCAATTTCCGAATTTGAAGTTTCGGAAAATTTTGAAATTAAATTTTTTGAATTTTCGGAGCTTGATAAAGTTCCGCGCCGAATAAGCGGGGCGGGAGTTCGCTATCCCAAAGATATGCTCGCGCGCGGAACCGAGGGGCTTGTTGAACTTTCCGTATTTATAGACGAAGACGGGAGGGTTTCGCTTGACAAGGTCTTGTCGGCTACAAACGATTCCTTTAAAAAGGCGGCGCTTGAAGTTTTGCCGAAGCTTCTTTACGAAACTCCAACTCGCGGCGGAAAACCCGTAGGGGCAAAGTTTATACTTCCAATACCATTTAAGTTAGTGCAATGAAATTTATACTGAAAATATTTTTTGCGCTGCTGGCATGCTTGGCGCTTGCAGAGGCGCGTGAGCTTGAGCCTAAGCTAAATAAATTTGAGGCCGGAATCATTAAAGATGCGTCGGCCGAAAAGGACGCTGTGGCGCGTGCAAAAATTTTTGAGCAAGCCTTGGAGAGCGACTCCGCATCGGCAGGGCTCTTTTTTAATGCGGCAAACGCATTCGCAAATCTTGAAAATTACGACAAGGCCAAGCGCTATTATGATAAGGCTTTGGAGATTTTGCCGAGCTTTTACTTGGCGCGCAGAAATCTTGCCTATATTTACTTTAACCAGAAAAATTGGGTAGCGGCCTGTGAAAATTTTTCAAAGGCTCTTGAGCTTTCCCAAGAGGAAGCAAAAAAGATTCTACCTGCAATTTCCCAGTGCCACTTTGAATTGGGAAGGTATGCGGAGGCCTTGACAAGCGTGGAAAACGCCTTGGCTTTGCAAAGTGCAGACGACGAAAATTTGCTAAAATTAAAAGCGCTCTGCCTTCGCGAATTAAAAGACTCTGCAAAGTTGCACGACACTTGCACAAAGCTAATTTCAATAAGCCCCAGAAACTCCCTATATTGGTGTCTGCTTGCAGGCTTAAATATAGACCAAAAGAACTACGACGAGGCCATATCAATCTTGGAAGCCATGCGAAATCTAAAGATTGCCGAGCCCAAAGACAATGAGCTTTTGGCGGATTTATATATGCAGCAGTCCATGTTTAAAAAGGCCTGCGAATTGTATCTGAAAATGCCTCTGGATAGCGGCAAGGCCTATAAAATCGGGCTTGTGTTGGCCTACAGGGGAATGGGGAGCGAGGCCTCAAATTTTTTGCAAAATCTAAGTAAAGATAGCGCAGAGTATTGGGAGCTACTTGCAACTATAAAAATTCAAAGTTCCCAGGACGCGCGCGCGGAGCTTGAAAAGGCCTATGCAAAGAATCCGCTAAATCAGAGAATTGCCATAATGCTAGCCGATGCAATGCTCGAAAATAAAGACTTTGAACAGGCGGAGCTTCTTTACAAAAATTCGGCTAATGACTATCCATTGGAATCGGCATTGGGCCTTGCAAAAATTTTAACATTGAAGGGAAAATATGCAGATGCTGCCTCGCTTTTGCGCGATTGCGCCCAAAAACTGAATAAGCCGGAGCTTCTAAAATACGCGGAAAAATTGGAGAGTTTATGAGTGAAAATAAAGTAAAACTCATGGGAATAATAAATTTGACGCCCGATTCTTTTTCTGACGGCGGAAAATTTGTGGGGCTTGAGTCGGCGCTAAAGCAGGCTGCGAAGTTAATTTCAGACGGTGCCGATATTCTCGACTTGGGGGCGGAATCAACCCGTCCCGGCGCTATTGAAATTTCTGCCGAAGAGGAACTCGTGCGCCTGATTGAACCCTTGAGGGAAATTAGGAGAAACTTTAAAGACATCGAAATATCCGTTGATACTTACAAGGCAAGCGTCGCAAGAAAAGCCCTTCAAAACGGGGCGAATATAATAAACGATGTTTGGGGCGGAATGCGCTCCGTATTTTTTAAAGACGAGAACTTTTCGACTTGCGATATAGCTGCGGATTTCGACTGCAAGATAATTTTAATGCACAACCGCCCAGACTTCTTTAAGCCAATAGGTAATTTGCAAAGCGAACTTTTTTCGGACTTCGATAAAATCTTAGAAAATGCGAGGGCTTGCGGAGTTTCATACAAGAACATAATTTTAGACGGCGGCTTTGGCTTTGCAAAAAGTGCCGAGCAAAATTTGGAGCTTCTTAAAAACTATGGTTCACTCAGGAAATACGGCTTTCCACTCTTGCTTGGGCTTTCTAAAAAATCCACTATAAGGAAAGTTGTGGGCGAAGAAAATGCAAAAATAGCAACTTGCTTTTTTAACGCGTATTCTCTAGCCGCATCATCGAGTGACATAATTAGAGTTCACGATGTAAAGGAACATAAAATTCTTCTGGAATCATTCAGCGCAATTTCAAAATCAAAGACTTGGAAAAAATAATTTATGGACGAATTTTTAATTAGAGACATAAAACTTTACGGACGTCACGGTTGCTTTGCCCGCGAGCAAAAAGAGCCCACTCTCTTTTTGGTGTCTATGCGAATGCTTTTGGATTTAAAGAAAGCGGCGCTTAGCGACGAGTTGTCGGATACAGTCGATTACCCGAGCGCAATAAAAGTTGCTGAAAGTGTGATCTGCGGAGAGTCTGTGAGGCTCATTGAAAAGCTTGCGGATTGCATAGCAAAGAAGATGCTCTCCAAGTTTGAAATTATAGATTCAATAGAAGTTAAAGTTGCGAAGTGCAATACCTCTTTTACGTCAAAAGTTTCAGAAATTTCAGCTCTAATACGGCGGAGTAGGGAGGATTTGTAATGGCTCTTTGCGTCTTGGCTTTAGGCTCAAATTTGGGAGATAGAAGCGGAAACTTGCGCGAGGCTTGCCGCGAAATTTCTAAGCTTGGCAAAATTTTAGCAAAGTCAAAAATTTACGAGACTAAGCCCGTCGGCTACGAAAATCAGGGAGACTTTTTAAATGCTGCAATCGCTCTAGATGCCGATTTAAAGCCTTTGGAGCTCCTCGAAAAATGCCAGAGTATAGAGCTTAAATTCGGGCGCACTCGCCCCTTTAAGGACGCGCCTCGCACTCTCGATATAGACATTATTTTTTACGAGGACTTTGAGATGAAGGGAGCGCGCCTTGAAGTTCCGCACCCCCGCTGGCACGAGCGCGACTTTGTTTTAACTCCGCTTTTGGACCTCTTGGATTTAGGTGTCTTTAAAGAAAAAAAATTTGAAAGACTGAGGCTTTTTTTAAGCCTTAAAACGCGAATGTTTAACCCCTTTGAATCTCTATGAGCGAAGGCAAATTGTACTTGGTGGGAACGCCTATAGGAAACCTCGGCGATATATCGGAAAGAGCTATTGAAGCCTTGCGAGACTGCGATATCGTCGCTTGCGAAGATACTCGAAACGCCTCCACAATTTTAAAAAAATTTGGAATGCAAAAGCCGTTTTTTGTCTATGAGGATTCCCGTGAAAGCAGAGTGGCGCCGCTTCTTTTAGAAAAGCTAAAAGCAGGCGAAAAAATTGCGCTAATTTCGGACGCCGGAATGCCCTGCATATCAGACCCGGGCTTTAGAATAGTAAGAACGTGCAGAAAGGAGCAAATAGACATAGTTCCCGTTCCGGGGCCTACCGCTTTTGCCACGGCTCTCGCAGCCTCCGGCTTGCCGACAAACGGATTTTTGTTCGTCGGCTTTTTGCCCGCAAAAACTTCCGCCCGAACTGCCTTCTTTGAAAAGTACAAAGATTTTGACTTTACGCTCTGCTTTTACGAATCTACGCACAGAATTGAAAAATTTATAGACGATGCCTTAGCTGTTTTCGGAGCAGGGCGCGTGGCGTGCGTGGCAAAGGAAATCACAAAGGTGCACGAGCGCTTTTTTGTCGGAAATTTGGGCGAGGTAAAAGAGCAGCTTTCAAAGTCTAATACAAAGGGCGAGTTTGTGGTTTTGATTGCCCCGAAGGATTTTGAGCTTTAAATTCTCAGACGTAAATTGCGCCGCCCAAGAGTATGTTTGAGTCGTACATTGCAAGAATCTGCCCGCTTGCAATGGCTCTTTGCGGCTCTTCAAAGACAACCTTTGCGCGGCTGTCTGAAAGTGGAATGAATGTAGCGTTTACGAGAGGATCGCGGTAGCGGACGCGCGCCTTTATTTTTGTCTCTCTAACTAAAGCCCTGTTTAGCCAATTTAGATTCTCAACTTCCACCTCGCTCTTCCAAAGTTCGGGTAGGTTAGGGGAGTCAAAGTCTATTCGCAAAATGTTCTTTTCAAAATCTTTGGCTACTACTACGTAATTTTGCCTATCTCTATTTGAGGGAACTCCGATTCCCTTGCGCTGGCCTATTGTGTAGTTAAAAAGCCCCCTGTGGCGCCCGAGAACTCTGCCCTTTGCGTCCACTATATCTCCGGGTTTTTCCTCTATGAAGTTTCGCAGAAAGTCTTGTATCTTAACTTTGCCTAGAAAGCATATTCCCTGGCTATCCTTCTTTTCCGAATTGCAAAGGCCGTTCATTCTGGCAACTTCGCGCACCTCGCTTTTTAGAAGAGAACCTATGGGAAACATCGCGCTCTTAAGCTGCCTTCGCGTAATCATAGCAAGAAAGTAAGATTGGTCTTTGCTTGGGTCTGCCCCCATTACCAAATCCTTTGTGCCGTCGGGATTTTCAACGCTTGCACAATAGTGCCCCGTTGCAACGACATCGCGCCCTATCTGTTTTGCGTAATCCAGAAACTTTCCGAACTTCATCTTCCTATTGCACATCACATCGGGGTTCGGCGTTATTCCGCGCTTGTAGCCCTCAACCATATATTCCACAATCTCGTCGTGGTATTGCTTTATGAAATCGACTACTTCAAAATCCACTCCGATTTTCTTGCAGACTTGCTCGGCGTCGCGCACGTCCTGATGCCACGGGCAGTCTCCAAAGGCGCTAGATGCGTCTTCATTAACCCAAGTTTTCATGTATGCGGCTTTAACGTCGTAGCCCTGCTGCTTTAAGAGAAGCGCCGCTACGGAACTGTCAACTCCGCCGGAAAGTGCAACTAAAATTTTCATCAGAATATGTCGGCGGGGTTTGCCATTCTGAGCCTTCTTGTGGCAAGAAGCCCCGCGATGGAGCACATAAATAATGTAAGTAGAAATACTATGGCAAGGTTTGTGAAGGTTAGGTAGGTGGGCATATTTGCAATTACTCGCGTTGCGTAATAAAGCAGGGCGGCTATCGCCGTTCCCGGTATGAAGCCAAGTATAGACAATATCAGCGACTCCTGAATTATCACCCAAATAAAGAACTTATCGTCAAAACCTATAGCCTTTAGCGTTGCGTATTCTGGAAGGTGGTCGGTGACGTCGGTGTACAAAATCTGATAAACTATTATAGCGCCCACAAAAATTGCAACCGCCATTGAGGCGCTTATGACAAAGCCTATAGGCGTGCGATTTGCCCAGTATTGCTTTTCGTTTTCAATAAATTTTTCCTTGGTCATCACAGACACATCGTCGGGCAAAATTTCCTTGAGGTTTTTAAGGCAATTTCCCACATTCGCCCCTTCTTTGAGCTTCAGCACTCCCACATTCACAACTCCCTGCGGTGTTCCCTGCCAGATGGAATCGAGCGTTGGAATGCTCATAAGCACGTTTCCGTCGGCTGCGAATGTCGGGCCTATCTCAATCAAGCCCTCTATGCTTGCGCGCTTTCCGCCGAGCTCCGTCTTTAAATGCGGATTCTTTGCAAATGCTTTTGCAACTTCGCCGTATTGCTCGCGAGAGAGTTTGTCAAAAAGAATGGAGCCCTCCTTTTTTAGCGCGTTTGAGCCCGCATTTATATCGTCTGTTAAAAATACCTTTTTAGATGGGTCGTAGGCTATTGCAAAGATATCGCGCTCTCTGCCGTTATCCACATTCTTAAATGACATAGTGCCGAGCTTTAGCGGGGTTGCGTAATCCAAGTCCTTTAGCGCGTAGGCCTGGTGCAGGCGTACCTCAGGAAAGCCTCTGCCAACTCCAAAGTATTCGTAGTTCGGCCCAACTATAATTAAATCCGCATTCAAAAGCGATATGGGCGCTATCACCTGCTTAAATAGAGCGGCCCTCAGGCCCATCTGAAAAAGCATCATCGCTACCGCAAAGGTAATTCCCGCAAGCGCCGCGTAAAAGCGCTTGCGCTCGCCTGTGAGCTGCAGCCACGACAGCGGAATCCCAAGCGGGATAATTTTTTCGTAGAGTCTTACAAAAAAATTCATCGCAAAGTTTTACTTCACAAAAATCCTGACTCTGACAAGCGAGCCTATCAAATTCTTTACCTTGTCGGATTCGTCGAGCTTTATTTTTACGAGTATCACCTTTCTGTCGGCATATTCGCTCGGGTCTTGGCTAAAGAGTCTGTTGCTCTTAACATAGGGCGATATCTCAACCACTTTTCCCTTTAGAATTTCGGATTCAAAAGCTTCAGGAGCACACTCTGCAATGTCGCCGACTTTCACCTTAGTTATGTCGCTCACATAAACTTCGGCTTCCACAAACATTTCGTCGGTATTGGCAATTTCGCATATGCCGGCTTCGGTGACAACTTCCCCAAGCTTTGCGCTAACTTCTATTACCTCTCCGGAAATTGGGGCTTTGACCGTAAATTCGTCGAGGCTTCTCAGCGCTTCCTGCGTAGCGACTTCCGCCGAAGCTATAATGTTTTTTTCGTTCTGCTGCATAGCTTCAAGTATGCGCTTCGACTGCTCCAATCTGCGGGCTATAGACTTTTGCTCATACTCCAGCTTCTCGCGCTCGCTCCTTGGCGGATCTTTGCGCAAAACTTCCAAATTTTGATTGTAGGTTCCCGCCAGTTCTTCAAACTCAATCTTTTGGCGAAGCAGCCTCAGCTCGCTTTCGGATTTTTGCAGATTTAAAGACGCCACTGCGCTTTCGTAGCTTGCGTTTGCCTTCTCGTATCCAAAAATTTGAGCGATTTTATCGCCGGCTTTTAGTTGGTCGCCAGTCTTTATAAAAAGCTTAGTTATTATGGGGGTATTCCCCATGGGAGAGGGGGCTGCGACTCTCGCAATGGTGTCGCCCGCCGAAATCTTGCCCAGGCACGCTACTGCCTGCTGTTGGGGTGCCTCTTGCGCGCACAAGGCAAAGCCGGCGCAAAGTGTTGAAATTGCCAATATAAATTTTTTCATTGCCCTCTATAATCTACAATTTTTCTAGCTACTTCAATTTAAAAAACGCGTCGGGAAACTGTAAGCCGGATTCTGTTTCGGCGCGCACGCGTTTGTACGCGCCATAGCGTTCATTTATCTGGCTGCAAATAAATTGCAACCCTCCGCAAGGAGTGCGACACACCCTGAGACATCGAGCGAGCAACTCGTCTCTATATGTTGTCTTGCACCGAATTGGGTTTACCGTGCCGGCCGGATTGCTCCGAACCGCGGTGGGCTCTTACCCCGCCTTTTCACCCTTGCCGCTCGCGCGGCGGTCTGTTTTCTGTGGCACTTTCCGTAAGCCTTTAGGCTCCCCGACCTTTCAATCGGAATTCCGCTCTGTGGTGTCCGGACTTTCCTCTCCATAAAATAGAGCGAACGCCCGTCTCCCGACAGTTTTAGATACTTCAATTTGTTTCGCTTTTTGCAAGATTTAAAATTTTTGCAAAAAAAAATATTTGGGCCTACTCGCATTATTATTGACGGAATCTTGAAATTTTCTAATCATCTATCCATACTTTTTAATCAAAATTCAAAGGATTACTATTATGGCAGACAAATCAGACAAGTCGGAAAAGAATGTTCCGGGCAAGTTCTATGTTGACAGACAGTGCATCGATTGCGGCCTATGTCAGGAAACGGCATCTCAGGTTTTCTCTCGCGATGAGGACGCCGGTTGCGCTTATGTTTCGCACCAGCCCGCTGACGACTCCGAGTTAAATGCGGCTAAGGAAGCTATGGATTCCTGCCCCGTTCAGGCTATCGGCGACGACGGAGAATAGTCACATCACTTTTTGTTTGAGCTCCGCTTGCTTTTTGGGCGGAGCTTTTTTGTCTTTCTTTGCTTGCCGTTTTATTATTCTTTCTTGAAGTGCGCATGCAAAGCTAAACAAGCGCCTCTTAGCTAACTTATTTTTTACAAATAGATTTTAAGCGGGTATAATTTGATGTTAGCCCTTTTTTATGAGCTTGTAGAAGCGCTTGCTGTCTTTAAAAATATCTGAGATTTTTGGATTGTTGCCGCTTGATAGGCAAGCGACCCTGCCTAGTATATCTAAGAGCACGTTTTCCAGAAAATCTACCGGCAAATCTTTTATCTCTCCGCGGCTAATTGAGCTTTTTAAAACAATGCGCATCTTCTTAATTTCGCTTGCAGCGTAGTCCTTAAATTGGGGCAATCTATCCAAGACATCTGCGTAGAGCATATTGTAGCGCAATATGTTTACCTTCTTGCCTGAAATATTCTCCAAAGATTTGAAGAGCTGTTTTGCCGATTTCTCTGCAAGATTTATAAAGTCGCCAAGCGATATTTCGTTTAAGTTTACATCAAAAGTAAAGTAGCGCTCGAAGAAGTAGCGCTTGCACACTTCCAAAATTAGCTCGTCCTTATTCTTGTAATACCTGTATAAGAGCCCGCGGGATAGCCCTGTAGCCTCCTGCAATCCGCTTACGGAAACTCCGTCCAGACCCCTTTCAAGCATCAAAATGAAGGTGTGCTCAAGTATTAGCTCCTTTGCGTTTTTCATGCTTGAGTCTTCTTTGCAAGGCTTAGCGCAACTATGGGGAAGTACTGGCAGTAATAGCCGTAGCGCAGCATAAAGCCCCTTGAGAGCTCCTTGCCCTGGGGCAGAGGCTTGCCCGCGCGCAAATCGACTTTTGCCCCTAGCCCGTAGCCCGGAAAACCTGTTCCGGTAAATTCATTTTCATACCATGAGCCGTCCTCAAGTTGCGTTGACTTTAGAAATTCTATGCCCCTTTTTATTGCCGGATTTAACTTGTCTTCAAAATTTAAAAGCGCAATTAGAGCCCACGCGGTTTGAGAAGCCGTGGATTTTGCGTCCTCGCCGGCGGATAGGGGCGCCATGTAGCTTGCCGCACTCTCGCCCCAGCCGCCGTCGCGGTTTTGGCGCGAGTAAATCCAGTTTAGCGCGCGCTTTATGTGTTCGTCTTGCTTTGTGTCGCCGGCGGCCGCCAGAGCCGTTAGCACGCACCAAGTGCCGTAAATGTAGTTTATGCCCCAGCGCCCAAACCATGAGCCGTCGCTCTCTTGCTCTTTGTAGAGGAATTCCAAAGCGCGTTGCAAGACGGGGTGCTTGCGGTCGTAGCCGCAATTTACGAGGGCTTCTATTACGTGCGCTGTCACGTCGCTACTCGGAGGGTCCAGCACCTCTCCAAAATCGCAAAATGGCAGCTTTGTGATTATGGCCTTTGTGTTGTCTCTGTCAAATGCAGCCCACGCTCCGTTTTTAGATTGCATTGCAATTATCCAATTTGCCGCGCGCCTCAAGGCCGCATCTATCCTCGCAGCCCTCTGATCGTAGGAGGGTAGTAGACGCTTAAATTTTTTAAGCGCAAGCATCGCAACCGCAGTGTCGTCTATATCCGGATAATACACATTGGAGCGCTGGAATGACCAACCGCTTGGTTCAACTTTCCTGCCGACTAGATTCGACCAGTCGCCATAGTGGCGGTTTTCCATATTTAAAAGGTAATCCACCGCATTTGAAAGCTTCTTGCAACTCGGCGTAAGCCCCGCTTCCAAGAGGGCGTTTACCGATAGCATGGTGTCCCACACGGGGCTTTCGCTGGCCTTTATGCGTATTCCCTTTGGAGTTTTTTCGCTCCAGTGCAAATCCACGGCATTTAGGGCCCTTGCCATATTTACTTGATTCTTTGAGTAGCCCAAAATGTGCATCGCAATTATTCCGTAAATCCAAGGCGGTTGGATTCCACCCCAGTAACCGTCGTCGTCTTGGTGCGAAAGTATCCACTCCATCGCGGATTTCATCGCATGCTTTCGTATGCGCGAATTTTTTGAAAGCTTCGTGTAAACGTGCAATAGCCTGTCGCTTGTAAGGAAAAATTTTTTCCAAGATACCTTTGAGATTTTTTCGTCTCTTAACAGCCTGTAGTCCACCGCTTCTCTGCCTTCAGGATAGAGTTCGTCAAGGCGCAGTTCTGGCGGCAATTCCTTGACGGGCTTTATTGCCGAAACTATCGTAAGCGGCATCATGCTTGCTCTCGCCCATGCCGAGAAGTTGTATATATTAAATGGAAACCACTTTGGAAAGTATATGATTTCAGGCGGCAAATCCGGCGTGTGCTCCCACTTCCACTCTCCAAAAAGGGCAAGCCAGTACTTCGTAAACACCCTTATGTGCTTGTGCCACTTGTTCTTTAAAAGCCATGCGCGCGCCTTTGTGAGGACCTCGCCGTCTTTGGAAAATCCGGAAAGGCGCAGTGCGACGTAGCATTCGAGCGTCGTATTTATATCTCCGTTTGGTGCGTCGGTATAGACGTCCCACGCGCCGTCTTCGCGCTGGCAATTCAGTATGTAATCTATGACGCCCTGCTTTTTGTGGTGGTCTATGCCGCAGAAGTAAATTGCCATGAGCCACTGGGCCTCCATGCAGCAGTTTGTCTCGACTTCCGCATTCCAGAAACCGCCTTCCTGCTGCTTGTCCAAGAGCCATTCAACAGCCTTATCGAGGTGTTTGGCTATGCTTTTATCGGATTTTAACTCTTCGCTTCGGGTGTCTGTCATAACTTTTCAAATTCTCAATTAAAGCCCGGAAAAGTAAACGAGCGTTCACTTTTAGGTCAAGCAAAAAATGAACAATCGTTCATTTTTTAACTTGCCTTTGCCGTTTGACTTTTATGTGAATGCAAAGTTATAAGTCTATAATTATAAAAAGAATTTTTTACTTTTTTGCAGGTTTTGGAGGAAGGAGCTCATTTAGCTTGCCCTCGTATTTTTCTCGCTTTTTAGCGGCAAATTTTGCCCTCTTTAACGCGTAGGGCAGGGCGACTTTCAGAAAGTCGTCGTTTTTATCTTTAAATGCGCTATCGAGCATTTCTTCGTATATGCTTGCCGAGTCAAAGTTCTTGTCTTTAGCCTCTAAAAATGCGCAAATTTCAAATATTAGCCCGTAGTTTTGGAAAGCTCTAGGAGTTTCCAAAAGCGATTTTTTTGCAAACTCAATTGCCTTATCTAGCTCATTTAAGTCCGACAAGAATTGGGAAATCTTCCAATTTAACGCAAACTTAGATGGGAGTTTTTCGCTTAGAGCTTTTCCAAATTCCACCGCCTTTTGCTTGCCGGAGGCTTCGGCTAACAAGTTCATCTTTCTTATTGCGGCGTACTGCGAAAGTTCGTCGCCTAGCCCGCTTTCAATATCTTTTAGTTGCGCGTTTAAATCGTGCTTTAGCGGCTCAAAGAGTGGGTCTGCTATGGCTATATTCTGCCAGCTTAAACCCATTTGCGAGGCCAAGATTGCTATTCCAGCGCAATTTCCCTGAAAGAGGCTTTTAACATATATGGCCGAGTTGTGGGTAAGGGGCAAAAAGGGCTCGTAAACGTAGCCGAAAGAAACGGCTGCCCTGTGCGAGACCAAGTTTGGAGTCCAAGTAGCCTTTGTGTTTGTGAGGTTTGTGGCTGACCACGAATATATATGCTGGGCGCTTGCGCCGCTTGCAAATAGCATATCCTTGCTTTTAAAGTACGCAATTGGCGCGAATGTGTACCAGCCAAAGTAGAATATAGGGGCGTCAAATCTCTGCGTGTAGCTCATGCAGGCGGGATTTCCGTCTATAGAGATGTCAAAGCCTTGGGCTTTGAGTTCCTCGGCGGTTTTTTCTAGGCGAAGGTCGCCCTCCTTGTATTTCTTTGATTTATCTATGTAGGCTCTTCCGCGCAGGCCTTTTTTTTCGGCTTCAAGGGCGCTTTCGAGTACTGATTTTGCGGCTTCGTAAGTGTGGCCGTCGAGGCGCCCTATCGGGATTAGCTTTAGAATTTTTGCCATATCCATGCTTAGCTCCATTCCGGCAGCCGGGTTTTTTCTAAATCCGTTTAGCTGATACGAGCCTTGCAAGAGCATTGCTAGTTCGCTATCGACGGAAGCCGCGTCGTTTTTTATGTAGTTTTTCTTTTCGCCTTTCATCTCCGCAATTTCCGGGCGAATTATGAATGGAACGCCCTTGCAGATTGTTATGGCCTCAACTTGGCTTTGCGTAACGAGCGCCTCCTTTGGAATATTTGTGCCGTTTAAGGCGCTAATTTTTCCGGATTTTTTTAGGGCCTCATAAACGGGAATTGCTATTTGCCGCTCGTAGAGCTCTCGAGTGATGTCGGGGGCTTCTTTAAGGTTTAAAGCGATTATATTTTCGCTCGGAATATTTCGCTTCCGGCAATAGGTTTCTGCAAGTTCCATCGATTTTTTAGAAGTGGAATTTGCTATTACAAATACGTTTTCTGGCGTGTATGCGCAAAGTTCGGCGCAGAAAAATAAAAATAGAAGGGCTGTTTTAAACTTCATATTTTAAAATATGGCTAAATTTGTTTTTTATCAATATTAGTCTTCGTCATTTAGAATAAAAAACTAAAGAATATGCAATTTTTTAATTTGTATTTGCTACTTTAGAAACTTGGAACTTTTCGCCTTTAGAAGAATTTTACAAGCTAATTTCCGAAGTAGGCCTAGTTATTTATGCGCCTTGCCCAAGGTTCGCTAGTTCGTATCTTTTTAATTTAAAATCTATAAAATATTGCGAAAAAAAGTTTGGAAGTTTATTTACTCCTGCACCTTGCAAGAAGGGCTTAAGTAGCCAAATGCGATGTAAAAAATTGCGATACCTTCCAAAAATTACCGCGACGGAGCAAAGCTAAAATCAAACATGCAAGGTCTTGGAACTTGATTTTTTTTAGATAGCTTTAATTATGTCTGTGAGAATGAAAAACGGCTACCTCACAAAGTTTGTGCCAATGACTCTTGCCGAGATGCGCGCCCGCGGCTGGAGCCAGATAGATATACTCGTAGTCACCGGAGATGCCTACGTGGATCACCCGAGTTTCGGCCCCGTCGTCATTGCGCGCACTCTTTTAAATGCGGGATACAAGGTTGGAATTGTCGCTCAGCCGGATTGGAAAAAT